>CAZVDN010000016.1:0-24358 GCA_964625665.1 uncultured Streptomyces sp. | reverse complement strand
CAATGTGGCAGTTTCCTGCCGGTTGACCGTTTACACAAAATCTTTTACACGTCCCTTGCGCCATATCAGGAAAACCTAACTAGTATCAATTGCCAAAAATTATCTGCCCAAAAATAACAAGCGCCAAGCGTTAGTTCGGTAAGCGCATACTTAGGTTGTATTCCAGATTCACAGAATGCGGCACGATCAATGCCCGCTAAATCCCGCCTCCTTCACCACCTTCTTCCACCGCTCAATATCCCCGCGTAAAAACACCGCCAGTTCCTGCGGGCTGTTGGCAATCGGCTCGGCGCCTTGTGCCAGCAGTTGTTCGCTGACCGCCGGCAGACGCACGATGCGCGCGACTTCACGATTGAGACGTTGAATCACCGCCGCGGGTGTGCCAACGGGGGCGAGCAGCGCGTACCAAAGCGAGGACTGAAAACCCGTGAGCCCCGATTCGGCCACCGTCGGCACCTCGGGCAGCGCACGCGAACGCGCGCGGCCGGTCATGGCCAGCGCGCGCAGCTTGCCGCTTTTGATATGTGGCAGTGTCGGCAGCGGGCTGGTGCACATCAGCGGCACTTCTCCGGCGAGCAGCGCGGTGACCGCGGGGCCGGCGCCTTTGTAGGGAATGTGCACGAGGTCGATGCCGGCCATCCACTTCAGCATTTCCACCGAGAGATGTCCGCCGGTGCCCGGTGTCGATGAGCCGTAGTTGATCTGTCCCGGCCGCGCCTTGGCGGCGGCGATCAGTTCCTTGATGCTAGCGACGTTGAGCGAAGGATGCGCGACGAATACCAGCGGCGAATCGGCGACCAGCGTGACCGGCGCGAAATCGCGCAGTGTGTCGTAGGGCAGGTCTTTGACCAGCGCGGGGTTGGTGCCGAAGGCGGCGTTGGCGAGCAGCAGCGTGTGGCCGTCGGGCGCGGCGCGCGCGGTGAGTTGCGTGGCGATGATGGTGCCGCCGCCACCGCGGTTATCGACGACGACCTGCTGGCCGAGCGCTTCGGCAAGCTTTTGCGCGAGCGAACGCGCCATGATGTCGGTGGCACCGCCGGGAGGGGCGGGGGTGATGAGGCGGATTGGTTTGGTTGGATAGGACTCTGCGGCATGAATGCTTGATACGAGCATTGCAAATATTGCCGCAGTGACTAACGCGGATACATTGGCGTAGCGATGAGTTATTTCCCTCCCCTGCGCATCGCGCGGGGGAGGGGTAGGGTGGGGGCGCTGCTGACGTGCGAGCGCCCCCATCCTAGCCTTCCCCCGTAAACGGGGGAAGGAATGGATGTGCAGCCGCTTGAGCAAATTGATGATGTGCGTAAGGCGGTCAAGGTTTGTGAGGTGTGTGCGCATGGTTGCGGTCAATCGACCCTCGCGCCCGACAGCTTCACCACTTCCGCCCAGCGTTTCAATTCAGACTTGATCAGCTGCGCGAATTCCTGCGGCGTGCCGCCGACGGCGTCGGCACCGTCGCGCAGCATGCGCTCTTTGACCTCCGCGCTGCGCGCCGAGGCGGCCATGCTTTTATAGATCTGCTGAATGATCGCCGGCGGCGTGCCGCGCGGGGCCAGCACGCCGAACCAGTTGCTGGCTTCGAAACCGGCGACACCGGATTCGGCGACCGTCGGCAACTCGGGCACGGCGCGCGAACGCGTTTTGCTGGTGATGGCGAGTGCCTTGATGCGGCCGCTTTTGATCTGCGCCATGCCGCTGACCACATTGACCAGCGTCACCGGCACTTCGCCGGCGAGCACCGCGCCGAAGGCCGCCGAGCCTTTGTAGGGCACGTGCGTGAACTGCGCGCCGGTGGCGCTGCGCAGCCATTCCATCGACAAGTGGGCGAGCGAGCCGTTGCCCGGCGTGCTGTAGTTGAGCGGGCCGGCTTTCGATTTCGCCAGCGCGATGAGTTCGGCCACGCTGTTGGCGTTGACCGAAGCATGCACGACGAGCAGAAAAGGGCTCACCACCGCAAGGCTCACGGGCTCGAAATCCTCGAGCGGGCGATAGGGCAGGTTCTGATGCAGGGCCGGATTGATGGTGAGGCTGCCGGTGATGCCAATCAGCAGCGTGTAACCGTCGGGCTGGGCGCGCGCGACGAGTTCGGTGCCGACGATGCCGCCCGCACCGGCGCGGTTATCGACGACGAACTGCTGCCGCAGGTCTTCACCGAGTTTCTGCGCGACCATGCGCGCGACGATGTCGGCGCCGCCGCCCGGCGGCTGCGGCACGATCAGGCGCACGGGTTTGTGCGGATAAGCTGCCGTGGCGCGTTCGGCTGCATTGACAGCAACCGGCACCAGCAGCGTGGCGGTCAGTGCAAACACGGTGGCGCCGGTGCAGGCGGGCATCACGAATGGCAAACGCATGTGCTCCCCGATTGAATGCGGCCGATGCAGGCGCCGAAAATGCGGCTGCGCTGCAGTACCACGTTATAATTTTCCCGGCGCGCATGAAGACGAACTCCAACACGCGCAGGAATTCTAACCCAGCGGGAAAGGCGGCATGAACCAGCCGTTCGGCGGAGAAACGCAGCAGAGGGCGGTGGACGGCGTGCAGCGCATGCTCGCCGACTACGCCTGCGCGCTGCGCTTTGCAGACCTGCCCGCCGACACCGTGCACGCGGCGAAGGTGCGCGTGATCGATACGCTGGGCGCCCTGATGGGCGGTTTTTCCGCCGAGCCCTGCCGCATTGCGCGCAATGTCGCCGCAGCGATGCCCAACGCCGAGGGTGCAACCGTGATCGGCACGCGCCTGAAAACGACGCCGGAGATGGCGGCCTACGTCAACGCCGCCACTGCGCGTTACGTCGAGATGAACGACACCTATCACTGGCCCGACGCCTTCGGCGGCCATCCGAGCGATGTGCTGACCCCGGTGCTGGCGGCGGCCGAACATGTACACGCCAGCGGCCGCGATCTGCTGGCTGCAGTGGTGCTGGCCTATGAGGTTTATCAGAGTTTCTCCGATGTCTTCAAAAACACCGGCCGCGGTTTTGATCACACCAACCTTTGCACGCTCGGCAGCGCGCTCGGCGCCGGCCGCTTGTTCGGCCTCACGCCGGCGCAGATGGCGCATTGCGTGGCGCTTGCCGTGGTGCCCAACGTGATCCTGCGCCAGGTGCGCATGGACCACTATTCGATGTACAAGGCCGTCGCCTCGGGCCACGCGGGGCGTGCCGGCGTGTTCGCCGCGATACTCGCGCGCGCCGGCATGGAAGGGCCGCATCTGCCCTTCGAAGGCGCCGGCGGCTGGCGCGACCACGTCGCGCGCGAACCGTTTACGCTGGCACTCGGCGGCAATGGCGCGCCTTACAAAATCGCGCGCACCGTGATCAAGCCGCGTGCCTGCTGCGGTTCAACCATCTCGTCGGCGCTGGCGGCCGAACAGGTCGCGCCGCTGGCGGCGGTCGATGGCGTTGCAAAAATCCTGGTCGAAACCTACGGGCGGGCGAAAGACGAATTCGGCACCGGCGAACATCGCTGGCATCCGGACACGCGCGAGACCGCCGATCACAGCATTCCCTATGTCGTGGCAGTGACGCTGATGGACGGCGCGGTGACGCCGCGCTCGTTCGATGACGCCAAACTCTGGGACCCGCAATTGCGCGCGCTGATCCAGAAAGTCGAAGTCGTCGAGAACAGGGATTACACCAGGGCCTATGCGAAGCTGCCGGTCGAACATCGCACGCGCGTGACGGTCACGCTGGCCGACGGCAAAACCCTGACCGGCGAAGCCGGCGGCGACAAACACGAACTGTCGGCGCCGAAAACCGATCGCGAAATCGACGACAAGTTTCGTCTGCTGTGCGTCGATGGGCTCGGCCGGCAGCGCGTCGATGCGCTGCTGGAACAACTGTGGCGGCTCGATGCCGCGGCCGATGTGGCGGTGCTGCCGCCGTTGTTTGCGATCGACTGAAATCATCTTCTGAAATTCCCCGGCCGGCTGCACACGGAAGCCTTCGCCGAAAAGGTAAAATCCGGGGTCGCCCGCCCCGGCAAGCGTATTCGTGACGCCGGCTTCAGGGCTGAGAACAAAAACTGCAAGTAACCAGAGAGAACAACATGGCCACAGCTGCACAAACCCTGGCGCAATTCGCCGCCGACCTGAAATTCGAACAGATTCCCGAAGACGTCATCACGCGCGGACGTGATTGCATCATTGACACCATTGCCGCCTGCACCTATGGCGCACAGTTTCCATGGAGCCGCCTCGTCATCGATTACGCGCAGCGTTACGGCGCGGGCGGGCCTTGTTCGATCTTCGGCGTGCCCGGCGTCAAGGTGCACGCGCCTTATGCCGCGCTGGCCAACGGCGCGCTCGGCCATGCCTTCGAGCAGGACAGCGTGCGCGATCCGGGCGCGGGTTCGCATCCGGGGGCAACGGTGCTGCCGGCGCTGCTCGCTGCCTGCGAAGAAAACCCCGTCGATGGCAAAAAAGCGCTGACTGCTTATGTTGCGGCAGTCGAAGTGATGTTCCGTATTGCGGTGGCTTCGCACCACAGCCCCGAGCATGTCGGCTTTCACTCGCCGGGCCTCACTGGTACTTATGGCAGCGCGATTGCGGCCGGCCTCGTCTATGGCCTCAACGCCAAGCAACTGACGCATGCGCTGGCGATTGCCGGTTCGCTGTCGTCGGGCCTGCTGGCCTTCTCGAAATCGAAAGAGGGCGCGATGGTCAAACGCCTGCATCTGGGCCGTGCTTCCGAAGGCGGCATCATGGCGGCGCGGCTGGCGGCCACCGGTTACGAAGGCCCGGAGACCGTGCTCGAAGGCAAGTTCGGTTTTCTCGATGCCTATGGCATCGCCGAGATGTGCGAAGCCGCGCAGCTCACCAAGGGCCTCGGCAGCGAATGGGAAGTGCGCCGCATCTGTCTCAAGCGTTATGCCGCGCACATTAATGCGCACACGCCGGTGCAGTCGCTGCGTGAACTGATGGCGGAGCACAAGTTCGCGGCGGCCGATGTGGCCCATCTGCTGATCGAGGGCAGCGAGCGACTGATGACCCATCACAACATTCCGGAACCGGTCGATATCCTGAAGGCGCAGTACAGCGTGCCGTTCTGCGTGGCGATTGCCCTGCATCGCGACCCGGATGATCCGCATTCGTTTGATGAATCGGCCGTGCAGGACCCGGCGATCCGCGCCACGGCGAAGTCGCTCGAACTGAAGAAGCGCGCCGGCGAGTGCGCGGTCAGAAGTTCGACGACGACCGTGACGCTGAAAGACGGTCGCAAGGTCAGCAAGCGCCGCGACACCTACAAGGGCATGCCGGCCGAGCCGCTGACCACCGAAGACCTCAAGCGCAAATTCATGCTGTTGACCGGCGGCGCCAATGATGCGGCCTCGGCGGCGCGTTTCGAGCGGCTCGAAAAAATGGTCGCGGGCAAAACGTTTTCGGTGGCGTAGTTTTACTGCGCCGCGCCTGAGCGGCATCTCAAAATCTCCCTCGCCCCGCGCAAGCGGGGAGAGGGCAGGGGTGAGGGGAAAATGGTATCCATTCAAATGTCGTTATCAATTTTCCTGCTACCCCCTCACCCTCGCCCTCTCCCCCTGTGCAGGGGGAGAGGGGATCAAGTCGGGATTTAATCAACACTGCTCAACATGGTTTGCCCCATTCTCCTCGCCGTCGGTTTCGCCATCTTGCTGGTCTCGGAATTCTCGGGCCTCGCGGTCTTGCGCATCGTCGCCGTCGGCGTCTTGCTGGCGGGCGCCATCGGCGGCGGCGTGCGCGCCGGACTCGCGGCTGAACCGCCGGCCTTGTTCGGCCGTATCGCGGCGCGTTTTCCGGCGAAGCTCGCGCGCGTGCTCATCGTGCTGCTGATGCTGCCGGTGGCGCTGACGCTGGTGCTGGCGCTGACGGGCGCGGCGCTGCATCCGCATGGCGACCTCGTTTCAGCCGGCGCCCTGCTGGCCGGTGCGCTCGTCGCACTCGTGCTGCTGGGTGTGCTGGCCGCCGCCGTGGCGCTGGCCCTGCGTGCCTTGCACAGTGCCGAGAAGGTTGCATGATTCCGTCGCGCGAAATTCTGTTCAACATCGATCCCTACAGCGCGGTCGCCATCTATTTGCTGATGACGCTGCCGTTGGCCTTGCTCGCCTATGGCCTGGCGCGGCGCGTGCGGCGCTGGCAAATGGGCCAGCCGGAAAACCGTTTCGACCGCATGGCGCAGCGCATTGTTTATCTGCTGCGCATGACCGTGCTGCACGGGCGCATTGCGCGCAAGCGCAATCTCTACGGCGGCCTCATGCACGCCTGCCTATTCGGCGGCTTCATCACGCTGCTGGCCGGCACCACGCTGGTGATGATCGAGGCCGACATCGCGGTGCCGGTGTTCGGCGTGAATTTTCTGCAGGGCGATTTTTATCTCGGCTTCAAGCTGGCGATGAACCTCGGCGGCCTGCTGTTGCTGGCCGGTATTGCGCTGGCGCTTTATCGGCGCATGGTGTTGCGGCCGGCGATTCAGGAATCGAGCGCCGACGATGCCCTGATACTGGTGTGGCTGGCTGTGCTGGTGGTGCAGGGTTATGCGCTGCAGGCGCTGCGGCTGGCGCTGACGCATGATCCGTGGGCGATATGGTCGTTCGTGTCCTATCCGGTGGCGCAGGCGCTGCGCGGTATCGCGCCTAACGTGCTCTCGACCATGCATCAAATCACCTGGTGGTCGCATGCGCTGGTCGCGTTTGCGCTGATCGGTTACGCGGCCTGGAGCAAACTCGTGCATCCGTTCACGGCGATGGCCAATGTGCTGCTGCGGCGCATGAAGCCGCGCGGCGCACTCGACGCGATCGAGAATATCGAAACCGCCGAGGTGATCGGCGCCTCGAAGCTTGAACATTTCAGCTGGGCGCAGCTGATGTCGGTCGATGCCTGCATGCATTGCGGGCGCTGTCTCGAATTCTGCCCGACATTCAACACCGGCAAGGCGCTGCGGCCGCGCGACTTCGTGTTGTCGCTGGCGGGCTTTCAGGCCGACCAGGGCGGCGTGTTCTCCGGCGTGCTCGGCGAGGGCATGAATAGCGGGCGTTTCAAGAACGGCCGCGGTGCGCACCGCCAGCTGATCGGCGGCGTGGTGTCGAAAGACGAAATCTGGGACTGCACGACCTGCGGCGCCTGCATGGAGCAGTGCCCGGTGCATATCGAACATGTGCCGATGATCGTCAGCCTGCGGCGCAATCTGGTGACCGAGCAGAATTCCTTCCCGCCTGAAGCGCAACCGGTGTTCAACAGCCTCGAACGCCTCGGCAACCCCTATCAGTCGGTGCCGATGGAACGCGCGGCTTGGACGAAGAAGATGGCCACGCCGGTGGCGGAGATGAAGGATGTTGCCGCGAAAGGCGAGACCGTCGATTACCTGTTCTTCGTCGGCTGCGTCGGCTCGTTTGTCTCGCGCAATCAGAAGATCACCATTGCACTGGCGCGCATCCTGCAGGCCGCAGGGCTCAAATTCGCGATTCTCGGCAAGGAAGAATCCTGCACCGGCGATCCGGCGCGGCGCATGGGGCATGAGTTCCTCGCCCAGCAACTGGCGACGAAAACCATCGAGCGCCTGAACCACTACAACATCAAGAAGGTGGTGACGTCCTGTGCGCACTGCTTCAACGCAATTAAAAATGAATATCCGCAGTTGGGCGGCCATTACGAAGTCATCCACCACAGCCAGTTGATCGAAGAACTGATTGCGGCGAAAAAGCTCAGCCTCGGCGAGGGTGCAGCGCTGAAGGCGGGCAAGGTCACCTACCACGACCCCTGTTATCTCGGCCGCTACAACCAGGTGTTTGAAGAGCCGCGCGGCGTGCTGGGCAGCCTGAAAGGCGCCGACGTCGTCGAAATGCCGCGCAACCGTGCGCAGTCGTTCTGCTGCGGCGGTGGCGGCGGTCAGGCCTTCATGAAAGAGAAGGGCACAGCGCGCATCAACGTCACGCGCGTCAAAGAAGCGATTGCCACCGGCGCCGAAGTGGTGGCGACGTCCTGCGCCTTCTGTATGGGCATGTTCGAGGACGGTGTCGGGGCGAGCGATGCGGCGAAGAAACCGCGGGTGCTCGATCTCGCGGAATTGGTGGCGGAAGCGTTGCAGGAAAACCAGTAGCCCGGAGGCTACAAAAGCAGTGACATTTGAACACCCTCGCCCCGCGTCAGCGGGGAGAGGGCAGGGGTGAGGGGTAATGAGCAAAGACAACAACACAGCGCCGGCACAAACCGCAAAGTTCGCAGCCATCGTTTGCGCGAAGGACTACGATGCGCTCGATGACGCGGCGATTGCCGCCGTCAAACGCCTGATCCTCGACGGCGTGGCGGTGGCGGTCGCCGGCACCGCCGAAGACGCGCCGAAGATTGTCGCCGCGCACACGCGCGACACCGGCGGTGCAGCGCAGTCGACGATCTGGGGTTTCGGCTGCAAGGTGCCGGCGAGCGCAGCGGCCTATGCGAACGCGGTGTCGATGCACGTGCTCGATTTCGAGCCGATGTCGAGCCCGCCGACGCATGCGGTGTCGCCGACCGTGCCGGTGGCATTGGCGCTGGCCGAGGCGCGCGGCAGCAGCGGGCGCGATGTGATCGCCGCCTGCGCCAAGGGCTTCGAAATCCAGGGCCGCATTCTTGCCGCGGCAAAGCCTGCGCGAGGCGCCCTGCCGTTTCATTCGCCCGGCGTGATGGGACCGATGGGTTCGGCGGTGACCGCCGCCCACCTGCTGAAGCTCGATGCGGCGCAACTCGCCAACGCACTCGGCATGGCGTCGTCGCGCTGCGCCGGCCTGCCGGCGAATTCCGGCTCGATGGTGAAATGCACGCACTGCGGCAATGCGGCGGCAGCCGGCCTCGAAGCGGCGCTGCTCGCCGCGCGCGGCTTCACGGCGAACCCGGCGATCTTCGAAGCCAAACACGGCTACGTGCAGACTTTCTTCGCGGCGCATTTCGATTACAACGTGCTGTTCGACTTCGGCGCGCCGTGGCGCTGCGTCGAACCGGGCATGGCGATCAAGTTCTATCCGTCGAAATACCCGACGCATTTCGCGATTTCGGCGGCGCTCGACGCGCGCAAGACCATCAAGGATGTGTCACAGATCAAAAGCGTGCGCATCGTCTCGCCGGAAATCCTCGATGCCAACCGGCCGCGGCCGCGCGTCGGCCTCGAGGGCAAGTTCAGCATTCAGTTTGCGGCCGCCGCGGCACTGCTCGACGGCGCGGTCGGCATCCAGACCTTCACCGATCAGCGCCGCTTTGCCGCCGACATGGAAAGCCTGCTCGGCAAAATCGCGCTCGAATTCGATCCGTCGATTCCGCCGGACACCAAAAACATGCACATGTCGGTCGATGTCACGCTGAACGACGGCAGCGTGCATAAAGGTATCTGCAGAAAGCCGCCGGGCACCTGGGGCATTCCGGTCGATGCCGCCCAGCACGGCGCGAAAATCCGCGACTGCCTCGGCGTGCGTTTTGATGCGGCGACGTCGGCGCAGGTGATCGAGGGTTTCGGCCAGCTCGAACAGCTCGACGCCGCGCAGCTTGCGCAACTGCTGGCGCAGTTGAGTTGAGTGCGGGCAGAATTTCAGATTGATTTTTGGGGGAACTTCACCAAGCGATGTCGCAACAGCAGCCGGTCGATCGCGGTCAGAAAATCGAAGAGAGGGTGGAAATCCTGGAATAGGGCAGCGTCGTCTGGTGCATTTGAAGAAGCGTTACGGACTTGCGCAAATATTTCGCCAAAACACTTTTGTCCGTCGAGTTGATCCAGAATTGCTGCGCCAAAATTTCCCGGATTTATGAGTGTTGAGATTGCTGTGTGCGCATGGTTGAGGACGAATGGCCTGGAATTGTTGCGGCGGATCAGCGTGGCAAGATCAGCTCCAGTGACCGGCTCGTGAAACAGAAACGGCACAAAATCTGGATCGCCATATGGGGCGCGCCGCTTAACGCCGCGCGTGGCGTAAAAGGTGTGATGAATCAAATTGCCGCTTAGTTCCTCGGCGACTGCGAATCGCTGTCGCAAAGGCAGGTTTCCGGTCAGCGCTGCCATTGTTTTTTGGTGTGGGGCCGCGACCATCAGTTCAGGGCGGTATGCGGCGCTGCCGCGGGCGACATCGGTAAGCTCGATATGCAGGCCGTTGTCGTCTGCAAGCCAGGCAAATAGCTCTTCAATGGTGTAAGCGCGGTCTTGGGGGTGCAACAACAGATCAAACACGCCGGAATCCCCCAGGTTTTCATGATCAAGATAGAGGTCGGCCTCCGCGCGTTTGAACCAGTTGGAATTCGGCAGCGCTGCCAGAACGGCTCGCGCATTAGCGATCATGCGTGCCTTGCTCGTTTCGTGGTGATTGATTTTTCGCAGCATGGATTGCATCTGATAAACAGCGGTACGGCCGATCTGCGCGTACACCATAATGCCGACCGCGCCGCTTTCCTTGAGCACCGATAGCAACGCCTTCAGGCCGGCGTCAGGTTCGGCTAGGTGATGAAGAACGCCGGCGCAATTGATGTAATCGAAAGGTTCAATACCGCGTTCGGGCAGGCCAAGGAGAGAATCATGTAACCAGGTGATGTTCTGCAGACCGCGCATTCGCGCGCGTTGTTTCCCGACTTCTATGCTTGCTGCGCTTAAATCGAGGTGCACAATTTGGGCATCAGTGTTTCGCAGTTGTTCGGCTAGAAAGATCGTTGCATCGCCAGTGCCACCCCCCGCGACCAATACGCGAAATCTGTTGCTGAAGGTCTGCAGCCCGCCAAAGCAGTAGTGATTGATCATCGGAAGATCGTCAAGCCATGTCGTGATCAGGCGGGATTTCTCGTCAGCGGGGTCGCGCGGTGGATAGGGCAGATCTTCGTATTGACTGCGCACCTGCGGAATGTGATCGGCTATGCTCATGTTCAAATTGTCGATGTGGCTGAAAAATGTTTCACATGCGTGAATGCTGCCCATTCTACGTGATTGAGGTGAGGGATAATCTGCGGCAATACTTGCGGGCACGCCCTGATTGGCATGTCGCAAGAAGCAGGCAATATGACTGTTTGCGCCAGCTGCGCGCAATGGTTGGCGGGCGTCATATTCAACTAAAGCCGTGCCCCGAAAATCGGATCAGTTGGTATCGGGCGCGGGCCTAAAGCATCTCCAAACCAGGGCGCCGCCGGACAGCGCGAACAGCGCGCCGAAGACCGAGGCATAAATTGCGATGCCCGGCGAGGTGACGCCGGCGCCGAGCGGGAAATTGCGCCTGGGGTTGTCGCGGGCGTAATGGATCTGCAGCGTCTGGCCTTCGTGCAATGCATTCCACAGATCGCGGCTGATGCCGCGCGTGGCTTCGATCATGACGCCGTCTGCCGTCTTGAACCAGTATTCGATCATGTGGTCGCTGTCGCCGTCAGCCGCGCGCATGAAATACTTTTTCATGAGGCGGCCATCGGCGCTGGCGCCGTTATTCACGATATTGCTGTCGGTCAGATAGGCGCCCCACGAGCCGACGATAAAGACCAGACCGACAACAAAAAAGGCGGCGCCGATCAGCAGGCCGCCGATGCTGATTTTTCGCGGTGCGACTGCCGTCATGCAGAGGCCGCTTGTTTCAGCGTCAGCCCGACCAGCGCATCGGCGCGCGGCAATTGATCGAGTGTGCGGCAGGCATCGATGAGTTTGACGAACTGCGCCACCGAAACCGGCAGACCGCTGTCGATGCCGCGAATGCGTTTCGCCTGCTCTTCGTAGTCCCAGATGAATTCGCGGCCCGTGCCCTGCTTGGCATACGACTTGCCGTTTTTGGTGGTGATTGTGATGCGCGGCGCGAACAGGCCCATGGTCTGCGAGGGCACGATGCTGACGCGTTTGATCAGTTCCGGAATTTCCGGCGGATCGTCGGCGCGCGCGGTCTGCGGCGCCCAGTCGCCGAGCATCGGGTAGCCGCGTTTGGCCGCCGCATAAGCAAGGTGATAGGCGGTGCTGCCGGGCTTGCGGTTGGTGTCTTCGCGGCGCACCGGAAACGCCGGGCTCGGATACTGCGTCTCCAGCCAGTTGACCACGGCCTCGATGCGTTCGATGTCGGCGGGCTTGATGTCGTGTTCGGCGCACAGCGCTGCGGTGACGTCGATGTGCGCGATGTTGTAGCCCGAGATTGAATAGATGCGGTAGAGCGTTTCCAGCATGATCCATTCTTTGCCGAGGCCTGCAGCGACGCTCATGTAATCGGTGTGCAGCCTGCCTTCGAAGCTGTAGGTCAGGTCGCCGTGCCGGTTGCCGACATAGGCGTGATAAAAGCCGGCGTCGCCTTCGAGCACCGTTTCGCCGCCGATATGGCCCTGGCGCGCCAGCGCGACGGCGAACAGTGCATTGCGCACCGCCGCGCCTTCGCGCAGCGCGCGCCCGCCGCTGCGCGCGCCTTCGAGGTTGCCGCCGGCCATGCTCGCGCAGAGCGCGATGGTGCTGTTCATCTGTTCTTCATCGAGGCCGGCGATTTTCGCCGCGCCGATCGCCGCGCCGAAAATGCCGAACACCGGGCTCGCATGAAAGCCGCGCGCCATCAGCGTCGGGATCACATCATTGGCGAGGCGCTCCATCACTTCATAGGCGGCGGCAACGGCAGTGATGAAATCGCGGCCCGAGGCCTTGTTCGCTTCTGCAGCAGCGAGGACACCCGGAATTACGCTGGTGCCCGGATGCATCAGCATCTTGAAGGTGTCCCACTTGCCGCCGGCGAAGGCCATTTCCGAATTGGCGAAGGCCGCGCCGCTTTTGCTCACCTTGCGTCCGTCCACCAGAATGGTGGCGCCATTGCGCACGCCGTCCTCTTCAGCGACGATCAGTTCAACGGCTTCCTTGCCCGGCTGGGTCTGCGCGCCGATCAGGATCGACGACAGGCATTGCAGCGTGACGCCCTTGGCGCGATCGACGACCGCGGGCGGCAGGTCTTCATAACGAAGCCCGACGATCCAGCGTGCCAGTTGCCGGCTGAGTGATGCCATGGGGATGTGCTCCTGCGTGCGGGTGGTTTTGCGAGGCCACAGTTTACGCGACGGCGGCGCGCCGTGCAGCGCGGCAAATTGCGCCGCCCCTGCGCAGTGGCTAAACTCGGCGGCGCTTTTACGCTTTCATGACCGCCGCAAACCTGTGCAAAGGATCGACGATGAACAAGCAAACGACGATGACGGCAAACGGGAATGCGCGCACATGAAAATCACCGCCATCCGCGCCGCCGTCGAACACATCAAGCCGGCGCGCGCCGCTGACGCTTATGCCGGGCAGGAAAGTCTGACCTTCGTGCGCTGTCGTGTCGAGACCGACAGCGGTCTGCATGGGGAAGGCGTTACCGGGCGTTTTCTTGCCGATGAAGTTGCGCATTTGCTCAATGGCGGTTTTGCCGCGACTGCATGCGGTGCTTCGGCACTCGACATTGAGGCACTGAGCGTGCAGCTCGCGCGCAAATTCAATCCGCGCCAGTCCACCGGCGTATACGTCTCGGCGATGTCGGCATTCGATCTGGCCTTGTGGGACATCAAGGGCAAGGCGCTCGGCCGGCCGGTGGCCACGCTGATCGGCGGCGCGCGCAATGCAGTGGCGGCGTATGCCACGGTGGGCTTGCCTGCTTACAGCGAGGCCGAACTGGTGGCCGCCTGCAAAACGGCGCTGGCCGCCGGTTTTCACGGCGCCAAGGTCCTGGTCGGCGGCAGTCGCACGCTGGCCGAAGATGCCAAGCGCATTCGCGCCGTGCGCGATGCCATCGGTGCGGCACCCCTGATGCTGGATGCGAATTGTGCGTATACGCTGGCCGACGCAAAACGGCTGGCGGCAATGGTCGCCGACTGCGACATCGCGTTTTTCGAGGAACCGCTGCGCGGGAACGATATCCCGGCGCTGGTGGAATTGCGGCGCGCCACCAGCATTCCGGTGGCCAGCGGACAGATGATCCAGTCGATGACATGGTTTCGCGATGCATTGGTCGCCGGCGCGCTGGACGTCGTGCAGCCGAACGCCGCCTTCTGCGGCGGAATATCGGCCATGCTGCGCGTGCTGGCGCTGGCCGAGGCGCACGGCGTGCCGGTGGCCGGTGCCGGTGGTTTTGAGGCGGCCAATCTGCCGGCGATGGCCGGCCACGCTCACGGCGGCATGCTCGAAGTGCACGGCGCGCACGCTGCGCTGCGCACGCGCTTCGCTACCGAACCCGAGTTCAGGGATGGCCGGTTGCTGGTGCCGGCGGCGTCCGGGCTTGGATTTTCGCTGCGCGACTGAGCGCGAACTGCGAGGCGGCGTGCGGGTGGGGCTGACCAGGGACGCCCAACAATTGTCCTCGGTTACTCCGCCGTAATCCGCGCCTTCTTCACCACATCCGCCCAGCGCGCGACGTCCTTGACGATGCGCTCCTGGAATTCCGCAGGCGTTGAGACGCGCGCATCGACACCGGCGGCGAGCAGACGTTCTTTGACTTCATCGATGGCGACGACGGCGACGAGTTCGCTGTTGAAGCGGCGGATGATGGCAGGCGGCGTGTTCTTCGGCGCGAGCAGTCCGTACCAGCCATCGACTTCATAACCGGGCACACCGGCTTCGGCGATGGTCGGCACCTCGGGCAGTGCCGCGGTGCGTCGCGAGGTCGTGACACCGAGTGCGCGAACCTTGCCGGCCTTGATCTGCGCCGCACCCGAAGCAACGCCGGCGAAGAAGGCGGGGATCTGGCCGCCCATGACGTCGGTGAGCGCGGGGCCGCCGCCCTTGTAGACGATGCCCACCATGTCGATGCCGGTGAGCACCTTGAACAACTCGCCCGACAGATGCGTGGCATTGCCGTAGCCGGTGTAGGCGTAGTTCAGTTGCCCAGGCCGCGCCTTGGCCAGCGCAATGAATTCGGTCACGGTTTTTGCGGCGACTGCCGGATGCACGATCAGCACGTAAGCGCCATTGCCGATCAGACCGATGGCGGTGAAATCGTGGATGACGTCGTACGGCAGCTTGCGCATCACCGACGGCGTGATCGGGTGGCCTGCCGGCTCGATGACGATGGTGTGGCCGTCGGGCGGCGCCTTGGCGGCGAGATCGCTGCCGATGATGGCGTTAGCACCGCCGCGGTTATCGACGACCACCGGCTGGCCGAGGCGTTCGGGCAGGCGCGCGGCGACAATGCGGCCGATGACATCGACGGCGCCGCCGGGCGGAAAGGGCACGATGAAGCGCACGGGGCGGGTCGGCGACCATTGCGCATGCGCAGTGAGCGGCGGCAGCGCAGTGGCGAGCAGCAGGGCGGCAGCCGTGACGAGCATGAGCGGGCGCGGTGGTCTCATCGTTTTCCTCCTCGGGAGTCGGCAATCTACACCGAATCCGGTTGCGTCGCCGTGCGGTGCCGCACTCGCTTTGCCCTGCGTGATCACAGTACAATGTTCGGATGTCTCTCAATATTCGATTCGAGCTGCGGGAAAAGCTCGGCACCGGCTCGACCAGCGACGTCTACGACGCCTACGACAAGAACCTGCGGCGCCATGTGGCGGTGAAGAAATTCAAGAAGTTCGGCGATGTCATCGAGGACGCCGAACTGAGTCAGCGCTTTCTGGTCGACGCGCGCGCGGCGGCCGGCGTGTCGCACCGCAATATCCTGACGATCTACGACGCCGGCAGTTTCAGCGGCGGCATTGCGATCGTCATGGAGCTGGTCAAGGATTCGCTGCGCAAGATGCTCGACCGCACGCCCAGGCTGCCCTGCGACCTTATCGTCAGCATCGCGGCGCAGGTCGCCGACGGCCTGCAGTGCCTGCACGACAACGGCATCTGGCACCGCGACATCAAGCCGTCGAACATCCTGATCGCGCCGGGCAATGTGGCGAAGATCGGCGACTTCGGGCTGGCGCATATTCCGATGTCGGAACTGACGCGCACCGGCACCGTGCTCGGCACGCCGCGCTACATGTCGCCCGAGCAGGCGCGCGGCGAGGTGGTCGATCACCGCACCGATATTTTTTCGCTCGGCGTCGTGTTGTTTGAAATGCTGGCGGGGCAGACGCCGTTCGAGCGCCCGCCCTGTGCCGACCATGTGCTGATCGAACGCATCGTGCGCGAGCCGGCGCTGTATCCCTCGCAGCTCAATCCGGACGTGCCGCGCGAATTCAACAACATCACGGCGCGCGCGCTGGCGAAAAAGCGCGCCGAGCGTTATCAGTCGGCCGCCGAGTTTGCCGCGGCGTTGCGCAGCATCAAACTCGGCTAGGGCGGCAGCCGGCAGGCTGCATTGCCTGCGCTAAAATCGCCGTATAAAAAAATCTTCGAACGAGCAAGGAAATTCGTCGTGGGGTTGACCCGGAATTTGTGTGAAATGATTCAGGCCACGCGTTACGAAACGCTGGGCGATGAATGCGTGTTGCGCGTCAAGCAGGCGATCCAGGACGGGGTCGCCGTGGCGCTTGCCGGTTGCGCCGAAGAACCGGTGACGATTGCGGCGGCGCATGCGCAAA
The DNA here is from genome assembly GCA_964625665.1 of uncultured Streptomyces sp. Classification (GTDB taxonomy): domain Bacteria; phylum Pseudomonadota; class Gammaproteobacteria; order Burkholderiales; family SG8-41; genus PALSA-1004. The sequence goes on along the minus strand of CAZVDN010000016.1, from coordinate 7,963 downwards.
GCCTCGGCGGCGCACCGCAGGCCAGCGTATGGGGCGCGGGCTTCAAGGCCTCGGTGGTGCAGGCGGCGCAGATCAATGCGATGGCGACGCATGTGCTCGACTTCGAGCCGATGTGGAGCCCGCCGACGCATTCGGTGTCGCCGACAGTGCCGGTGGCGTTTGCATTGGCGGAATGGAAGGGTGCTGACGGACGCGGCATCATCAGCGCGGTGGCCAAGGGCCTCGAAATCCAGGGACGGCTGCAGTACGCGGGCAACCAGTACATTCCCGAGGACCTGAAGTTTCACCCGCCCGGCGTCGCCGGTGCGTTGGGCAGCGCCATCGTCGCGTCTGAAATGCTCGGTCTCGATCTCAACGCCATGCAGCGCGCGCTGGGCATGGCGGCATCGCGCGCAGGTTCCTTGCTGGCGAACGTCGGTTCGATGACCAAGTGCACGCACTGCGGCAATGCGGCGGCGGCCGGGCTCGATTCGGCACTGCTCGCGCAACGCGGCTTCACGGCGAATCCCGATGTGCTCGAAGCACACAAGGGACTGATCGCGACATTTTTCCCCGATGGTTTCGATGAAGCGCGCCTGCTCGGCTGGGGCAAACCGTATCGCGTGGTCGATCCGGGGCTGGCGATCAAACTGTTTCCGTCGCAGTTCGGCACGCATTTTTCGATCACGGCGGGACTCGACATTCATCGCCAGATCGGCAAAGGCGCGAAGATCAAGGCGGTGCGCATCGTCTCGCCGCTGATGAAATACACGGACCGGCCGCAGCCGGCGACCGGGCTCGACGGCAAATTCAGCCTGCAGTACACGGGCGGCGCGGCGATCCTCGACGGCAAGGTCGGCATCGATACTTTCACCGATGCACGGCGCTTCAGCGCCGACATGGTCGAACTGCTCGGCAAGATCACGCTGACGCAGGATGCTTCGATCCCCGGCGATTTCCACAAGATGCACGTCGCCATCGAAGCCGATCTCGAAGACGGCCGCACGGTGAAGGCGATCTGCCGCGGCCCGCAGGGCGCCTGGGGCGTGCCGCTCGATCCGGCCGCGCACCGTGAGAAACTGCTCGATTGTTTCAGCCGCGCCCTGCCGGCGGCGAAGGTCGGCGAACTCGTGGCGCTGTTCGAACGCCTTGAAACGCTGGACACTGCGGGTGTTGCACAACTCGTAGCCCTGATCGCTTCTGCCCGCCCGGAGAAAAAATGATGAGCCTGCACAAACGCTTTGCCGCTGCGTTGATCGTTGCCCTGAACATGGCATCCGTCGCATCAATTGCACACGCACAGGAATATCCGACCAAACCGATCCGCATGATCGTGCCATTTGCGCCCGGCGGGGGGACCGACATCGTGGCGCGCGTGCTGGCGCAGAAAATGACCGAACAGTTCAAGCAGACGGTGATTGTCGATAACCGCGCCGGGGGCGGCGGCACGATCGGCGTCGAAACCGCGGTGCGCGCCACCCCCGACGGTTACACCGTCATCATCATGTCGGGCAGCTATGCGACCAACGCGGCGATGTTCAAGACCTCGTTTGATCCGGCCAACGATATTCTGCCGATGGGCCTGATCGGCGACACGGCGTTTATTCTGGTCATGCATCCGGGCGTGGCGTTCAAGAGCGTGTCGGAGCTGGTCTCGCATCTGAAAGCGAAGCCGGGCTCGCTGAATTACGCGTCGTCGGGCACCGGCGGCATCGCGCATCTGTCGGGCGAATTGTTTGACCTGCTGGCCGGCACCAAAATGACGCACATTGCCTACAAAGGCACGGGCCCGGCGATGAATGATGTATTGGGCGGCCAGGTGCAACTGATTTTCGGCAGCGCGCCTTCAACAGTGCCGCTGGTGAAAGCCAATCGCCTGCGCGCGCTGGCGGTGACGACGATGAAACGCATGTCGTCGTTTCCGGAACTGCCGACCATCGACGAGGCGGGCGTGAAGGGCTATGAGGTCGTGCTTTGGTACGGTGTTCTCGGCCCGAAGGCGCTGCCCAAACACATCGTCGAGCGCTGGAACAGCGGCATCCGCAAGGCGACCAAACTGCCGGATCTGCGCGAACGATTGATATCCGAAGGCTTTGAAATCGACGACAGCCCGCCGTCGGTGTTTCAGGCGCTGTTGAAGCGCGATGTCGCCAAATGGCAAAAGGTGGTCAAAGACGCGAACGTGCCGCGCATCCAGTAGGCGGCGCGCGCGTTATTGAATGCGTTATTGCCCTCGCAACTTGCGCGCGGCCAGGCCGCTGCAGGGGTCGGCACGCGGCGCGGCCGCGGTGCGCACGATGACATCGAATGCGCGTTCCAGCGTGCGCGTGTCGCCGATTTCCAGATAGCCGACGTTAAACAGCCGCGCGCGTTCAGCGCCGGTCAGCCACTGCGGCACACCAAGGTCGGCGCGCACATGACCGTTGCCGGCGAGCAGCACGATGCCGCGTGTCGGGTGGTCGCGCAGAATCTTTGCCATAAAGGCATCACGCGCGAACTGCGCGAGCGCCATGCCCGGCCACATCGCGGCCGGCAGCGCGTGACAATGCCCGGCGTCGATTTCCTGTTCATGCGCGGCCTGCAGCGGCGGCGGTATGTTGCGGTCGAGTTGCAGCGCTTTTATTTCTGCTTCGCTGAAGACGGCGGTGAATCCGCCGCGCACGATCTTGCCGGCGTCGGCGCCCGAGACATTGGCGGCAATCAGCGGCAGGTTGTATTCAAGCGCCAGTTCGACATACGGCCGGTAGTACGTCCAGTTCCAGCCGCGGGTGCCGCCGGCAGATGTTTTGCCCGCCAGATCGATGAGGTGCTGCGCATTGCGCGGCTGTTCACGGCGCGCGCGTTCGATGTCGGCTTGGCGTTCGCGGTCGAACTGTTCCATCGCGATGGCCGGTCGCCAGCCCGCGGCCAGCGCGCGCTCCAGCACCTGCAGGCGCTGCCGGTGCTGTTCGGCGTTGTCATGCACTTCGCCGAGCAGGACTGCAGTGGTGCCGGTGAGCCGGTCTTCCCATGCGCTGCGCGGCGTGATGGCGGCGCAGGCGGTCAGCAATAACAGCAGGGCCAGCGCGCAGAATTGCGCCGGCAGGCGGCGCGCGGCGCCATAGCGGATGTCTGCAGGCATGGATGGTGAGTGCATCCGGTCGCCCGGCAGTTCAATCCGGCTTGATGCCGGCCTCTTTGCTGACGCGGCGCCATTTTTCGATTTCGGATCTGAGGAATGCGCCGAGCGCCTCCTGCGTGCTGCCGACAACCTCCACGCCCTGCGACTGCAGCTTGTTGCGGCGCTCCGGGTTCTGCAGCGACTGCACGACCACGCTATTGAGCCGGTTGACGATGGCCGGCGGCGTGCCGCGCGGCACGAACAGCGCATACCAGGCATCACCGTTGTAGCCGCGCACGCCTTCTTCGGCGATGGTCGGAATTTCCGGAGCGACCTGTGAACGTTTGGCACCCGTGACGCCGAGCGCGCGCAGCTTGCCGGCGCGGAACAGCGGCAGCGTGGCGAGCAGGCCGTCGAACATGAAGTCGCATTCGCGCGCCATCACGGCGACGCGGCCCTGGGGCGCGCCCTTGTAGGGAATGTGCGTGTACTGCGTCGCCGTCATGCTGGCGAACAGCGCAGCGAGCATGTGCGCCGTCGAACCGGTGCCGGCCGACGCGTAGTTGATGACGCCGGGCTTCGCCTTGGCCAGCGCAATCAGGTCCTTGATGCTTTTGACTTCGTAGTTGGGCGAGACGTGGGCGACGAAGCTCTGGGAGACGACTTCGGTCACCGGCACGAGGTCGCGCAGCACGTCGAACGGCAGGCGCGTGCCGTAGATCGCGGTGTTGATGGCAACGTTCGCACCCGACGACAGCAGCAACGTGTAGCCGTCCGGCGTGGCGCGTGCCACCAGTTCGACGCCGATGATGCCGTTGGCGCCCGGGCGGTTGTCGATCACCACCTGCTGGCCGAGGCCTTCGCTGAGAATGTCACCCACCGCGCGCGCGATCGCATCGGCGCTGCCGCCCGGTACCAGCGGCGAAATAATGCGGATTGGTTTCGCCGGATAGTTGCCGGCGCCCTGCGCACTGGCGGTGGCTGCGGCGACGGCAATCAGCAGCGCGCCGCTGACGCGCAGGAATTCAGAGGGCTTCTGTTTGCGCATGGGCGTGTTCAATCGGCGCGCGCGCCGGATTCGCGCACGACCTTGCCCCATTTCTGGATGTCGGTTTTGATCAACTCGGCAAACGCCGCCGGCGTATTGCGGTTGGGTTCGAAGCCGAGGGCGGCCAATCGTTCGTGCACATCGCGCTGTTGCAGCAGGCGTTCGATCTCTGCATTCAGCTTGCTGATGATCGCGGGCGGTGTGCCGGCCGGTGCGAGCAGACCGTACCAGATGTTCGCTTCATAACCCTTGAGGCCGGCAGCCTCGGCGACCGTCGGCACTTCCGGCGCGAGCTGGCTGCGTTCAGGGCTGGTGACGGCAAGCATGCGCAGTTTGCCGCTGCGCGCATGCGGCAGGGTGACCGGAATGCCGTTGGGCAGCAACGGCACCTGGCCGCCGAGCACGGCGGTGGTCGCGGGGCCGGCGCCGTTATAGGGAATGTGCAGCAGCTTGATGCCGGCCATCGAACGGAAGAGTTCCATCGACAGATGCACCGGCGTGCCGCTGCCCGGCGAGGCGTAGGCGATTTCGCCGGGCCGCGTTTTCGCCAGTGCCACCAGATCGCGCAGCGTTTTGACCGGCAGCGATGGATGCACGGCAAAACAGTTTGGCGTCACCGCCACCGTGCTGATCGGCGCGAAGTCTTTCACCGCATCGTAGGTCAGCTTGTTATAGAGGCTGACGTTGATGGTCAGCGACTGGATGGCCATCAGCAGCGTATAGCCGTCGGCGGCGGATTTGGCGACGTAATCGGCGCCGATGTTGCTGCCCGCGCCCGGCCGGTTTTCAACGATGAACGACTGGCCGAAGGATTCGCTGAGCTTCTGCGCGAAGAAGCGCGCCATGACGTCGGTGCCGCCGCCCGGTGCGAAGCCGACGACGATACGCGTCGGGCGCGCCGGATAGTTGGTCTGGGCGTGTGCTGCCACGGCGCACAACGCCACGGCGATGCCGGCGAAGCCGAGTGTTCGGGTAGTCATGGATGCGGTCCGTTCGAAACGAAAATGGCAGGATGACTTTACTGCATTCCCGTCGGCGGCTCCAGCCGGCGCGGTTGAATTTTTGAGGCAAAACGGGGGGTTGCGGCGCTTCCCGCAGGCCCCTCAAGTTGTTGCCGCATTTTGCCGTTAAGCCAGAGGGGTTCGTATATGCAAGCGGCCGGCGCGACCGCGCTGAATGTGTGGTTGAGCCGGTGTTTTTGAAACTGTCTGGAAAATAATGCAGGGGTGCCAATGAATCTTGACGAAGCCATCGAGCGTCATACCGAATGGAAAATCACCTTTCGTGCGGCGATTGAAATGAAAAGGCAGGTGGATGCCGAGAGCATCCGTCGCGACAACTGCTGCGTGCTCGGCAAATGGCTGCGCGCAGACGGCTGGGCGACGCACGGGCACAGGCCGTCGTTTGCCGATCTGGTCACGGCGCACACCACGTTTCACCAGAATGCCGGTGAAGTGGCCGATGCCATCAATGCGAAGGATTTTGAAACCGCCGACAAGTTGCTCGGCGTGTGGAGCAAATACGCCGATGCCTCGCTGGCGGTGGTCGATGCCATCGAAGCGTTGCAACTCGAGATCGAGCCGGTGCCGAAGACGGCGACCGACAGCGTTGCAAACGCCAAGCCCTGATGCGCCAATAGGCTGACACCGATAAAAAAGGGCGCGGTGACGAGAGGTCACCGCGCCCTTTTTTTTTGCCGTGCCGGTGTTACGCTTTCTGCATCAGCCTGGCGATTTCGCCGGCGTCTTTGAGCGATTCGAGGTTGAGCATCGCATCGCGAAGCTTTTGCACCTGCGCTTTCGGCAGCGCCTTGACGGCGAGCTTCTCGAATTTTTCGCAGATGTCGGCTTCGGAGGCGAAGTTGTTCTCGTTGCCGCGGCCGGCTTCGACGGTGCGCTCCATCTTCTTGCCGCTATTAAGGTGCACTTCGACACGTACCATGTGGCGGAACTTCGAGCCCTTGGCGGTGATCGCGTCGTCGTGATGCACTTCGACCTTCTCGGCATGCTTCATGCGCTCGGGATCGGCCACCTTGTCTTCGGTGAACTGGTCGACGAAGCAGTCGCCGTCGAGCAGCCAGGTGGCCACGCAGTAGGGCAGGTTCAACTGTGCCGAGGTCAGGCCCTGCGGCACGTACTTCCAGCCGACGTGGTCCATGGTGACCTGCGAGCCGTGGACGACGATCTTTTTCACGTCGTTGGCGCCAAAGGGCTGTTCCTGCTGCATCAGGCGGATGGCGTCGAGCGTCGTGTGGTTGCTGCCGACGCAGGAATAGAACTTCAGCGCCACGCCCATCGTCTGCCAGACCTTGCCGAAGTCCTTGGTCAGTTCTTCGAGCTTGAAGCGGTCGGTCGAACGGCTGAAGGTGGTGCAGAAGCCGCCGTATTCGCTCTCGAGCACATTGAGAATGCCGGTGAAGCCGCCTTCGGCGAGCAGCGCGCCGTAGAGGCCCGACTGCGAAGCGCGGCCGGCGTGCATGCGTTTGACCATGGCGCCGTACTGCGCGGCCATCAGGCCCGCGGCCTGCGTGCCGGCGACACCGAGCGCGTGCACGGTTTTATCGACGTCGAGCTTGAGGCCGCGCGCGGCGCCCGAGGCGGCGGAGAACACGCCGAGCGTGGCGCCCGAGTGCCAGCCCTGGGCGATGTGTTCGGGCCCCATGCAGATGCCGATGCGCGGGCCGATTTCGTAACCGGCGACCGCCGAAGCGAGGAATTCCTTGCCGCTCATGCCCGGGCGCATCTCGGCGATCGAGATCAGCGCCGGCAGCACGACCGCGCCGACGTGCAGCACGCCCTGGCGGTGCACGTCATCGAGTTCGAAGCCCTGCACCTGGGTGCCGTTGATCAGCGCCGCGTGCGGTGCCGAGATTTTCTGATTGGTGCCCCAGATCGTGCAGGTGCGCGTGGTGTCGACGGCGCCGAGCGATTTCTGCATGATGCGTGTCCACTCGAGGTCGGCGCCGTAAATCGCGCAGCCGAGCGAGTCGAGCATGCACAGCTTGATGCGCGTCAGCACTTCCGGCGGAATGTCTTCGTAGCGCAGTTTGGAAACGAATTCGGCGATGCCGCGGGTGTAACGGTTGTCTGAGGAGGTTTCGTGTGCCATGTGTCTTCCAGTGTTTGATCTGTCAAAAAATCATTCGGCCCGCGCGCCGGACAGTGCGACGACGCGTGCCCATTTCGAAATTTCCGCCTTGATGAAGCGTGCAAACTCTTCCGCGCTGCTGCCGATCACTTCGACGCCCTGTGCCGTCATGCGCTCGCGGATGTCGGGCAGTTGCAGGGCGCGGGTGATGTCCGCCTGGATTTTCTGCACGATGGCCGGCGGTGTTCTGGCCGCCACCACCACGCCGTACCACGCGCCGCCTTCGAAGCCCGGCACGCCGGATTCCGCCACCGTCGGCACTTCCGGTGCCAGCGCCGAACGTTTCGCGCTGGAAATGCCGAGTGCGCGCAGGCGGCCGTTGCGCATGTTCGGCAGCGCCGTTGCCGGCACCAGAAACATCAATTGTACCTGCCCACCGATCAATTCGGTCAGCGCCGGCCCCGCGCCGTTGTAGGGAATGTGCGTCAGGTTGACGCCGGCCATGGTTTTGAACAGTTCGGTGACGAGGTGGGTCGAGCCGCCGTTGCCCGACGACGCATAGTTGAGCCTGTTCGGCTGGGCTTTGGCGTAGGCGATCAGTTCGGTGACCGATTTAACCGGCACCGAGGGATGCACGGTGAGAATGAAGGGCGTTGAGCCGATCTGCGTCACCGGCGCGAAATCGCGCTGCGGATCGTAGCCGAGTTTTTTGTAGAGGCTGGGCGCCATGGTGTTGGCGATGTTGAACT
>CAZVDN010000015.1:19607-24440 GCA_964625665.1 uncultured Streptomyces sp. | reverse complement strand
TGCCGATACCGCGCAGATGGACCCGTTCCGCGAAGAGCCCACGCTCATCCTCTCCTGCGATGTGATCGAGCCGTCCGACGGCAAGGGCTACTCGCGCGATCCCCGTTCGATCGCAAAGCGGGCTGAGGCTTATCTCAAGTCAACCGGCATCGGCGATACCGCTTTCTTCGGTCCCGAGCCCGAGTTCTTCATTTTTGATTCGGTGACCTGGAACGTCGATATGTCGGGTTGCGGGGTCAAGATCAATTCCGAGGAAGCTGCCTGGTCGTCGGGCCGCGAGTACGAGGGCGGCAATCTGGCGCACCGGCCGGCGGTCAAGGGGGGCTATTTCCCCGTGCCGCCGGTGGATTCCTTCCAGGATATGCGCTCCGAGATGTGCCTGATTCTCGAACAGATGGGTGTGCCCGTTGAGGTGCATCACCACGAGGTGGCGGGTGCGGGTCAGTGCGAAATCGGCACGAAGTTCTCAACGCTGGTGCGGCGCGCTGACTGGACGCAGCTGCTCAAGTATGTGGTGCTGAACGTGGCACACAGCTACGGCAAGACCGCCACCTTCATGCCCAAGCCCGTCGTCGGCGACAACGGATCCGGCATGCACGTGCATCAGTCGGTGTGGAAAGACGGCGTGAACCTGTTCGCAGGTGACAAATACGCGGGTCTGTCCGATTTCGCCCTCTACTACATCGGCGGCATCATCAAACATGCTCGCGCGCTGAACGCCATCACCAACCCGGGCACCAACTCCTACAAGCGTCTGGTGCCGGGCTTTGAGGCGCCGATCAATCTGGCCTATTCGGCACGCAACCGTTCGGCTTCCTGCCGTATTCCGTACGTGACCAATCCGAAGGCGCGCCGCGTCGAAATCCGCTTCCCGGATCCGACCGCGAACCCGTACCTCGCGTTTACCGCCATGATGATGGCCGGCCTCGACGGCATCCAGAACAAGATTCACCCCGGCGATCCGATCGACAAGAACCTCTACGATCTGCCGCCTTCGCAGGCGAAGAAGGTGCCGAACGTCTGTTCGTCGCTCGACATGGCGCTCGAACACCTCGACAAGGACCGTGCCTTCCTGACGGCCGGCGGCGTGTTCTCGGACGACATGCTCGACGCCTACATCGCGCTGAAGATGGAAGAAGTCACGCGCTTCCGCATGACGACCCATCCGGTCGAGTTCGACATGTATTACAGCCTGTAATTTCCGGCTGACAGTATCGGCAGACAGGGCGGGGTTTCCCCGCCCTGTTTTGTTTTCAGGCTTGTTCCGGCAAGGATGCGCGTGTTATTTTGATTCGTCGCAGGGTTTGCGGCGGACCCCGGCGGGTCAACGCAATGATGGCGCGGGCGTTGAACCGGCGGAATGTTTAAACAGGGAACGCAATGAAAATCTGGCTGGCGATGGTTCTGGCGTGTCTCACGACGGCGGCTGGCGCCGAAATGTGGAAATGCGTCGATGCCGACGGCAACACGCGTTATACCAACGTGCGTTCGGACGTCAAAGGCTGCAAAGCGCTGAATCTGGATCCGCCGAATACAGTGCCGGCGCCGGCACCGGCGCAGCGCGCGCAGCAGGCCCAGCCGAAACCGGCCAATTTCCCGAGCGTTGACGGCGAAACGCAACGGCAGCGTGACGCCGGCCGGCGCAAGATTCTCGAGCAGGAACTCGCCCAGGAACTGCAGCAGCTGGATGCCGCCAAAAAGCAGCTTGCGGCGCAACAGGACGTGCGCCTTGGTTCGGAGGCCAACTATGCGCGCGTCGGCGAACGCCTGCGGCCTTTTGAGGACCGCGTCAGGCTCCACGAGAGCAACATCGACAGTCTCAAGCGCGAAATCGGCAACATCAAGTAGGTCGCCAGCAGCGAATTCAACGGCGGGCCGCAGGTTGGCTCGCTTCTTGCTCATCCAGATTCATTTTCAATTTGAATGATGGCCATCCCGGCGCTCACAGGACTTGATCTACTCGGGACGGCCATCGTACTGGTCGATCAGGAAAAGAACGTGCATTACGCGAACCCCGCCGCGGAAAATCTGTTCGAGACGAGCAGCAAGAGTTTTCTCGGCCATTCGATCAGCGAAATTTTTCAGGACGAAGTGCTGGATGCAGCGATCGATTACGCGCGCGAAAACCACAGCAGCTACACCGAAAACGATTTGCGCATCGGCGCATTCGGGCGTCCCAAGCTGCTGTTGAGCTGCACGGCCAACCCGGTCGAGCTCGACGGCTGGGTCGAAGGCTGGCGCGGTCTGCTGCTCGAGTTCCGGCATATCGAACAGCAGATGAAGATTGCGCGTGAAGAGCGCCTGCTCGATCAAAGCCAGGCGAATCGCGAGCTGATCCGCAATCTTGCACATGAGATCAAGAATCCGCTGGGCGGCATCCGCGGTGCGGCGCAATTGCTGGAACGCGAACTCGACCGGCCCAACCTGCACGAATACACGCAGGTAATCATGAAGGAGGCCGACCGTCTGCAACTGCTGATGGACCGCCTGCTGACGCCGCATCGCCTGCCGCAGCCGGCACCGCTGAACATCCACGAGGTGCTCGAACGCGTGCGCAGCGTGATCGTCGCCGAGTACCCGCAGGGGATCACCGTGGTGCGCGATTACGACACCAGCCTGCCGCATCTGACCGGTGATCGTGAACAGTTGATTCAGGCTGTGCTCAACGTCGTGCGCAATGCCGCGCAAGCGATGCACGGCAAGGGCCGCATCACGCTGCGCACGCGGATCGCCCGCCAGGCGACGCTGGCACGCCGCCGCTACAAGCAGGCGATCCAGGTGCAGATCAGCGACAACGGTCCGGGCATTCCCGACGACATTCGCGACAAGGTGTTTTATCCGCTGGTCTCGGGCCGCGAAGGCGGCAGCGGCCTCGGCCTCACCTTGGTGCAGAACTTTGTGACCCAGCACAATGGCACGGTCACGTTTGAAACACAGCCGGGCGGCACCACCTTCACGCTCCTGCTGCCGATCCAGCAAAACACCACGCATTGAGCACAACCATCATGAAACCTGTCTGGATCATCGACGACGACCGTTCCATCCGCTGGGTGCTTGAAAAAGCGCTGACGCGCGAGAGCATCGCATTCAAATCATTTGCCTCGGCCGACGAGGCACTGGCCGAACTCGGCGCCGAGGCGCCGCAGGTCATCGTCAGCGACATCCGCATGCCCGGAGAATCCGGTCTGAAGCTGCTGCAGCGCGCGAAGGAGTTGTATCCGCAGTTGCCGGTGATCATCATGACCGCCTACTCGGATCTCGAAAGCGCGGTGGCGGCATTTCAGGGCGGCGCCTACGAATATCTGCCCAAACCGTTTGACGTCGACCATGCGCTCGAACTGATCCGCCGCGCGCTTGCCGAAAGCGTGCGCGAAGACGGCACGGTCGAGTCGGCCGAAGCCGTGCCTGAAATTCTCGGCCAGGCGCCGGCGATGCAGGATGTCTTTCGCATCATCGGCCGCCTCTCGCAGTCGCATGCGACGGTGCTGATCACCGGCGAGTCGGGCACCGGCAAGGAGCTCGTCGCCAGCGCATTGCACCGCCACAGCCCGCGCGCGCAGAAGCCCTTTGTCGCCATCAATACCGCTGCCATACCGAAAGACCTGCTCGAGTCGGAACTGTTCGGTCACGAGCGCGGCGCTTTTACCGGCGCGCAGAACATGCGGCGCGGCCGCTTTGAACAGGCCGACGGCGGCACGCTGTTTCTCGATGAAATCGGCGACATGCCCTCCGATCTGCAAACGCGCCTGCTGCGCGTCTTGTCCGACGGACATTTCTATCGCGTCGGCGGGCACCAGCCGATCCGCGCCAACGTGCGCGTGATCGCCGCCACCCACCAGGACCTCGAAGTGCGCGTCAAGCAGGGCCTGTTCCGCGAAGACCTGTTTCACCGGCTCAACGTGATCCGCCTGCGCCTGCCGCCGCTGCGCGAACGGCGCGAAGACATCCCGCTGCTGGCGAAGTTTTTTCTCGCCAAGAGCGCGCGCGAGATCGGCGTCGAAGCCAAACGCCTGTCGGACGCGGCGCTGAAATTTCTGACGGCGCAGGATTTCCCCGGCAACGTGCGGCAGCTGGAGAACCTCTGCCACTGGCTCACCGTGATGGCGGCCGGCGTCAACATCGAAATCAAGGACCTGCCGCCGGAGCTGCGTGTGGAGTCGACGGCAACGGCCGCGCAAAGCTGGATCGCCGCGCTCGAGCAGGAAGTGGCGAATTCGCTCAATCGCGGCGAAACCGGTTTGATCGATGTGCTCGGGCCGCAGTTTGAAAAGGCGCTGATCTCCAGGGCACTGATGCATACTGGCGGACGGCGCATCGAAGCCGCGCAACTGCTCGGCCTCGGCCGCAATACGCTGACGCGCAAAATCCAGGAACTCGGCCTCGACGCCGGCAAGGGCGGCGACGCCTGAGAATTACGGCTGGGCCTGGTCGGTAAATTCCGCAGTGACCGGGGCGTGGTCCGAAGGGCGTTCGTGGCGGCGCGGTTCGAGATCGACTGAGCACGCTGAGCATTTGGCGGCCAGCGTCTCGCTGACCAGCACATGGTCGATGCGCAATCCCATCTTGCGTTTGAACGCGTTCATGCGGTAATCCCACCACGTAAACAGCTGTGCCTCGGGTTCGATCAGGCGCAGGCCGTCCTTGAGCCCGATCGCCAACAATTGGCGCAGCGCTTCGCGTTCCGCATCGCTGCACAACACCTGCCCGGCCCACGCTTTGGGATCGTGCACATCGATGTCGGCCGGCGCGATATTGAAATCGCCGACCACGACCATGCGCGGGTTCGCCGCCAGTTCGTTTTTCAGCCACGCAGTCGTGGCCTGCAGCCAGGCG
>CAZVDN010000015.1:15586-19597 GCA_964625665.1 uncultured Streptomyces sp. | reverse complement strand
AACCATTGCTGCAAAGCGGCCAGCCACGCCAGTTTGTATTGATATTTGTCCGAACCGACGCTTTGCCCGTTTGGCACATAAAGACAGACCACACGCACACCGTTGATGGTCGCCGCCAGCACGCGTTTTTGCGGGTCCTCGAAATCGGGAATCGACATGACCGCATCGGTCGCATCGACTTTGCTCAGTATCGCAACACCGTTATAGGTTTTCTGGCCGGTGAACACCGCCTTGTAGCCGGCTTCGGCGATCTCCGCGGCGGGAAATGATGCGTCTTCCGTTTTGGTTTCCTGCAGGCACAGCGCATCGGGTTGATGCGTTTGCAGCCAGGCCACGACCTGGGGCAGGCGGACCTTGAGCGAGTTGACGTTCCAGGTGGCAATTTTCATGCGGTAATTACGTCATCGACGCCGCGGCAGGCCGTCGGCTTTCCGTTGGTTTTGCCCTCGCACCCCGTGGGATCGAGTGCGAGTGCGGCGATTGGAGGGCGGTTATTTTTTTTCCGGCGTGGCGGCGGCCGGTTGCGGCGGAGTGGCGCCGGCCGGCGCATTGCCGGTCTGCGGTGCGCCGTTGGGCGGCGTTCCGCCCGGTGCGGCATTGTTGCCGCCCGCCGCTGCGGTCGCAGCCGGGGCCGGCGGTTTTGCGGCCGGCTTGGCGCCGGGCAGGGCAGAACTTGGATAACCGGCCTGATCGAGCGCTGCATCCCAGTCCGAAGCGAGATAACCCTTGATGGTGCGCAGCGTGCCGACCACCATCAGCGGCACTTCGATGGCGCCGCCCGAGATTTTCTTGAACGCCTCGGTCTCTTTCGGATCGGTCGGATTTTTTTCGCTGTACGGGACGCCCCGTTTTTTCAGGTGGGCGCGGGCGGCGTTGCAAAATTCCCCGCACTCGGTCACGTACAAGGTGATCGGAAAATTTTTCGCGGCCTGCTGCAGGCTGTACGAGCCCTCGCTGGTCTGCACGGTATTGCCGCCGAGTTTTTTGGTTTCGACTTTCTTGATGTTGGCGGGCGGCGGATAGGGCGTGTAATTGACTGTGCCCTTCTCATCAACCCAGCGGTACATTTCCGCGCCCCACGCCGCCGCGGCAAACGACGCAAGCACCACAAGCGCAAAAATCCTCATGACATCATCCTCCGTGCAACAGTGCGATTTACTCTAACACAAGGCCTGCCATGCCGGTAGCAAACGGGTGGCCGCCTCAGGCGGCCGCCACCATGCCGTGGTGGCGCAACAGGGCGTCGATGCTCGGCGGACGGCCGCGGAATGCAATGAACGATTCAAGCGCCGGCCGGCTGCCGCCCATGGCGAGCACTTCGTCACGAAAGCGCGCGCCGATTTCCGGATTGAGCACGCCGCGTTCCTCGAACAGGCTGTAGGCATCGGCCGACAGCACCTCGGCCCATTTGTAGCTGTAGTAGCCGGCGGCGTAACCGCCGGCGAAGATGTGGCTGAAGCTGTTCGGAAAGCGGTTGAAGGCCGGCGGAATGAGAACGGCGACCTGGCGCCGTACCGTATCGAGCGCCTCTTTGACGGTTTTGTCGTCGACCGTCGCATAGCTGTGATGCAGGCGCATGTCAAAGAGTGAAAACTCGATCTGCCGCACTGTCTGCATGCCGCTCTGGAAATTCTTCGCCGCGAGCATTTTGTCGAACAGCGCGCGCGGCAGCGGCTGCTGCGTGTCCACATGCGCAGTCATCGGTTCGAGCACATGCCATTCCCAGCAATAGTTCTCCATGAACTGACTCGGCAGTTCGACGGCGTCCCATTCGACGCCATTGATGCCCGACACGCCGAGCTCTTCGACCTGCGTCAGCAGATGATGCAGGCCGTGGCCGAATTCATGGAACAGCGTGATCACTTCATCGTGCGTGAAAAGCGCCGGGCGCTTTTTGCCGCCGCTTTCGCCGACGGGCGGCGAGAAGTTGCAATTGAGATAGGCCACCGGCGTCTGGATGCCGCGCGTCGTGCGCCGCCGCGCCATTACCTCGTCCATCCAGGCGCCGCCGCGTTTGGCCTGGCGCGCATAGAGGTCGATGTAGAACTGGCCGACCCGCTTGTTGTTGCTGTCATAGATGCCGAAGAAACGCACGTCGGCGTGCCAGACCGGCGCTTTCTCTTCGCGGATCGAAAGGCCGTAGAGCGTTTCGATGACCTTGAACATGCCCGGCAGCACGCGCGTTTCCGGGAAATACTGTTTGACCTCCTGGTCGGAGAAGGCAAAACGCGCGGTGCGCAGTTTTTCCGAGGCGAAGGGAATGTCCCAGGCTTCGAGCGCAGGCATTTTCAGTTCGTCGCGCGCGTACTGGTTGAGTTCGTCGAGATCGCGTTGCGCGAACGGTTTTGCTTTTGCCGCGAGGTCCTCAAGGAACTGGATCACCTGTGCCGGCGACTCGGCCATTTTCGCTTCGAGCGAATAGGCGCCGAAACTTTCGAAGCCCAGAAGCTGCGCCATTTCGCGCCGCAGGTTGACGATTTCGGTGATCAACGGCGTGTTGTCGAGTTCCTTCTTGCCGAACTCCGAAGCGCGCGTGGCGCTGGCGCGGTACATCAGTTCGCGCAGCGGCCGGTGTTCGGCGTACTGCATTACCGGCAGATAGGAGGGCGCGTGCAGGGTGAATTTCCAGCCCGGCTTGCCGTCTTTTTCCGCGGCGTTGCGCGCGGCTTCCAAAACGTCGTCGGGGATGCCACTGAGTTCGGATTCGTCATTGACGAAATGCGCGAAGCCGTCGGTGGCATCGAGCAGGTTGTCGGAAAAACGCGAGGTCAGCGACGACAGGCGGTCGCGGATTTCGGTGAAACGGATTTTTTTGTCGGCTGACAGTTCAGCGCCGCCCAGACGGAAATCGCGCACCTCGTGTTCGATGACGGCGCGCTGCGCTGCACTCAGCGAGGCGAAACCGGTCGAATCGTTGAGCGCGCGGTATTTCGCGTAGAGCGCCGGGTTCTGTCCGAGTTCGGTGTAGTACTGCGTCAGCTTCGGCAGGTTGCCGTTATAGGTTTCGCGCAGCTCGGGGCTGTTCATCACCGAATTCATGTGCCCGACCTGGCCCCAGGCGCGGTTGAGGCGCTCGTGAGCATCGGCCAGCGGCGCGACGAAATTGTCCCAGGTCGGCGTGGCCGGATCGGCGGCGAGGCGCGCGATCAGCGCGCGGTTCTCGGCGAGCAGTTGTTCGACGGCCGGCGTCACCAGTTCCGGTTTGAACGCATCGAAATGCGGCAGGCCGGAAAAATCGAGCAATGGATTTACGGGATTCATAAGTCAGGATTCCGGATTGAGGATGCAGGATTGAGCCAAAAAGGCAGGGCACCGTATTGGACGCCGCGCCTGCCACAAGGTTCGCGCAGGGCGCGCCGCGGCTTACGCCGATTCGTAGACGATCTGGCCTTCGACCAGCGTGTAACGCACGCGCCCTTTGAGTTCGATGCCGGTGAACGGCGTGTTTTTGCCGAGGCTTTTCAGCGTGTCCGGCCCGACTTTCCAGTAGCGTGCCGGATCGAAGATGCAGATATCGGCGGCACTGCCGTTGGCAAGCTTGCCGCCTTCCACGCCGAGCACGCGCGCCGGATCGGCGGTGATGCGCGCCAGGCCCTGCGCCATCGGCAGTTTGGATTCTTCCGCCCATTTGAGCGCCAGCGGCAGCAGCAATTCAACGCCGGTGGCGCCGGTTTCGGCTTCGCCGAAAGGCAGTTGCTTGGCATCGTCATCGACCGGCGTGTGATCGGAACAGAGCGCATCGGCGGTGCCGTCGGCGAGCGCGGCGCGCAGGGCATCGCGGTCGCGCTGGCTGCGCAAGGGCGGCGTCAGGTTGCAGTTCGCATCGAAGTAGCCAATGTCCATTTCCGACAGATGGGCGTGATGAATGGCAACGTCGCAAGTTACGCGCAGTCCGCGCTGCTTGGCTTCGCGCACCATGTTGATCGCCTCGGCGCTCGACAGCCGGCAGAGGTGCACGCGGGCGCCGGTTTCGCGCGTGAGCAGCAGTATGGTCGACAGCGCTACCGTTTC
>CAZVDN010000015.1:0-15576 GCA_964625665.1 uncultured Streptomyces sp. | reverse complement strand
CACCGGTATCGCCGGCAGCCCGAGGCGCGTGGCGACCTGGCCGTCATGCGCGACGCCGCCACGCGCGAGGGCGGCATCCTGCGGGCGCAGCCACACAGCATAGTCGAAGGTCGTGGCGTATTGCAGGGCGCGCAGCAGCAACTGGTGGTCGTTCAGCGGCGCGTCGGCATGCGAGAAGGCCACGCAGCCAGCCTCGGTGAGTTCGGCCATTTCGGTCAGCCGCGTGCCCTTCAGGCCGATCGACAATGCGCCCACCGGATAGACATGCGCCTGATGCAGATTGCGCGCGCGGAATTTGAGCATCTCGACGAGCCCCGGCTCATCGAGCGGCGGGTCGGTGTCGGGCGGGCAGGCGAGGCTGGTCACGCCGCCGGCGACGGCGGCGCTCATTTCGGTTTCGAGCGTGGCCATGTACTCGAAGCCCGGTTCGCGCAGGCGCACGGCGAGATCGACGAGGCCCGGACAGACGACGAGGCCCGCGGCGTCGATTGTGCGATTGGCGGTGAAGCCTGACGGTGCTGTGCCGATGCCGGCGATCTTGCCGGCGGCGATATAGACATCCTGGTTGGCGTCGGTGCCGCTGGCTGGATCGATCAGGCGGCCGTTTTTAATGTGGATTTTCATGCGTGCTAGTTCCCGGCCAGTATGCTCATGACTGCCATGCGGATCGCGATGCCGTAGGTGACCTGCGGCAGAATCACCGACTGCTTGCCGTCGGCGACACTCGAATCGATTTCAACGCCGCGGTTCATCGGCCCCGGATGCAGCACGATGGCGTCGGCTTTGGCCAGCGCCAGTTTTTCCGCGGTGAGGCCGTAGGATTTGAAAAACTCCTGCGGCGAGGGCAGAAAGGCGCCCTGCATGCGTTCGTTCTGCAGGCGCAGCATCATGACGACATCGACATCCTTCAGGCCCTTCGCCATGTCGTGATAAACCTGCACGCCGAGGTCCTCGACATGCGAGGGCAGCAGCGTTTTCGGCCCGATCACGCGCAGTTCCGGCACGCCCAGCGTGGTCAGCGCATGGATCTGCGAGCGCGCCACGCGCGAGTGCAGCACGTCGCCGACAATCGCCACCCTGAGCTGGGTGAAGTCTTTTTTGTAGCGGCGGATGGTGAACATGTCGAGCAGCCCCTGCGTCGGGTGCGAATGGCGGCCGTCGCCGGCGTTGACGACATGAATGTCCGGGCTGACATGGCGGGCGATCAGATAGGGCGCGCCGCTTTGCGCATGGCGCACGATGAACATGTCCGCCTGCATCGCCGACAGGTTGGCGACGGTGTCGAGCATCGACTCGCCTTTCGAGGTCGAGGACACATTGATTGCGAGGTTGATGACGTCGGCCGACAGCCGCTTGGCGGCGATCTCGAAGGTGGTGCGCGTGCGCGTCGACGGTTCGAAGAACAGGTTGAAGATCGCCTGGCCGCGCAGCAGCGGGACTTTTTTCACTTCGCGCTGCGTGACGCCGACAAAGGATTCGGCGGTATCGAGGATCTGGCGCAGGATGTCGGCCGGCAGTCCCTCGATCGAGAGCAGATGGTGCAGCTCGCCGTTTTTGTTGAGTTGCGGGTTTTTGTGCAGAAACATCAGGCCTGTCCGCTATTTGATGGGTTGCATGACGAGGCGCAGCTGGTCGCCCCCGGCTTGTTCAAGATCGATGCTGGCATCGGCCGGCACCGCCAGTGTGGCGCCGACGAATTGCGCCGCGATCGGCAGCTCGCGCCCGCCGCGGTCGATGAGTGCCGCGAGGCGGATACGCGCCGGCCGGCCGTAGTCGAACAGCTCGTTCATCGCGGCGCGGATGGTGCGCCCGGTATAGAGCACGTCGTCAACGAGGATCAGGTCGCAGCCATCGACCTCGAACGGAATCGTCGATGGCGCAACCTTGCGCTTGAGGCCCTTGCGGTGAAAGTCATCACGATAGAAAGACACGTCGAGCGTGCCGACTGGCAGGGTAAGCCCCAGCTCTTTATGCAGGCGCTCGGCCAGCCAGGCGCCGCCGGTGACGATGCCGATCAAGGCGGTCTGCGGCGTCACCTGGGGGCGCATTTGCGCGGCCAGCGTTTTCAGCAGCGCTTCGGCGTCCGGTAATTCAACGGGAGTCATAACGCACGTCCATTCCCACGTCCATTGCGATCAAGAAAGTCTTGCAGAATGTGCTGCGCGGCCACCGAGTCGATCACCGCCTTGCGTTTGTGCGAAGCCACGCCCGATTCGCCGAGCGTCGATTCCGCGGCGGCCGAAGTCAGCCGCTCATCGATGAAATCGACCGGCAGGCTGAAGCGGCGGCCGAGTTCTGCGGCGAATTTGCGCGCGAGGCGAGATAGCTCGTGTTCGGTGCCGTCAAGATGCGACGGCAGGCCGACGATCAGGCGTGTCGGCTGCCACTCGCGGATCATCGCTTCGATGGCGGCGTAGCGGCGCTGCTTGTCGGCGGCGTGGATGGTCGTCAGCGGGTGGGCAATGCCGACGGCCGTTTCACCGACCGCGGTGCCGATGCGTTTTTCGCCGAAGTCGAAGGCGAGCACCGTGCCGTGAGGCGTATTTTCCCGAGGGTCAGTCATGGCAGGCGATGCGGGTAATGTGATGGCAAATGCATGAGGGATCGCGCTGCTCGCTGATACCACGACAACCTGTGCCCTCACGCCTCACCCCTTACACCTCGCGCAAACTCATGCATGTCCGGCCTCTTCCGAGAGGCTGGCGAAATCGACGCCGAGCAACTGCATGGCCGCCGGTACGCGCTCCTCGCAGGGCAGCGCGAAGAGCACGTTCTTGTCGGCGGGCACCGTCAGCCAGGCATTCTGTGCCAGTTCGCTTTCGATCTGGCCGGCCGACCAGCCGGCGTAGCCGAGGGTGACAAAAATCTGTTCCGGGCCGTCGCCGCGCGCCACCGCCTGCAGGATGTCCTTCGAGGTGGTGAGGCCGATGTCGGCATTGATCGACAGCGTCGATTGCCAGGGCCCGCCGGGGCCGTGCAGCACGAAGCCGCGGTCGGTCTGCACCGGGCCGCCGTAATGCACGGGAATGTCGGCGCACTGCCGGTCAGTGATCGGAATGTTGACCTGCTCGAGCAGTTTCGAAAGCGCCAAGTCCATCGGGCGGTTGATCACCACGCCGAGCGCGCCTTTCTCATTGTGCTCGCAAATATAGGTCAGGGTCTTGGAAAAATGCGGATCGGCCATGTTGGGCATGGCGATCAGGAAGTGGTGCGTGAGGTTCACTGATTGCATGGGGTGGGGTTTCTGTTCCCGCTGGCCTCGCGCCTGATTAAACGTGCGGTGGCTATTGTAATCGCAGCGTCGTCTCTTCACAATTGCCGCCCGGCCTGATCGGGGCTGAAAATCGCATCGCAAACAGGAAAATCCCGCTTGAATTACGAATCCGCCCTCGTCTGGTTCCGCCGCGATCTGCGCGCCCACGATCACGCCGCGCTGGCGCGCGCGCTGGCTGCCGCCGGCCGGGTGTTCTGCGCCTTCGTATTCGACCGCGCCATTCTCGACGGACTGGCGCGCCGCGACCGCCGCGTCGAGTTCATCTGGCACAGCCTGCAGGAACTCGACCAGGCGCTGCAGAAGCACGGTGGCGGGCTGCTGGTGTTGCACGGACAGGCGCGCAGCGAAATTCCAAAGCTGGCGGCACAGCTGAAAGTCGGCGCGGTGTTCGCCAATGAAGACTACGAACCCGACGCCGTAGCGCGCGACGCCGCGGTGCAGGCGGCACTGGCCGGCAAGGGCATCGATTTCGTCGCCGGCAAGGACCAGGTCATTTTCGCCAAAAGCGAAGTGCTGACGCAGGACGGCCGCCCGTTCAGCGTCTTCACGCCCTACAAGAACGCCTGGCTCAAACGCCTGACCGATGCCGATCTGCAACCGCACGCAGTCGCGCCGGGCAAAGGGCAACTGGCCGTCGTGCCTGGTTTTGCGCCGCCGCCGCTGGAAGCGCTGGGCTTCGAGAAAACCAACCTGCTTGAACTCGGCATCCAGCCCGGCATGAGCGGCGCGACGAAGCTGTTCACCGATTTCAAAAAACGCATGGCGGCCTATCACGAGCGCCGCGATTTCCCGGCGGTGAAAGGGCCGAGTTATCTCTCGGTGCATCTGCGCTTCGGCACGATTTCGATCCGCGCGCTGGCCGCAGCGGCCTGGCGCGACGCCGGGCGTGGCGCCGCGATCTGGCTGTCGGAACTGATCTGGCGCGATTTCTACGCGATGATTCTGCATCACCATCCGCGCGTGGTGACGCAGGCCTTCCGCCCCGAATACGATGCCATCGTTTTTCCCAATGACCAGGCGCGCTACGCCGCGTGGTGCGAGGCGCGCACCGGTTATCCGCTGGTCGATGCGGCGATGCGCCAGTTGAATCAGACCGGTTACATGCACAACCGCCTGCGCATGGTGGTCGCTTCGTTTCTGGTGAAAGACCTGCACATCGACTGGCGCTGGGGCGCGCGTTATTTCGCCGAACAGCTGAACGACTTCGATCTCTCGGCCAACAACGGCGGCTGGCAGTGGGCCTCATCCACGGGCTGCGACGCGCAACCGTACTTCCGCATTTTCAATCCGGTCACGCAGTCGGAGAAGTTCGACCCCAAGGGCGAGTTCATCCGCAAATACGTCCCGGAACTGAAGGGCTGCAGCGAGCGCCAGATCCACGCGCCCTGGCTGATGAACACCGCGCAGCAGCAGGCGGCGGGTGTGGTCATCGGCCGCGACTATCCGGCGCCGGTGGTCGATCACGCCGCCGCGCGCGCGGTGACGCTGGAGTTGTACAAAAAGGTGCGCAACGTCTAGCGCATTCGCGGCAAATCGCGCATGGCATAATCGTGGCATGCGCAAAGCCCGCGGAAACACCGGCAGTCTTTCCCGAATTCATGTGACGGACACGCTCGCGCCCGGTGCGCAGTTCGCGCTGCCGGCGGCGGCGGCGCACCATCTTTCTCGCGTGCTGCGCGCGTCGATCGACGATCACGTCACGGTCTTCAACGGCGGCATCGAATTCGATGCCGCCATCACCCACATCGACAAACATGGCGTCAGCGTCAAGCTCGGCGCCGGCGCCGAAGTCAGCCGCGAATCGCCGCTGCCCTGCACGCTGGTGCAGGCGATCTCCAGCGGCGAGCGCATGGATTACACCCTGCAGAAAGCCGTCGAGCTCGGCATCGCCGCCGTACAGCCGATCTACAGCGAACGCAGCATCGTGCGCCTCGACGAGCGCCGCACCGGCACGCGGCTCGCCCACTGGCGCCAGGTCGCCGCGTCGGCCTGCGAGCAGTGCGGGCGCAACGCGGTGCCGGAAATTTTCGCGCCGCTGCCGATGGTCGAATGGTTCGCCGCACTCGCGGCGCCTGCCGCCGGTGAATTGCGCCTCTTGATGTCACCGCGCGCAGACAAGCGGCTGGCGGATTTCCCGAAACCGCCGGCGGTGACGTTGCTCGCCGGCCCCGAAGGTGGCTTCACGGAAATCGAAGTCGATCTCGCCTGCGAACGCGGCTTTGCATTGATGCGCCTCGGCCCGCGCACGCTGCGCACGGAAACCGCGGCGCTTGCCGCGCTGGCGGCGATGAATACGCTGTGGGGGGATTTCTGATCGCGTGCCGGTTGCACATGCGGCGCAATGCGCTGCGCTTATTGCGCCCTACGGCGCTATTTACCTTTGAAGTAGCGGATTAATACTTGCCAAGGCTTTAAAACCAATATTGTCACCATAGCCGTAGGACCCCAACAAAACATAACCGGCCCAAACAAAGCCAACGCAAGTCTAGAAGATTGGAAAGGTGCTAAATGAAAATCTTTACCAACGACAAAAAACAAATAATTTATGAGCCCAGGCAATCCAAAAATTAGGCAAAAGCCCAGGAGCAGGCGATATTTCCAACTGGCGCGAAATCGTTGCAGCATCTCAACATCCGCGTCAACCATGCCCGGCCATTTCAAATATATGTATATCCAGTAGGGCACTGTTAATAACAGCGTGGCCGTGCACAACTGCATCAATTCCGGAAAGGATGACTTTATGGAAAAATTTATTACTACTGGCAAGAATTGCGCAATAAAGTACACGAAGCTCTTAAGAAGAGGCACTTCTGTCAGTACATTAGCTGGCACCACAAGTGCCATGATGGCGCCCAACAAATGAATGGCCATTATTGATTTATTTTTATACAGCCAAATTATGTCTTTCACAGACCTCCCAGAAAAAACAGAACCGAAGGGGGCAGACCACGGTTTGCTAATGATTCTTTAAAACGAAACCCCCTGTTGCTTAACGCGAGTGTCCCGTCCACCGCTTTGCATCACAGCAACATTTGCTCTGCATCAACCCTAGCCCACGCCGCCCCGCCGCGCAATCCACCCAAAGGCATTGCCACCGTTACTGCGTCACCCGCGCCACACCCCCCTGACTACGGGCCCCGCCAGCGCGCCGTTTTCTTTCCTTGTGCGGATTTCTCGCATAAGATGATCAATCTTCAGGACATTTTGCGACCGTATTCATGGCTATTTCCGGTGCCGCCGATTTCGTCAGATGGTTCCGCTCCGCGGCGCCCTATATGCACGCCTTTCGCGGGCGCACCTTCGTCATCGCTTTCGGCAGCGAGGTCGTCGATGACCGCGCGAAATTTCTCGCGCTGATCCACGACCTGAACCTGCTTGCCAGCGTCGGCGTGCGGCTGGTGCTGGTGCATGGCGCGCGGCCGCAGATCGAGGCGCGCTTGAAGCAGCTCAAACACCGTTCGCGTTTTGCCAACGGCCTGCGCGTGACCGACGACATCGCCTTGTCGTGCGCCAAGGAGGCGAGCGGGCGCATGCGCGTCGAAATCGAGGCGCTGCTGTCGATGGGCCTGCCGAATTCGCCGATGGCGGGTGCGGACATCCGGGTCGCCAGCGGCAACTTCGTCACGGCCAAGCCGATGGGCGTGGTCGATGGGGTCGATCTCATGCATACCGGCGAGGTGCGCAAGGTCGATGCAACGGGCATCCGCGACCGCCTTGATCACAACGAACTCGTGCTCTTGTCGCCGATCGGTTATTCGCCGACTGGCGAGATTTTCAATCTGGCGCTCGAAGACGTGGCGGCCTCGGCGGCGATTGCACTGAATGCCGACAAGCTGATTTTCCTCATGGATTCGGCGGGCGTGCTGACCGGCAAACACGCCGAACTCAAACACGAGCTGACCTGCAGCCAGGCCGAGCGCCTGATCGCGCGCAACAGTCTCGGCACGGGCGACGTCAGGCTGTATCTGCCGCGCGCCGTCAGCGCCTGTCGCGCCGGCATCAAGCGCGCGCATCTGATTTCGCGCCATGTCGACGGCGCCTTGCTGCTCGAACTGTTCACGCACCGCGGCGTGGGCACCCTGCTGACGCAGGACCCGGTGGAGAAGTTGCGGCCGGCGAAGATCGACGACATCGGCGGCATTCTGCGCCGGCTCGAGGCGCTCGAGTCCGACGGCACGCTGGTCAAGCGCAGCCGCGAATTGCTCGAGATGGAAATCGACCGCTTCTTCGTGCTCGAGCACGATCGCGTCATCATCGGCTGCGCGGCGCTTTATCCGTTCGAGGAAGGCATGGCCGAACTCGCCGGCCTCGCCGTACATCCCGACCACCGCCGGCTCGGTGCCGGTGAGCGGCTGATGCTGGCGATCGAGGCGCGCGCCAAGCAGCGCAAGATCAAACGGCTGTTCGTGCTGACCACGCGCACGGCGCACTGGTTCATCGAGCGCGGTTTCCAGCAGGCGCCGGTGAGCTCGCTGCCGCCGCGCCGCCAGGACCTGTACAACTATCAGCGGCGCTCGCAGGTACTGATCAAGCGTCTCTAGACTTCAATTCCGCGCACGGCCTTTTTGAGGGGGAAGGCAGATGTCGCATTCAAAACAAAAATCGGTATTTTTGACAGCGCGCCTGCGCGGCGGGCGCGCATGAGCTTCAGCGGCCTATTGTCGTCGTTGCGCCTGATGTGGCGCAGCCCGGCGCTGCCGAAAACACTGAATACGCTGGCCGAGGCGAGCGATCGCGTTGCTGGCGGCGACCTGTCGGTGCGCCTGCCGGTCGAGGGCGACGACGAAATCGGCCGCCTCTCGGCGAGCTTCAACCGCATGGCCGAAGCGCTGCGCAGCCGCGTTGAAGCGCTCGAAGCGAGCGAAGCGAAGTTCCACGCGATTGCCGACCATTCCTACGACGTCGAATTGTGGATCGGCACCGAAGGCCGCCTCATCTGGATCAACCCGCGCATCATCGATATGTTCGGCTACACGCCCGAAGAATGTCTGGCGATGGAAAATTTTCCGGCGGCGCTGGTCGAACCTGAAGACGTGGCGCGCACCATCCGCCAGATCCGTCAGGCGCTGCGCGGCAATGCCGGACAGGATTTCGAATTCCGCGCGCGGCGCAAGGACGGCACGCTGCTGTGGGGCGCGGCCGACTGGCGGCCGATCCGCGGCAGCCGCGACGAATATCTCGGCATCCGCATCAGCATTCGCGATGTCAGCCAGCGGCGCGAGGCCGAACTGCGGCTGGCGGCCACTGTCGATGAATTGCGTGAAGCGCAGTCGGCGCAGCTCGATTACCTCAAGCGCGCGCAGGACGAACACGCGCGCCTGTCGGCGCTGCTCTCGGCGATGGAAATCGGCATTCTGTTCGTCAATACCGACAACCGCGTGGTTTATACCAACCCCGCGTTCAACCGCCTTTGGCAGATTCCTTGGGAGGCGGCGCTGATCGGCAGCGATCCGCTGCGCGTGCTGGAGAAATCCGCCGCCGTGCTGGCGCGGCCCGAAGAACAGATGCCGCATCTGTTCAAATTGCGCGGCGACCGCACGGCGCCGAAGAATTATGAAATCCAGATGGCCGATGGCCGACTCATCACGCAACAATGCCACCCGGTCGAAGACGTTTACGGCGGCGCGGTTGGCCATATCTGGATTTTCGAGGACGTCACGCTCGAGCGGCAGACCGCGGCGCAGCTCGTTTACCTCGCCGAGCGCGATTCGCTGACTGGCTTGTTCAACCGTCACCGCTTCAATGAAGAACTCGGTCGCATGCTGGCCGAGGCGCAACGCAACGGCACGCGCCTCGCGCTGCTGTTTTTCGATCTCGACGAATTCAAATATATCAACGACACCTTCGGCCATCGTGCCGGCGATGCGATGCTGATCCGCGTTGCCGGCGACGTCGCCAGTCAGGTGCGCCGCAATGAAATCATCAGCCGGCTCGGCGGCGACGAATTTGCCGTGCTGGTGCCCGAGGTCACTGACAACATGCTGCCGGTGCTGGCCGAACGCATCGTGCGTTCGATCTCGAACATCAAGTTCGAATTCGAAGGGCAGAGCCTGCGCCTGACCACCAGTCTCGGCATGGCGCTGTTCCCGGACCATGCCGAATCTGCCGAAGAGCTGATCGCTCACGCCGACACCGCGATGTACCAGGCCAAGGATGCCGGCAAGAACGCCTGGCGCACCTATCGTCACGACCGCGATGCCTCGCGCGAAATGGTTTCGCGGTTGTCGTGGAACGAGCGCATCGCCCACGCGCTCGAGAACAATCTGTTCGAGCTCTATTTCCAGGGCATCTTCGAGTCCGCCGACGACCGGCTCGCGCATTACGAAGTGCTGATCCGCATGCATGACGCGGACGACCATTCGCACATCCTCATGCCCGGCCAGTTCATTCCCTACGCCGAAAAAAGCGGCAAGATCCTCGACATCGACCGCTGGGTGATCCGCAACAGCATCGAGCTGCTCGCCGATGCCGACGTGCCCTCGCTGGCAATCAACATCTCGGGGCGCTCGTTCGACGAACCGACGCTGCCCGAATACATCGCCGGCGAACTCAAGCGCTGCGGCGTGGCGCCGCGGCGGCTGCTGGTCGAGCTGACCGAAACCTCGGCGGTGTCCGACCTGCACGATGCGCGGCGTTTCATCGAGGCGTTGCGCCAGACCGGCTGCCGCACCTGCCTCGACGATTTCGGCACGGGCTTTTCCTCGTTCGCCTACCTCAAGCATCTGCAGGCCGATGCGGTGAAGATCGACGGCCTGTTCATCCGCGATCTGCCGAGCGATTTCGACAACCAGATTTTTGTGAAGGCCATCGTCGCCGTGGCGCGCGGCATGCGCAAGATCACGATTGCCGAATGCGTCGAAGACCTTGAAACGCTCGACATGCTGCGTTCCTTCGGCGTCGATGCAGTGCAGGGCTATTACCTCGAGCGCCCGCATCCGGGCTGCCGGCCGGCGCCGCGCCAGGCCGGCGTGGTCGGGATTGCGCAGCAATCCTGATAAAATCGTCGTCCACTTCATTGCGGGCAACCATCAGGAGCAATTCATGGCGAGAAACGTCAAGTGCATCAAACTCGGACGTGAAGCCGAAGGCATGGACTTTCCGCCCTTCCCGGGCGAAATCGGCAAACGGGTCTTCGAGAACGTGTCGAAGGAAGCGTGGAAGCAGTGGCTCGAACTGCAGAAGATGCTGGTCAATGAAAACCGGCTGAACCTCGCCGACAAAAAGGCCCGCGACTATCTCGTGCAGCAGATGGAAAAGCATTTCTTTGGCGCCGGCGCCGATCAGGCGCAGGGTTACGTGCCGCCGGCGGCAAAATAATCACGCCCTGACGCACGCACTGCATTTCCATGGACCTGATCCTCTGGCGCCACGCCGATGCCGAGCTGGGGCAACCCGATGGCGAACGGCGGCTGACGGACAAGGGGCACAAGCAGGCCGCGCGCATGGCCAAATGGCTGGCCGAGCGTCTGCCTGAAGAGTACGTCGTGATGGCGAGCCCGGCGGTGCGCGCGCAGCAAACCGCGCGCGCGCTCAGCGAAGACATCAAGACTGTGCCCGATCTCAATACGTCAGGATCGGCCAAGGATCTGATTCGCGCCTGCGGCTGGCCGCGCGGCGGCACGGTCGTTGCCGTCGGCCATCAACCGACGATGGGCGAGGTGGCTTCACTGTTGCTGACCGGTACGGCGTCGTCGTGGGCGGTGAAAAAAGGCGCCATCGTCTGGCTGTCCCTGCGCGGCGCCGAAGCGCGGCCGCGGCTGACGGTCTGGATTTCGCCCGACCTGATCTGACGCCTGACGTTTGACGCCTAGCGCGTCATCGTCTGCACGCCGCTTTCGGTCCCGAGCAGCAGCACGTCCGCGCCGCGCCGCGCGAACAATCCGTTGGTGACCACACCGGTGATCTGGTTGATCGTCGCTTCGAGTTCCTGCGGATTGAGGATGCTCATGTTGTGCACATCGAGAATGACATTACCGTTATCGGTGGTGAAGCCCTGGCGCAACGCCGGCTGGCCGCCGAGCTTGACCAGTTCGCGCGCGACGTAAGAGCGCGCCATCGGCAGCACTTCGACCGGCAGCGGGAATTTGCCGAGCACATCGACCAGCTTGCTGCCGTCGCAGATGCAGACGAATTTGCGCGCCACCGCGGAGACGATCTTTTCGCGCGTCAGCGCGCCGCCGCCGCCCTTGATCATCGACAGGTGGCGGGTGATTTCGTCGGCGCCGTCGACGTAGACCGGCAGGTCGTTGACGTTGTTCAGATCGAGCACCTCGATGCCGAGTTTGCGCAGGCGCTGCGCCGAGGCTTCGGAGCTGGCCACCGCGCCGTCGATCTTGTGTTTGATCTTGCCGAGTTCGTCGATGAAAAAATTGGCGGTCGAGCCGGTGCCGACGCCGACGATGCAGCCCATGGGCACATGGGTGATCGCCGCTTTGGCGACGGCAAGTTTGAGTTCGTCCTGGGTCATGAAGGGCCTTTGGCGTGGGGCTGAACGGAATCTGCCGATCTTAATTGCTGTGCCCTGAATAGTAAACTTCCGGGCATTCCCACACTTTTTTTACCCCCGGGGTCAGGGGGGTGTCGAAATTGGCGGTTTCGGGCCATTCCTGCTACGCTTTGCGTCCATTTTCCCCCTGAACGCCGGCTGATCATGAAGAACGACTATCTCGAACGCATCCTGACCGCGCGGGTCTACGACGTCGCCGTCGAGTCGCCGCTCGAACGCGCCAACAACCTGTCGG
Source organism: uncultured Streptomyces sp. (assembly GCA_964625665.1). Lineage (GTDB taxonomy): Bacteria > Pseudomonadota > Gammaproteobacteria > Burkholderiales > SG8-41 > PALSA-1004. The sequence continues at coordinate 3,561 of CAZVDN010000015.1, read as the reverse complement.
CGCGCATGAACAACACGCTGCTGCTCAAGCGCGAGGACATGCAGCCGGTGTTTTCATTCAAGCTGCGCGGCGCGTACAACAAAATGGCGTTGCTCAAACCGGCCGACCTGGCGCGCGGCGTGATTGCCGCCTCGGCGGGCAACCATGCGCAGGGCGTGGCGCTGGCGGCGCAGAAGCTCAAATGCCGCGCCACCATCGTCATGCCGGTGACCACGCCGCAGATCAAGGTGACGGCCGTCGCAGCGCGCGGTGCCGAAGTGGTGCTCTACGGCGACTCCTACGACGAGGCCTACCAATATTCGAAAACGCTGGCGCGCAAGCGCGGCCTGACTTTCGTCCATCCCTACGACGATCCGGACGTCATTGCCGGACAGGGCACGATCGGTATGGAAATCCTGCGCCAGACGCGGCGCAGGATCGACGCCATCTTCGTGCCGATCGGCGGCGGCGGCCTGATTTCCGGCATCGCTGCGTATGTGAAACGCCTGCAGCCTTCGGTAAAAATCATCGGCGTTGAACCGGTCGATGCAGACGCCATGAAGCGTTCGCTCAAGGCCGGCCGGCGCGTACGGCTCGATCATGTCGGCCTGTTTGCCGACGGTGTTGCGGTCAAGCAGGTCGGCGAAGAAACCTTCCGCCTCTGCCGCCAGTTCGTCGATGAGGTCGTGGTGGTCGACACCGCGGCGATGTGCGCGGCAATCAAGGATGTGTTCGAAGACACGCGCGCGGTGCTCGAACCGGCCGGCGCGCTGGCGATTGCCGGTGCCAAGGCCTGGGTGGAAAAGAAAGGCGTGCGTGGCAAGACGCTGGTGGCGGTGGCGAGCGGGGCGAACGTCAATTTCGACCGCCTGCGGTTTGTCGCCGAGGAGGCGGAGCTCGGCGAGAAGCGCGAGGCCATCCTCGCCGTGACGATTCCCGAAAAGCCCGGCAGCTTCCGCAAGTTCTGCGCGCTGCTCGGCGCGCGCAGCGTGACGGAGTTCAACTACCGCTTCGCTGACGCCCATGCCGCACAGGTGTTTGTCGGCGTGCAGGTGCGCGACCGCGCGGAAACCGCGCGGCTGGTGCGCGCGCTGCAGCGCAACGGCCTCACGGCGCGCGACCTCAGCGACAACGAACTCGCACGCCTGCATGTGCGCCATCTGGTCGGCGGGCACGCGCCGGGCATTGCCAATGAAATCATTTACCGCTTCGAATTCCCGGAGCGCCCGGGGGCGCTGGTCAAATTTCTCGACAGCATGCGCCACGGCTGGAACATCAGCCTCTTTCATTACCGCAATCACGGCGCCGATTACGGCCGCGTGGTGGTCGGCATGCAGGTGCCGCCGCGCGAGATGGCGGCTTTCAAGGCGTTTCTGGCGAAGCTCGGTTATCCCTACGTTGACGAATCGAAGAACGCGGCCTATCGGTTGTTTTTGGCTTGATGGTACGGGCGTTCGCGCGTTATTCATACGGTCAGGCGAAGGCGGTTTAGGTGCCCGCCGGGAATTAATGGGCTGACGGCGCTGTCTATGCTTGATCGTGCGCCGGTTGTGGAGCAAAGCCGTTAAAATCGCCGTCATGCTGAATGTGAAACGAGTGGCACGGGTGCTGTGCGCCGCGGGCTTCGGCCTGGTGACGTCGCTGTGCGCGACGGTTGCGCCGGCGGCCACGCCGGACGACGACTTCCTCGCCGCGCGCGAGGCCTTCCGTGTCGGCGATGTAGTGCGCTTCGAGCGCGCCGCGAAGTCGCTGAACGATCATCCGCTCGAGCCCTACATCGCTTACTGGCGCCTGCGCATGCGGCTCGAGCAGGCGACACCCGCGGAAGTGCAGGCCCTGCTGGCGCGCGTCAAGGATGGGCCCGTGTCGAACAGCCTGCGCACCGACTGGCTGAAATTGCTGGCCAACCGCCAGCAGTGGGAACAGTTCGATGCCGAGTTCGCGCAATACGTCGGTGACGATCCGGAGCTGTCCTGCCTTGCGCTGCAAAACCGCGCGCGCAGCGGCAATCTCGAGGCGCTTGAAAAGGCGCGTGCGATCTGGTTCAGCGGGCGCGACCAGCCCGAGACCTGCAGTGTGCTGTTCGACGTGCTGGCCGAACGCAGGATGCTTACCGAAGCCGACATCTGGGCGCGCATCCGTCTGGCGCTCGAAATCGGCAATACCGGGGTGGCCCGTCGCGTCGCCGAATATCTGCCGGCGAAAGAACAGCCCGACGGTGCGACGCTCGCGCGCATCGCGGTCAATCCGCAGGCCTTCCTCGATAAGAAGGCATTCAACCTGAAGACGCGTGCCGGGCGTGAAACGCTGATGTTTGCCGTGCAGCGTCTCGCGCGCAGTTCGCCGCAAATCGCCGCCCAGCACTGGACGCGGCTGGCCGAGCAGGTCGATGAGGCCGAGCGCGGTTACGTCTGGGGACTCATCGCCCATCTAGGGGCGCAGCGGCTCGATCCTTCGGCATTGGGCTGGTATGCGAAGGCCGGCAAACTGAGCGACGCGCAATTGGCGTGGAAGGTCCGCATCGCATTGCGCGCGCTGAACTGGGGCGAGGTGCTGGCCGCCGTCAATGCCATGTCGCCGACCGAAGCCCAGGAACCGGCGTGGCGTTACTGGAAAGCGCGCGCTTTGAAAACGCAGGGCCGGCCGGCGGAGGCGCAGGCGATTTTTGCCGCACTCGCGCCGGAATACAATTTCTACGGCCAGCTCGCAGCCGAGGAAATCGGCGCGCGGACGCACGCGCCCGTGGCGCTCTACAAGCCGACGCGCGAAGAGGCGCAGTCGATGGGCCGCACGCCGGGCCTGCAACGCGCCGTCGCGTTTTACCGCCTGAATCTGCGTTTCGAAGGCAACCGCGAATGGAACTGGACCATCCGCGGTTTCGACGATCGTCAGTTGCTCGCATCAGCCGAGTTCGCGCGCCGCAGCGAAATCTACGACCGCGCCATCAATACCGCCGACCGCACGCGCGAAACCCACGACTTCAGCATGCGTTACCTCGCGCCCTATCGTGATGTCATGAAGGGCTATGTCGCGCAACTGCAGCTCGACGAGGCCTGGGTCTACGGGCTGATCCGCCAGGAAAGCCGTTTCATTCCCGACATCAAATCGAGTGCCGGTGCCGGCGGACTCATGCAGCTGATGCCTGCCACGGCGCGCTGGGTGGCGCGCAAGATCGGCTTGTCGGACTGGCAGAGCTGGAAAGTGACGCAGGTCGAAACCAACATCAACCTCGGCACCTGGTACCTTAAGCATGTGCTCGACACCCTCGACAGCCATCCGGTGCTGGCATCGGCGGCCTATAATGCAGGCCCGGGGCGCGCCCGCGCCTGGCGTGCCGATGGCCCGATGGAGGCTGCGATTTACACCGAATCGATCCCGTTCAACGAAACCCGCGATTACGTCAAGAAAGTCATGAGTAATGCGAGCTACTATAGCCAGCAGTTCGGGCAGACGCTGGTTTCGCTGAAAGAGCGCATCGGCGTGATCGCGCCGCGCTCGCGGGCGGCGGAAAAGGCGCTCGACGAACCGGGCGGCTGAGCGGCTGCCTTTCTTCATCATTCGCAGCAGGGGCAGGCATGGAAC
>CAZVDN010000014.1:19488-24465 GCA_964625665.1 uncultured Streptomyces sp. | reverse complement strand
TGGCACGCCGCCGAAGCGGCAAGAAATGTGACGCACGTCGCGCGCAGGCGCGTCGCAGCTGCCGGTGACCGTCTGCGCATCGGTTACCTCTCGCCGGATTTTCGTGAGCATCCGGTCGGTCATCTGATGCGCGCCGGTTTGCCATTGCACGATCGCAGCCGCTTTGAAGTGTTCGCCTATTCATACGGCCATGATGACGGCAGCGATACCCGTCGCGCCATTGCTTCCGGCGTCGAACACTTTGTAGACGTTGCGTCTCTGAGCGATGCGCAGGCTGCGGAAAAAATCGCCGCCGACGGTGTGCAGCTACTGATCGATCTCGGCGGGCATACGACGGGCAGTCGTCTCGGCATCCTGGCACGGCGGCCGGCGACGGTGCAGGCCCACTACCTCGGTTATGCCAGTACCACTGGCGCGGCTTATATCGACTATTTCATTTCGGACCCGGTGGCTTCACCGCCTGCATTGGCAGATGCTTTCACAGAAAAACTGGCACTGGTTTCCGGTTGTTTCATGATGAGTGCCGGTGTGTCGAGCGATGCGTCAGAACCGCCTTCACGCGCAGCGCAGGGGCTGCCTGAAACTGCGACTGTATATGCGGGTTTCACCAACGCCACCCGCATTACCCGCGACGTTTTTGCCGGCTGGATGCAGATCCTGCAGGCGGTTCCGGACAGCGTGCTGTGGTTGCGGCAATCCGATGCGAACACTGTGCAAAACCTGCGCGCCGAAGCCCGGCACTGCGGCATCGAAGGGGCGCGACTGATATTTGCGCCGCGCGTCGCCGACAAGGCTGCGCATTTCGAGCGTCTGTCCCTGGCGGATTTGTCGCTCGATACCAACGGCTGGCACTGCGGGCATTCAACCACTAACGAGTTGTTGTGCGCCGGCGTGCCGGTGCTCACGGTCGCCGGCAACACTTTTGCATCGCGCGTCGGTGCCAGCCTCGTTACTGCCGCAGGCCTGCCGGAGCTCGTGGCACGCGACGCCGCCGAGTATCGCGACATCGCCATCCGCCTCGGCATTGATCGTGCCGCATGCATCGCACTGAAGGAAAAGCTGCTCGGCAACAGAAGCCACGCGCTGTTGTTCGATCAGCCCCGTATTGTTGCCGGCCTAGAGTCGGTCTATACCGCCCTCTGGCAACACCATCAGTCCGGTCGGCCCCTGCAATTGATCGAGGCGAAATAACGCCACGACGGCGGCTGTGAAGCGAATTCGGCAAGCGCGACACCGCTATAATAGGCAGCACGGGCCCTTAGCTCAGTCGGTTAGAGCAGCGGACTCATAATCCGTTGGTCCTCGGTTCAAGTCCGAGAGGGCCCACCATCAATCTGAACGGGCAGCGCCGAAATCCTGTTTCGAGTGTTTGCCGAATCGATGGAGAAGTCGATGATAATTTCCGCTCGTTGTTATGCAGGCCTCATCGTGCTGGTGTCCGCCGCAACCTGTTCGTTGTTCGCGCAGGCAGCTGCCTATCCGGAAAAACCCGTCCGTTGGGTCGTGCCTTCAGTAGCCGGCGGCGGCACCGATACGACCACGCGCATCATTGCGCCGAAACTCGGTGAGGCGTTGGGGCAGCAGATCGTGATCGAAAACCGCGGCGGCGCCAGCGGCAATATCGGTGCTGAAGTTGTGGCGCGTTCTGCGCCCGACGGTTACACGTTGCTGACCTGCATCGCCTCGAATGCCAGCAACCTGGCGCTTATGAAAAAAGTGCCCTTTGATCTGGTGCGTGATTTCGCGCCGGTGTCGCTGATGGTGACGGTGCCCGAGATGATCCTGTCGCATCCGTCACTGCCGGCGAAAAACGTGCGCGAACTGGTGGCGCTGGCGAAGTCGCGGCCCGGCCAGTTGCAATATTCGACCGGCGGCGTCGGCTCGATCCAGCACATGGCGATGGAACTGTTTCTGCTGACCACCGGCACGAAGATGCTGCACGTGCCCTACAAGGCGACGCATCCGGCGCTGATCGACGCGATTGCCGGCCACGTGCCGATTACCGTGGTGGCGAGCCTCAGCGGTCTGCCGCATATGCGCTCGGGGCGGCTGCGCGGCTACGGCGTGACGAGTGCGAAGCGCATTTCGATGGCGCCTGACGTCCCGACCATTGCCGAACAGGGGGTCGCCGGATATGAAGCGGTGCAGTGGTTCGGCCTGATGGCGCCGGCCGGAACGCCGCGCGATGTCGTCATGAAGCTGCACACTGCAATTACGCGCGCGCTTAACGATCCGGAAGTCAAAAAGCGTTTTCTCGACGACGGCGCCGAAGTCACGCCCAGCGCGACGCCCGAGGAGTTCGGCAATCTGGTGCGCGTTGAAGTCGCCAAATGGGCCAAGGTCGTCAAGGATGCAGGCATCCAGGCGGAATAGAAACAGGCGCGCAAGGAGCAGGCAGTGGCAGTGATTCTGGATTACGCAATGATGGACGGCGCGCTGTCGATGCGCGATGTGATCGACCTGCTGGAAACGGCGCTGAGGCACGAGGCCGCCGGCAAAACCGATGTGTCGCCGAAATACATCACGGAATTCGACGGCGGTGCGATGCGCATGCTGGTGGCGGCCGATCATGCGGCCGGATATCTGGCGACCAAGGCCTACCACTCTGCCGGCGATGCTGGTGCGCGTTATGTTGTTACGCTCTACAGCCTGAAGGACGGCGCGCTGCTGGCCTGGCTCGACGGGCAGTTGATCACGGATTTGCGCACCGGCGGTGCCAGCGGCGTGATGGCGCGCAAGGTGCCGATCGACGGCGTGGTGACGGTGGGCATCGTCGGCTCGGGCAATCAGGCACGCATGCAGCTCGAAAGCCTTGCGGCGGTGTACAACGTGACGGCCGCATCGGTGTGGAGCCCCACAGCGGCCAATCGCGACAAATTCGTGCAGGAGATGTCGCAGAAGCTCGGCATCAAGGTCAGCGCGGCGGCGTCCGCCGAAGCCGCAGTGCGCGGCCACAAAGTGGTTGCGGCGGCAAGCAGTGCGCGCGGCAAGGAGCCCGTGCTGCGCGGTGAATGGCTGGCGGGCTGCCGCCTGCTCTGCGCCGTCGGCAATACGCGCAAGGCATTCGCCGAAATCGACGCGCAGTGTTTTCGCGACGCGATGCTGGTGGCGGCCGATTCGGCACACGCGCAGCATGAGGCCGGCGAGATGATCCAGGCCGCGGCGTCGGGCGCGTTGCCCCCCGACAAACTGACGACTCTCGCGGAAGTGGTGACCGTCAAGCGCGGCGTGCCGCCGGCTGGCATGATCGTCTTCAAATCGGTCGGCACGGCGCTGCAGGACCTCGCGCTCGCCGGGCGCTATTACGAGTTGCTCGGCGCGCGCGAAGGGCTGCCCGGCGCGGCCGATTTTCCGCGCATGCGCTGACACCCGTGAAGCGAGTTGCCACAATTGTCCCGGTTCTTCTTGGTGCCCTGTTCGCGAGCATCGTATGCGCACAGTCGGCCTGGCGACCGGAAAAAAATATCGAGATCATCATTCCGACCGCGGCCGGCGGCATCAATGATCAGGTCTCGCGCCTGATTCAGAAAACGCTGCAGGACGGCAAGCTGGTCAATGTGCCGGTGATTCCGGTCAACAAGGCCGGCGGCAACCAGCTGCTTGCCGTGGCCTATCTCAATCAAAACGCCGGTAACCCGCATTATCTGCTCTACTCGGCGCCCACGGTGTTTACCAATCAGCTCGCTGGCCTGACGCAGCAGATGTACACGGATTTCACACCGCTGGCGCTGCTGTATGTCGAACGCACGGTGATCACGGTTGCCGCCGGTTCGCCGTTGAAAAACATGCGTGACCTGATCGACCGCCTGAAAGCGGACCCGTCTGCCTTTGCCTTCGGCGTCAGCAGCCGCGGTGGCCCGAATCACTTGGCGCTGTCGCAGGCGGTACGCAGTGCCGGTATCGACCCGGCAAAGCTCAAGGTGGTGGTGTTCAAGACCAATGCGGAATCGATGACGGCCATGATGGGCGGCCATCTGCAGGCGGTGGCATCCTCGGTGAGTTCGGCGATGGCGCAGGTGATGGCGGGCAACACGCGCATGCTTACGATTGCCGCGCCCCAGCGCATGAGCGGCGCGCTGGCGCAGGTGCCGACCCTGCGCGAGCAGGGCATTGATGCCCCGGGCATAGCCAACTGGCGCGTGGTTTTCGGCGCAAAAGGGATCGCCCCGGCGCAGGTCGCGTTCTGGGAGGAGGCGCTTGCGAAGACGGTCGTCACCGGCGACTGGAAGAAGTTGCTTGAAGAGAACAACCTCGAATCCCAATTCCTGCGCAGCCGCGATACGGCGAGATATCTGGAGGGGGAATATGCGGCGACGCGTGCGGTCATGAGCGACCTCGGACTGATCAAGTAATTGATATACTTAATGGCCTGTAATAGTCGAAGCAATACCTGAAATAAATTCTCGATGTGTCCAGACAGCGCCGGCAGGCAAAAACGCCGGCGCGCCACGAATTCAACGTATTTCCAGGAAAGACAGATATGCCGATCAAACTGCAAGGGGTCATGCAAGCCCCGGTCACACCGCTGAAGGACGATTTCAGTTTCGATGGCGACGGGTTCGCCAAGATGGTCGATTTCCACGTCCGCCACGGCGCGCCGGCGATCGCCTGGCCGCACCACAAGGCCGAGTCGCTTAATCTGACCATTGCCGAGCGCAAGCTCGGCGCCGAGATCGCCGTCAAGACAGTGGCCGGCCGCGTGCCGGTGTCGATCTTTACCGGCACCCTGTCCGAGGAAGACTCGCTGGACATCGCCAAACACGCACAGAAAATCGGCGCCGATCTGTTGCTGACCATTTCGCCGTACTGCCGGCGGCCCTCGCAGCAGGAGATTTTCGACTCCATCGTACGCATCGCCACCCACACCGACCTGCCGATGCTGACCTACAACTCGCCGTGGCGTAATGGCGAGGGCGTCGAGTTCACCGGGGAGCTGACCCAGCGCCTGATAGAGCGCCTGCCCAACTACATCGGCAT
>CAZVDN010000014.1:10805-19443 GCA_964625665.1 uncultured Streptomyces sp. | reverse complement strand
CAGCTTCCATAGCGAGAAGTTCATGGAGATCTCGCGCACCGCGCTGAAAATGCGACCGGGGTTCGCCATCATCATGGGCGTCGAACATCTGCTTGCGTCGTATCCGCTCGGCGCCTGCGGTTCGTTTTCGTCGTCTGGCGCGATCGCGCCGAATCTCTGCAATAAGTATTTCGCCGCACTGGTTGCTAACGACTGGCCGCTGGCGCGCGAATGCCAGTACAAGATTTCACGCCTGTGGCGCGTCTTCAAGGAACAGTATCCGTCGTCGCTGAAGGGCGCCATGATCATGATGGGGCGTCCGGTCGGCCCCACGCGTTCGCCGCTGCCCACCGCAACCAAGGAACGCATTGCCTTCCTGCGCCAGCAGCTCGAAGAACTGAACATCCTGCAGACCGAGCCGCACGGCTGGTAAACCAGAAAAACGCGAAACGAAAGAGACGAAATCATGGCCACATTCAAACCCGGTTTGGTGCACGCACCGGTTACGCCGTTCAAGGCGGATCACAGCATCGACTATGAAACCTACTCGAAGCTCATCGAGTTTCACCTGAAAAACGGCGCTGAGGCGATTGCCGCACCCATGCCTGCAGGCGAGGACATGAGCCTGAAGGACGACGAACAGGGCGTGCTGCTCGATTTCATCATCAAACAGGTCAAGGGCCGCGTGCCGGTGATTGCGCACGTCAGTGACGCCGGCACGACCATCGCAGTCGAGCGCGCCAAACAGGCGGCTAAAGCCGGCGCTGCCGCGATCGTTTCGCATCCGCCCTATTTCTGGCACCCGAAGGCGAGCATGGTCACCGAGCACCTCGTGCAGATCGGCAATGCGACCAAGCTGCCGTATTTTCTTTGCAGCCCGCCGGTCGAGGACGTTGGCACGCCGCTGACGACTGAGATTACGCTTGATGTCATCGATCGCGTGCCGACACTGCAGGGCGTGGTCGATGCGACCATGGATTTTGTCATCATGGTCGAAACCGTTTCGCTCGGCCGTGCCAAGCGGCCGGAGTTCCAGCTGCTGTCGGCGACCGATTACATGGTGACGAACGGTGTCATCGGCGGCATGGGCGTGTTTTCGCCGCTGTCTGCAGTGGCGCCGAAGCTGGTGAAACAGGTCTATGAGCTGTGCGTGAAACAGCAATTCACCCAGGCGCGTGAGGGTCAGGAGAACATCGCCGAACTCGCGCACTGTCTGAAACTCGCCGGGCTTGCCGGTCTCAAGGGGGCAATGCGCGCAATGGGCCGTGACTGTGGCCGTCCGCGTCCGCCGTCGCGCGCGCTGACCGGGGCGGAACAGACCAAACTCGCTGCCGATTTGCAGGCGATGAAATTCCTGCAGGCCGAACCGCGCGGGTGGTAGGCGCGCAGCCGGGGCGCAGACCATGATCAAGCCGCTTTGCATCGCGGCGGCAACCGTTGCCGCGATCCTGTGTGTCGGTGCCCAGGCGCAGCCTTATCCGGCAAAGCCGGTGCGTTTCGTCACGTCCGAGCCGGGCGGCGGCAACGACATCGTTGCCCGCGTGCTTGCCGAAGGACTGACGCCGGCACTCGGCCAGCGCGTGATCGTCGACAACCGCGGCATCGTTGCGGCCGAAATCGCCAAGAATGCGAACCCGGACGGCTATACGCTGCTCGTCTATGGCGCCAACATCTGGCTGCTGCCTTATCTGCGCGAACACGTGGCCTGGGATCCGCTGCGCGACTTCGCGCCGATCACCATCGCTGTGCAACTGCCCAATGTGCTGGTCGTGCATCCGAGCGTGCCGGTGAAAAGCGTGCGCGAACTGATCGACCACGCGAAGGCGCGGCCGGGCAAACTCGATTACGCCGCCGGCACCATCGGCGTGTCGCCCCATCTGGCGGCCGAACTCTTCAAGGCGATGACCCGTATCGAGATCGTGCGCGTGCCCTACAAAGGCGGCGGTCCGGCATTGAACGGCCTGATTGCCGGTGAGACGCATTTGATGTTTCCGAATGTCGGCGGGGCAATGCCGCACATGAAGTCGGGCCGCGTGCGCGCGCTGGGGGTGTCGAGCGCGCAACCGTCGGCGCTGGCGCCGGGCCTGCCGACGATCGCCGCTGCGGTGCCGGGCTATGAATTCGTGGCTGTGATCTGCCTTTATGCGCCCGCAAAAACGCCGGCGGCCATCGTCGAACAGCTCAACAGGGAATCGGTGCGCGTGCTCAGATCGCCTGAAGTCAAAGAACGCCTGTTCAATTCGGGCGCCGAAGTGGTGGCGAATTCACCGCGCGAGTTTGCTGCTTACATGAAGGCGGACATGCAGAAAATGGGAAAGGTCATCAAGGATGCAGGCATCAGGGCGGAATAGCGGCAACGGCAAAGTCGCGTTTGTCACCGGCGCATCGTACGGCATCGGCGCGGCCTGCGCGCTCGCGCTGGCGCGCGACGGTTACGACATTGCCGTTGCGGCTACGCGGGAGAGCAATCTGGCGAAGACGGTGGCGGCATTGCAGCCGACCGGCCGTCGCGTGCTGCCGCTGGCGCTCGATCTCAATGCACAGGCGAGTATCGAGCAGACGTTTGCTGCCGTGGTCGCGGCGTTCGGCCGTGTCGACGTGCTGGTCAACAACGCCGCCGCCAACCTGCGCCGCAGGGCCGTCGATGTGACGCCGGAAGAATGGACCGCGCATATCGGCGTCAATCTCACCGGCACTTTTTTCATGTCGCAGCAGATGGGGCGCCATCTGATCGCGGCGAAGCGCCCGGGCTCGATCATCAGCATTTCGTCGACGCACGCCGTGATCGGCGCGGTCGAGCGCTCGACCTACGGCGTCAGCAAGGCGGGCATCGTGCACATGGCGCGCATGCTGGCCATCGAGTGGGCCGAACACGGCATCCGCGTCAACACCGTGGCGCCGGGCCGGCTCGATACCGAATCGCCATCGCGCGCCAGCACCAGCAGCGATCCGAAATACATGCAGGCGATGATCGACAAGATTCCGCTGCACCGCCTGTGCACGGTCGAGGATGTGGCCGGAGCGGTGTCGTATCTCGCCGGCGACGCGGCGTCTTATATCACCGGCCAGACCCTCATGCTCGATGGTGGCTTGACGTCGTATTAGGTTTTTCTGCGCGCAGGGTGTAAGCCCTGCGGAAAATCACTTCGTCCGGGCCGCGCAATCAGCCGCGCCAATTGTCCGCAGCGCCGTACTTGCGGATATGCGCTTCAAGCCGTGGCGTTGATTGCACGCCGGCATAACGCACCGGCCCGCGTTTGGTCACCGTGAACGTATAACCCTTGCCGCGCGGAACGTGGATGACGTCGCCTTTTTTCACGCGTTTCTTTTTCGCGCCGACGCGCGCATCGAGTTCGCCGTCAAGAACATAAATGAAGATTTCGTGCGCGGCCTTTTTTTCCGCAGTGACATGGCCGGCCGGCGATTCGACAAAACTGAAAGCGATGTTGGTGCCTTCGACGCGGTGTTCGCAATGCGCCGAGGCAGGCGGTGCGCGCAGTGAATCGATGAAGGTGTAATAGCAGGTGCCGAGCCCGTCGATGATGGCCTTCGATCTTGTTTTGTCTTTTTTCTGCCCGGGATATTTGCCGGCGGCAATGGCGCGCGCGACTTCGACGGCGGAGGGCGCCTCGTCGGGCAGCGCCTCGTCGGCGGCCGCGCCGATCATGGTCCAGGTGCGGTCCTTGATGTAGAGATAAACGAGGTCGTTGTCTTCATTGGCCTTGAAGCCGTGGCGCGCGTAGGGCGGGAAGTGCACCAGCATGCCGGGCTGGACGATGCGGCGGTCTTTGCCGACGACGCTGTCCACCTTGCCGCGAAGCGGGAAGGCGAACAATTCGTTGGGATGGTAGTGCAGGTCGGCGCCGGTGCCGGCTTTTTTCGTGACCAGGCGGAAATACATCGTTTCACCCTCGAGGATCGGCCCCGTCGCGCTCGACAGATGCGGGTTGAAATGATGCGTCTTCATGCCTTCGAAGCGGTAGAAATACATGACGGGCTCTCCTCGATCAGATTGGGGCGATGATAGCGGAAGACCATTCCGCGGGGGGCCGGCCGGCGCGTGCTGCCGAAGAATGCGCGGGCGGCAATGCGTTTCAATCCAGCGGCGTGACGGGATCTCCCGTTGCGATTTCACCGCCGTTGCCGCGGGTCAGCAAGGCAACGGCCATTGTCGGTTGCGTTTGCCGGAAGCTGCGCACAAGCGTCTGCATTACCGGCAGATCGAAAACGCCGCTTACGGGATTCGCATGCGTGGCAAGACAGCGCACCTTGGTCCTCACCACGTCAAATTCGATGGTGCCGATGCGCACCCGGCGGCCGACCCAGCGGTCTTCGGCCCATGCTGCGACGCCTTCGAGGGCGATGTTGGAACGAAAGCGCTGTTCGCTCAGTCCGGCATCGCCGGCGGCCTGGGCAATGGCGGCAAGCGTGGCGCGGCTGTGCAACGTGATTTCGCCGCGCTCGCTGTCCTGATAACGCGGTGTGATGCCATCGCCGATCAGTTCGAGCGGCAGGCGTTCGGGGTGTCCGGCGAGCGGGTTATCGGCTTGTGCCAGAACAAAACCTTCGACGGCTGCCGCAAGGCGGCGGCGTCCGTCGCCGTCGATGTTTTCATCGGCCAGCAGCGTATCGCCATGCGCGATGCGCAATCGCCGCGTGCCGGCGTCGAAACGCATGGCGAGGCGCGCCAGCGCCGGCGTATTGACCAGCGCTGTGTAGCCGTGTTTTTTGCTCCACGCGGTGTCAGGCAGGCCGGAATCGGCAAAGCGGAAACCCAGCGCGCGGTCGCCGGCGACGCGGCCTTCGGCAAGCACCGTCAGCGAATCGCAGATCTCGGGTGTGCCGCCTTTGACGGGGTAGCGGTAGAGAGCGGCGACGCGCGGTATCACAACCGGAGCAGGCTCAGATGATGTTGCCCGCGTTGACGTTCAGGTTCACGCCCGTGATGTAACGCGCCTCGCTTGAGGCGAGGAACAGCGCGGCGGCCGAAGTGTCTTCCGGTTCGACCAGGGCCTTCATCGGGTTGCGCTCCTTGATGCGTTCAACGCTGGCGGCGTCGCGTACCTTGCGCACGCGCGGCGTCAGCGTGGTCCCTGGGGCAATGGTGTTGACCGTGACGCCGTACTCGCCGATGTCGCGCGCGAGCAGTTTGGTAAAGCCGATCAGGCCGGCCTTGCCGGCGCCGTAGGGCAGATAGGACGGCGCATGGGGATTGGGGCCGACGCCGGCACCCGAGGCGATGCTGATGATGCGGCCCTTGCGTTTGTCCATCATGGTTTGCGCGACGGCCGGCGTGCAGAGAAAGGCGCTCTTCAGATTGACGTTGATGACGCGGTCCCATTCCGCTTCAGTGATCTCGGTGATCGGCGCGAACTGGTGAAAGCCGCCGGCGGCGTTGACGAGGATGTCCACGGTGCCCCATTTTTTCAGCACGGCGCCGACCATGCCCGTCACTTCGGCTTTTTTTGTGGCATCGCATTTGTATGCCATTGCCGACCCGCCCGCAGCGTTGATTTCGCCGGCCACGCGCTGCGCTTCGGCTTCGTTGAGGTCAACGACGGCGATATTGGCGCCTTCCCGCGCGAAGCGTTTGGATATTTCTTCGCCCAGCCCCTGACCGGCGGCGGTGACGATGGCGGTTTCTCCTGCGAGTTTGCCTTGTGCGGGCATGGGGTTTTCCTCCTGGATGGCACGGCGGCCGGTGCCGTCGCGCGCGTTGTTATTTGCCCGAGGCGAGCCGCTCTTCGGGTGACTCGTACTGGAACTGCACCAGCGTGACGTCGCGTTGCCGGCGCGGCGATTCGCCGAAGGCGATGGTGCCGCTGCCGTAGAGGATGAACTCCTCGCGCCGCAGCACGATTTCGTCGCGGCCGCTGATGGTCACATAGGTGCCGTTGGCACTCTGGTCGATGAGGGCGAATTTATCGAGGCGCTTTTCAATGCGCGCATGGTTGCGCGAGGCCATCTTGTCGAGCACCACGATGTCGTGGTTCGGTTCGCGGCCGATGGTCATCGTCATGCGGTATTCGAATTCGCGGCCCTGACAGATCAAGCGCAGGCGCGGTTCGGCCATCTGCGCGAAGCCGCCGCTGCGGCCCGGCACCAGTGTTGCCGAATCGCTGTCCTGCCATTGCAGTTCCTGGATGTCGATGGCCTGGGCCTTGCCCTTGACCGCCAGCGCGTCGAGGCGCCGCGTTTTCTGCTGCAGGTCGGCCGACAACGATTGCACGGTCGAGGCGGTCATCAGAATCTGCCCGGGCACCGCCAGCCCCGCCATGCGCGCCGCGACATTGACGGTGTCGCCGAAGACATCGTCGCCTTCGCGCAGCACCGCGCCGTAATGAAAGCCGATGCGGATGGTCAGTTTGGAGCGGCCGGGCGAGGGCGGCCGCAGGTCGATGCGGTCCTGCATTTCGATGGCCGAGCGCGCGGCATCTTCGGCGTTGTTGAATACGCACATGGCGCCGTCGCCGATGGTCTTGACGACACGGCCGTGATAACGCTGCGCAGCCTCATTGAGGATCTGCAGGCATTCACGCACCTGCGTAAAGGCCGCGGTGTCGCCCATGTTTTCATAGAGCCGGGTGCTGTCGCTGACGTCGGCGAACAGGACGGCCATGGTGTCTTTTTGGCGGGTCACGCGTTGATTCCCGGGTTCAATCGCAGGGAGGCCCCCCATCAGGCGCCCGTCTGCGGCGAAAACCGAAGTATAACGGCTCGGCGGCCCGCCGACCCAGCCAAATCGCACAGGCCGGGGGCGCCGCCGGGGTCAGGACAGGACGCCGTCGACCTGTTCCTGGCGGAGCATTTCGTAGACGAAGTCCTCGAGCTCGGGGCCGAGCGCGTCGCGCGCCGTGACTACCCCGATCGGGCGGCCGTCTTCGACCACAGGCACATGGCGAAAGCCGCCGATGTGCATGATGTGCAGCGCCTCGGCAAACGATTTGTCCGGATGCAGCGTCTGCGGGCTGCGCGTCATGACTTCGCTGAGCCGGGTGTGTTCGGCGTCGCGTCCATCGGCAACCACGCGGTAGAGCGCATCGCGCTCGGTGAAAATGCCGACCAGCCTTTCCTTTTCGACCACCATCACGGCGCCGGTCTTGTGTTGTTTCATCAGCCGTGCGGCGCTGAGGACGGTGGTGTCGGCGGGCGCAGTAACGACTTGTTGATCTTCGATGATCATGCGGATTGTGCGCGGCATGGCAGGCTCCGGTCGTGATGGCGTTTCATCATAGCCCTCACGTTGTGAATTCGCCACCGCGCGGCGGGGGGTGGGGAGAGCCGCTGGCAAATCAGGGGCTTGCGTGCGGAAGCGCCGGTTCAGGGCGCTGTTTTGCCGCCGCAGAGGACGTCGAAATAGCTCGGCGCACCTGGCAGGATGCGGTGATTGAGCTGCAGCCTGGCACGCACGTCCTCCGACAACACGCCGCGCGCGTCACCGGCGATGACGTTCTCGATGAAGTCCTGCGAACGTTTCGCCTTGAACTCAGCGGACTCATCGGGGAACTGCAGTGTGCCGTTCCAATCGATGAAGCCAAGCACGCCGACCGCAACGTAGGGGTCCCACCACGAAACAGTCAACGCCGGCAGGCCGAGTGCGGCAAGCATTTCGGTCTCGTCGGCTTCGGGCGGCATATGCGGAATGATGTCGCCGCGGTTCTCGAAACGGAATGTCGGAATGCCGAGCTCGCTGTAGCGGCGCGCGAAATCGACGGTACCGGCGCGCGGTGATTCGAACTGGTAAACAGCATCCGCAATGATGCCGAATTCCTTTTTCAGTCGTGCTGCGGCGAACAGCGCCAGCGCGCCGCCTTTGCTGTGCCCGGTAATGTAGAGTTTTTTTCCGGCGAGAGCGTTTTGCGCGCGCAGGCGCAGCATCGCGCGCCACAATGCTTCCCACACATTGTCGGTGAGCTGGCGGTCGAACATCGCATTGTGAAAGCCGAAATGCACATTGCCGAGCTGTTCGTCGCTGACGCGCGCGGCCTGGAAATTGTTGAGCCAGTCGAAATAGCCGCGCAGACCGGAGCCGAGGCCGATGGTGCCGCGGAAGGCGATGATGATTTCGTCGCGTGAAGTTTGCAGTATCAGGAAGGCATTGGTGCCGGCCGGCGAAAGATAGGCGAAGGGCGGCGGTGTTGTGGAATGTCCGAGGGTCGGCGCCCGTTGCAACTCTGCGCGTGTCTCGCAGCGCTCGAGCCTGGCGCTGTGCGCGGCGGCATCGTAAGTGCGCGTCAAGACGTCGTAGGTGCAATAGGATGCCTTGAGCATGCGGCAGGTCAGCACGGGGTCCGGCTTCCCGGTCGGCCGCGGAATTGCCGGCGCGGCCGCGATCTTCGGCAGCGGCAACTGCGCGCAGCCGAAAAGGGTTGTCGCCAACAGCATCGTGGCGAGGCGGCGGGCGGCGCCGGCGAACGGCAGGCGGACGGCGATCAGGTTCACGTTAAAATGCAGTCGGATTTTTCGAATTACGTCGATTTGCGTCGAGCGGCGTCGATGAGTGAATCAATCATGCGGCGCGCGTCATGATATCAAAACGTCTTGCCGGAACCGGGGAGTACACGAATGCGTGAATTGATGCCGCTGGCCGAACGCGCTGCCGCCTTGTTGAAAGCGCGAAAACAAACGATCGCCCTGAATGAATCCTCGACCGGCGGAT
>CAZVDN010000014.1:2219-10721 GCA_964625665.1 uncultured Streptomyces sp. | reverse complement strand
GTGGTCTACACGCGGCAGGCCTGGGATGTGGTGCGCGATTTTCGCGAAGAGGAACTGGGGGGCATACGCGCGGCGACCGAACACAACGCGCTGGTGCGCGCCGGCATTGCGCGCGGCCGTTTTCTCACGACCTGGGGTGTCGGCGAAACCGGTGCTGCTGGGCCCACCGGCAACCGTTACGGCGATCCTGCCGGGCATACCTGCGTGGCGGTCTCCGGGCCGCTCGAGCGCGCGCGAACCCTGCGCACCGGCAGCGACGCGCGCCTGGAGAACATGCTGGCGTTTGCCGATGCAGCGCTCACGCTGCTGGTGGAATGTCTGGAGACGCAGCCTTGACGCGTAAACCTAGCGCGTGGCCCAGCCAGGCAGCGCCTTGCAGCGCTCGATCCACTTGATGATTGCGGGATAATTTTCCAGCGCAATTTTCGCCTGCGGTGCGGTTTCCACATAGGGAAAACACGCGATGTCGGCGATGGTCGGGCGGCCAAGCGCGAGCCAGTCGTTTTTTTGCAGGCGTTCCTCAAGCGCGTTGAGCGCAACGCGGCTGATCGCATGGCCCTGATCGAGATTGCCGGCAGTCCAGCGGTCCTGCAGCACGCCGCGCCGCGCGTATTGCAGGCCGAACTGGATTTCATTGCCGGCGAGCGCCACCCATTGCATGACTTGCGCCATCTGCAGCGGTTCGGCCGGCAGCCAGGTGTCGCCGCCGAAAGTGCGCGCGAGATAAACGAGGCAGGCCGCAGAATCCCACAGATAGACGCCATCGACTTCGAGCACCGGCACTTCGCCGCGCGGATTCATGGCGAGAAATTTTGCCGACTTGTGTTCGCGTTTGTGACCGTCGACGAGCGCGGTTTCGTGCGGCACTTTCAGCAGTGAAAGCAGAATGCGCACCTTGTAGGAATTGCCCGAAGGCGGCATGTAATGCAGTTTGATCATGTGGGGTCCGCTGAAAGATTCAATCCTGAACTTCGATTTTGGCCAGCCGCGCGATCTCGGCGATGCGTTTGAGGTCGGTTTCGAGATAACGGCGGAATTCCGCCGGTGTATTGCCCACTGGCACGTAACCGCCGTGGCTCAGATGCTCAAGCATTTTCGGCGTGCGCACGGCGGTGTGCACGGCGGTCTGGATGCGATTGACGATGGCTGTCGGCGTGGCGGCCGGCGCGTAAATGCCGTGGCCGCCCGGTTCGAACACGCAGTCGGGCACACCGGCCTCGGCCATCGTCGGCAGTTCCGCCATTGACGGATAACGCTTGTCGCCGGTGTAGGCGACCGCCCGCAGGCGCCCGCTCTTGATGTGCTGGTTGACCGTCAGCGGCGTGGCCAGCCCCACCTGCACTTCGTTGCTGATAACGGCGGCAATCAGCGGTGCCAATCCCTTGTAGGGCACATGCACGAGCTTTGCGCCGGAACGGATGTTGATCAGTTCGCCGAGAAAATGCTGGCTGTTGCCGATCCCGCCCGAGCCGTAGGCGACCTGGCGCTTTTTGCTCAGATCAACGAGTTCACGCATGGTTGTCACGCCGAGCGCCGGATTGACCAGGACCAGATAGCCGAAGGTCTGCGCCATTTGCGTGATCGGCACGAAATCACGCAGTGCATTGAACGGGATTTTTTTGTTGATGACCTGGTTGTAGATCAGCGAGCTGGAGGTGAAGAGCAGGGTATAACCGTCGGGCGGCGCTTTGGCCAGCATCTCCCCGGCGATGATGCCGTTGGCGCCGCTGCGGTTGTCGATGACGATGTTCTGACCGAGTTCGCGCGCCAGCGGCTCGGAGAGCGCACGCGCATTGGTATCCATGGTGCCGCCGGCCGGCTGCGGAATGATCATGCGGATCGGCCGGTTCGGATAAGTCTGTGCCCACGAGGTGTGGGCGGACAGCAGACAGAACAGGGCGAGGCCCAGGGCACAACGTTTCATCATCTCCTCCTGCGCGAATTCGGTGTCTGGCGATTACTCAGGTTGAACCTTGGCGATCCGCATGTATTCCCGGCCCTGCTTCAACTCACCTTCGAGGAATTTGCGGAACTCCTCGGGCATGTCGCCGACCGGGACATAACCGCCGTTTTCGAGCAGTTCACGCATTTTCGGCACGCGGATGGCCTTGGCAACTTCAGCCTGCCAGCGCAGCAACAATGTGCGCGGTGTTTTGGCCGGTGCGAAAATGCCGGGCCATGCCGCTTCATACACGAAGCCCGGAATAATTTCACTGGTGGTCGGCAGGTCGGGCATGCCGTTCCAGCGTTTCGGCGAAGTAATGGCAAGCGCGCGCAGGCGGCCGGCCTTGATGTGCTGCATGACCGTGGTCGGCGCAGCAAAGGCGATCTGCACTTCGTTGGCGAGCAGCGGTGCGATCGGCAGGCCCTTGTAGGGGATGTGCACGAACTTGCTGCCGGTGCGTGCGTTGAACAGCTCGCCGAGCAGGTGCTGCGCATTGCCGATGCCACCCGAGCCGTAGCGCAGCGGGTCGCGCGCGGTCTTGCTGACTTCGATCAGGTCCTTGAGGCCTTGCGCCTGCACCTGCGGGTTGATCAGCACGAGGTAGCCGGGCAGTTTGCCGACATTGGTCACCGGTTCGAAGTCGCGCAGCACGTCGAACGGCGGTTTGGCCTTGACCAGCTGGTTGTTGATCATCGAGTTCGAGCTGTAGAGCAGGGTATAGCCGTCGGGCTGCGAGTGCGCGACCATCTCGCCGGCAATGATGCCGTTGGCGCCGCCGCGGTTGTCGATGACGACATTCTGGCCGAATTCGCGCGACAGGATGTCGGCAAGCGCGCGGCCGTTGGTGTCCATCGAGCCGCCCGGGGTTTGCGGCACCACCATGCGGATCGGGCGGTCCGGATATTTTTGTTCGGCCGCTGCAGCAGACAGCGCGCCGGCCAGCAGCGACAGGAAGAAAATTTTTCGAATCACGATTACAATGCTCCGTTGGTTAAAACACAACGTGCTCCGACGGGCGCCGGAGCATGTTGATCGACAGCGTGTTGCGGGGAAAAGCGCTAGGTGTCGAAGGTTACCAGCCTTTGGGCTCGCTGCTAAGCCGTCCGGTGTTTTTCGCGATCGCAGCAGGTTTTGTGCGCTGCGGATGTCAGTGCGCCGGCGCATGCGGCAGCCGCAAATCACGTCAGCGGCGAAGCGTTGCGGGCCGCATGAAATTTCCAATGCCGGCATTGAAGCAGAATTCGGGGGGGCTATGGCTAGGCGGCAGGCGCCCGGATGAGCAATACTATGCTGTCTGCGTTCAAATGATCAGGGGGGGCAAGCATGATTCTCGAAGTCGCCATCATGAAAATCAAACCGGCGCTCATGGCCGAATTCGAAGCGGTGTTTCCGCAGGCTGCGGCGATTTCCGCGAGCACGCCCGGTTATATCTCGCACGAGATGCAGCGTTGCGTGGAGACGAAGGGAAAATATTTTTATCTGATCCGCTGGGAAAGTATCGAGGCGCACGAAGTCAATTTCCGCCAGTCGCCGCGGCGCGCGCAGTTCCGCGATCTGCTGGTGAAGTATTGGGAAGAACCGCCGTTCGCCGAGCACTTCGAGGCGATCACCGGCAACCGCATCTGATCCGCCGGCCATGACGTCGCATCAGCGCAGGGCCGCTGCCGCGTTTGGCGCCATGCTGTCGGCGGTGGCGTCCAATGCAACGCCGGTGAACGCGCAGGCGTTTCCGCACAAACCGATTCGCATCGTCACTGGCGGCGCCGGCGGCGGCAACGATGTGCTGGCGCGCCTGATCGGTCAGGGCCTGACAGCAAGCTGGGGCCAGCAGGTGGTGGTTGATAACCGGCCCAGCGGCGTGATTCCCGGCGAGATCACGGCGAAGGCGGCGCCCGATGGTTACACGCTGGTGTTGTCGGGCGCGAGTTTCTGGGTCTCGCCGCTGTTCCTCGACAAGCCGCCCTACGATCCGGTGCGCGACTTCACGCCCGTGATGATGCCCGTGACCACGCCGAACATTCTGGTGATCAGCCAGGCACTGCCCGTGAAAAGCGTCAGGGAACTGATTGCGCTGGCCAAAGCGCGGCCGGGCGAACTCAATTACGGCACGCCGGGTTCGGGCTCGTCACCGCATCTCGGTGCTGAACTGTTCAAGGCGATGGCCGGCGTCAATATCGTGCGCATCACTTACAAAAGCGCGGGAGCGTCGATCGGCGAAGTGATTGCGGGCCAGATCCAGATGACCTTCGGCAATGCGGCGTCGGTTTCGCAGCATGCGAAATCCGGGCGCCTGCGCGCGCTGGCGGTGACCAGCGCCGAGCCCTCGCGGCTGTTTCCGGATTTGCCGACGGTGGCGGCGACGGGGCTGCCCGGTTACGAAATGGTTTCCTACTTCGGCATATTCGGTCCGCCCAAATTACCGGCAGAGATTGTCGGCAAGCTCAATGCGGAAATCGTGCGCGTGATCAGCCGCGCCGAGGTCAGGGACCTGCTCGCCAATGCCGGCATCGAAGTGGTCGGCAGCACGCCGGCGCAGCTTGATGCCGTCGTCCGGTCCGAGGTCGCAAAGTGGGGCAGGCTGATCCGCGATGCCGGGTTGCGCAGTGAATAGCTAACGCGGCAGGGCAGGCTGCGGCGCTGCTCAGCGTCCCCGCAGCTTCACACTGATCGCTTTGGTCATGCCGCTCCAGGTCGGCAGATAGGCGGCCTTGATGCCGACGCCGCCGGCAACCACGATCATCACATCATCGGCCGCGTTGGCGATGCGCAGATCGGCGTCCGGATTTTCGCCGGCCGATTTGGCCAGCATGGCGCGGTGCTCGCGGATTGCCGGCGACAGGCGGTCGCGCGGCATCACGGCGCGCTCGTGGATCAGCGCTTTGGCGTGTGCCTTGTTGCAACCGGCGCGCTGAAAGGCCTGTGCGATTTCCGGCGGCATGACGAGCAGCGGTTCGCCGCCGCCGAGCAGGCCGCCGCTGCCGGCGGTGCCCGCGATCAGCATCGACTGCGCAAAACTCTGCGCCAGGTCTTCCGGCGTATGGCTCGAGGAATCGACGATTTCGACCGAACCGGAGATTCCGACGACGGTGACGACGCTGTCGTTTTTGTCGAAGCCACGTTCGACGTGCAGCGGCGCCCACGGGCTGCCGCCTTCGTTCTCGGCGATGCAGCAGGTGTATTTCGCCGGCTGGCCGATGGTGGACATGTCGAGTTCGCCGGGCAGCGCGCCGCCGACATTGCGCAGTACCAGCGTCAGTGCGCGGCCGATGGTGGCGTTGGCGCGGCGGCCGGGGCCGAAGACATTGCCTTCCGCGTTGAGGCCGATTTTCTGCACGACGGGGCCGTTGACGATGATCATTGGCGCGGCTGAACCGGTGGTGGTGGCAATGCCGACGAGGTTGAACTCGCCATGTGCGATGCCTTCGACTGCGGCACCGACCACCGGCAGATATTCAGGCAGGCAACCGGCCATCACGGCGTTGATCGCCACATCCTGCCAGGTGACCGGCGCGAACAATGGCGGCAGATCGGCGATGACTTCGGCGCCGTCTATGCCGTGCGCATCGAGCATGGCGCCCACGCGCGCGGCGGTCGGGGGCACCACCGGCAGACCGTCGGTGAGGCCGGCGGCGGCCAGCGCATCCTGCGCGGCCTGCCAGTTTTCGTTGTTGTCGTGCCAGAATTCCATGATGCGGGTCGCTGTTATGGGAGCTGCATCATAACGTTTCCCGCCGCGCATTGCGGCGCGCACCGGATTTCAGCGCTGCGCGGCAGCGTTTTCCGGGTGCAGAAATTCGACGCTGACCGCGGCGTCGATCGTTTTGCGAAACGATTGAACTCCGGACGATTTGCCGAGCAGGGTGGCGACCGAAGTATGGTTGCCGAGCAGCAGTGTGGTGCCGAGCAGCGCCGGCGCACGGCTGCTTTGCGGCGGATGACGTTCGAAGACAAATTCCGACAGCTGCAGTGCGGCCGGCGGGAAAAATACTTCGCAGCCGCCGCTTTTGGTGCGTCGCGTAAACACGGCAACGTCGCCGCCCGCATCGCTGGTCATCATGAACAATGAGACCTGCGCGCGGATTTTTTCAAGCTCGCCGGCGAGAATCTGTTCCCTCGACAATTCGATGCGCCGCCAATCTGCGGTCATGGACGCGCCCCTGATTCTGTTCGTTATGATTATGGTTGCTGCCGCGGCGCGCCTCCCCAGGCACACCGAACCCTCACTAAAACCGACTGCCGGTGGAAAAGACAGGAATTAATTCACGCGCAACCGGCGGCAGGCCGGGAAAACCTGCTTATTTCAAATATTCCTGCTGCCATTTCTTGTAAAGGTCGGCATTGAGCAGTTTTTCCATCTCTTCGTTCGAGGCGATTTTCGATTTCAGGTCGGCCGGTGCGCCGCCCTTGAAGAGGTGAGAATAACAATCCTGCAGTGCCTTCACCGCAGCAGCAACGGGTTGGTGACCCTGCAGCATGATTTTCACGTTGCAGGGAGCGAGGTCTTCGCGTTTGATCGAGGCCGGCGCAGAGCCGACGATGATCGGCAGTTTGACGGCCGCGTTGATCGCCTTGATCTGTTCGAGCGATTCGAGGCCGACGACGAAAATCGCATCGACGCCGGTTTTTTCATAGGCCTTGAAGCGCGCCAGGGCACCTTCGAGACCTTCGCTCTTCAGCGACGACGAACGTCCCGCGATCATGAACGACGGATCCTGTTTGGCCGACACCGCCGCGCGCAGCTTGGCGGCGCCTTCCTCGATCGAGGTGTAGGTTTCGGCGACTTTCTGCCCGAACGGGCGCGGCAGCACGGTGTCTTCGATCGCCATGCATGACACGCCGGCGTGTTCGAGTTCCTGTACGCAGCGCATGGCGTTTAATGCATTGCCGTAAGCGTGATCGGCATCGACGACCAGCGACAGATTGCTGTTGCGCATGATGCGGCGCACCTGGTCGGCGAATTCGGTCAGCGTGATGAGGATGAGGTCCGGTGCTGCCAGCGTGGTGTTCGAGGCGACCGAGCCGGCGAGCATGCCGATCTGGAAACCGACCGATTCGGCCACGCGCGCCGAAAGCGCGTCATACACGGTGGCGGGCGAAAAGCACTGGTTGCCGGCAAAGATGGCGCGCAGCTTCTGGCGCTGTTCGGTATGGTTCATGTTGTCTCCAGAGGCGAAAATTGTTGTCGTGGCCGCGCCGCAGTCGTGCGCGCGAGGGCGCTACCATAACAGATTTGCCCGCCGGCAGCCGCGCCGGCGGCGCAGCGGCAGCGCACTGGAATGTTATGCTTGCGGCGTTATTTTTTCCGCGATTGATTCCCGCTACCCACCATGGCATCCCATTCCAGCGGCGCGCGCCCGCAACCCGACCGCGTCATTACCGACATTGCCGATTACGTTGAACGTTACCGCGTGCGCAGCGCGCTGGCTGTCGAGACCGCGCATTACTGCCTGATCGACAGCCTTGGCTGCGGCTTCGAGGCAATGGCCTATCCGGACTGCACGAAATTGCTCGGGCCCGTCGTGCCGGGCACCGTGGTGCCTCACGGCGCGCGCGTGCCGGGCACGCCCTATCAACTCGACCCGGTCACGGCGGCGTTCAATATCGGCGCCCTGGTCCGCTGGCTTGATTACAACGACGCCTTCAACGGCGAAACCGTGGTGCATCCCTCGGATTGTTTCGGCGGCATTCTCGCCGCCGCCGATTGGGCGAGCCGCACGCGCGTGGCGAACGGCAAGGCGCCCATCCTGATGGCGGAAGTGCTCGATGCCGCCATCAAGGCCTACGAAATCGCCGGCGGACTGGGCACCGAAAACCCGTTTACCAAACGCATGGGCCTTGATCATGTGCTGCTGGTTAAAATCTCGGTGGCTGCGGTGGTGACGAAACTGCTCGGCGGCTCGCGCGACGAAATCATCAGTGCCGTGTCGAACGCGTGGATCGACGGCCATGTACTGGCGACCTTCCGCCGCAAGCCCAACGCGGGCCCGCGCAAATCGTGGGCGGCAGCAGATGCGGCGAGCCGCGGCGTCTGGCTCGCACTGCTCGCGCTGAAAGGCGAGATGGGTTACCCGACGGCGCTGACGGCGAAGACCTGGGGTTTTTATGACGTGTATGACGAAGGGCGGCCGTTCAAATTCCAGCGCGCCTACGGCAGCTATATCGTCGAAAACGTCCAGTTCAAGATTTCATTTCCGGCCGCCTTTCATGCGCAGACGGCAGCGGAAGCGGCGATCCGCCTGCATGCGCTGGTCAAAGACCGCATCGGTGAGATCGAGAAGGTCGAGCTGTGGACCTATGGCTACGCCTTCGGCATTCTGAACAAGACCGGGCCGCTGGCGAATTTCGCCGACCGCGATCATTGTCTGCAGTATGTGGCGGCGATCGGCCTGATTTTCGGCCGGCTGACGGCCGAGGATTACGAAGACCATATCGCCGCCGATCCGCGCATCGATCCGCTGCGCGCTAAGACGGTGGTCTACGAGGACAGGCGTTACAGCAGCGGCTTTCTCGATCCCAAGCTGCGCTCAAACGCCAACGCGATCCGCGTGCACTTCAAG
>CAZVDN010000014.1:0-2209 GCA_964625665.1 uncultured Streptomyces sp. | reverse complement strand
TCAAGGACGGCAGCAGCACAAAACGCGTTGAGGTCGAATTTGCTGCCTGCCATCCGCGGAGCCGCCGCGACGGCATTCCATTGCTGGTGGAAAAATTCGAACAGAATGTGGCGCGCGTGTTTGCAGAGAAACAGCGGCGCGCGGTGGTCGGTCTTTGCCTCGACCGCAAGCGGCTGCTGAAAACACCGGTCAACGCATTGTTCGACCTGCTGGCGGGCTAGAGCGTTTTCGCACGCGCCAGAAAATCCACCGCTGCTTTCGCGCAGACATCGGGATAGGCGCCGGCGGCATGCCAGGCATCGCCGTCGATCACCAGCAATTCGGATTGCGGGAGTTTCTGCTGCCAGGCCTTGACGCTGTCGACCGTGCGCAGGCCGCTGCCGGTGGTGGTGATGACGAGGCTCGGGCATTGGATCTTCAGCACTTCTTCGCGAATGTCGAGGCCCGGCACCCAGCGCAGATAACTCTGCAGTGTGGACAGCGGCGTCTTGCCCTGAATGTTGTGGATCCAGTAATCGACTTCAGCGGCACTGGCTTTGCTGCCGAGGCGGCCGGCCATGGTGGTTTTTGCCCATGCTTCGATGCCTTCGGCTTCGATTTGCACCAGCCAGTCGGTGGTGCCGGCCGCGGCAATCACGGGCGGCGTGACGGCGATGACGGATTTGACGAGTTCGGGTTTGCGTGCCGCCATGGTCAGCACCATCGAACCGCCGCTCTTGGCGCCGGCGAGATGCACTTTGTTACATCCAAGGTAACCGATCACTGCTGCGAGATCGTCGAGCAGGCGCGCCATGTCCCATCGGTAATCAGCCGGCATCGGCGTCGAAAGGCCGAAGCCGCGCAGGTCGAGGCGGGCCACGCGATAGTGACGTGCCAGATGCGGCACCCAGCCGCGCCACGCCACGCCGCTCTCGGCCAGCCCGTGCACCATCAGGATGGTATCGGCCTGCGACCAGGGGTCGGTGTAATCGTCGATTTCAATATTGAGTTCGACGCCGGGTTCGACGGTGAAGCGCTGGTTGGCCATGAGACTCCGCAATGCACAGGTTGAACGGGAGCGTGATTATCGCGTGGCGGCGCGCGGGCGTCCAACCACGCCCGCGCGGACGTGGGTTAACATAGGCCATCGAATGGCCGGAGAGTTGCGATGCGAATGCTGTTGTTTGCGGGTTTGCTGGTTGCCACGGCGGGTTTTGCGCAGGCACCGGTTGTCACCGGACAGCCGAGCGAATCGAAGCTGCAGCACGATCAGATGAAGGCCGGCAATGCCTACCGCGACATGCAGCGCGCCGAGCAGGCGACGCGCGATGCCGAACACGATTTCCGCCAGGCCGACAGCATTTACAAGGACACGCAGAAGCGCGCCGACGAGACGCGTCGTGACGCCGACGCGGCCAAGAAAAAATTCGAGGCCGCGAAACTGAAAGAGGCGCAGGCGCGCAAAGCCTATGATGCCGCGGTCAATGCGGTTGACCGCGACGTGCATCCGCCGAAAAAATAGGCCTGCGTTTTACGGGCGCGAGCTCGCGCCGCCGTCGATGGTGACGACGCAGCCGCTGGTGTAGCCCGAGCGCTCCGAACACAAAAAGACGATGGTGCTGCCGACTTCGTCGAGCGTGGCGAGGCGCCCCATCGGAAAGCCCGTGGTCAGCTCGCGCCAGCGGTTTTCATCGCCGAATTTTTCCTTGGCCAGCGCTTTCCAGCGCACGACCTGACGGTCCGTTTCAGTGGCACCCGGATTGACCGCCACCACGCGCACACCGTGATTGACGCTTTCGGCGCCGAGCGCGCGCGACATGGTCATCAGCGCCGCGTTGGCCATGCTGCCGGCCATGTATTCCGCGTTGGGCCGTTCGCCGGCGGTGCCGGCGACATTGATGATGACGCCGCGCTTCTTTGCGCACATGTCGCGATAGACCTCGCGTGCCACGTTGATAAAGCCGAAGAGCTTCAGGTCCCAGGCTTCGCGCAGCGCCTTGTCGTCAAGACCGGTCAGGGATCCTTTTGGAATGGCGCCGGCGTTGTTGATCAGGATATCGACGCTGCCGGCAGCTTTGACCAGTTTGACGGCGTTTTCATGGGTGGAGAGGTCGAGCGGATGCACGGTGACCTTGACGCCGTAGGCGTCGACGATTTTTTTGCGTGCAGCATCGAGACTGTCCGCGCTGCGCGAGGCCAGATGCAGATCGACGCCTTCGGCGGCGAGCCG
>CAZVDN010000013.1:10095-24649 GCA_964625665.1 uncultured Streptomyces sp. | reverse complement strand
TGTCGCTCGCGCCGGAAGTGCTGTAAGCGCGAAGAACAAACGGGACTATTCGTATGCGCAAGATCAAAAAAGGTGACGACGTCATCGTCATCACCGGCAGGGACAAGGGCAAACGCGGCGCGGTATCGCGCGTCGTTGATGCGGATCATGTGCTGGTTGACGGTGTAAACCGTGTCAAGAAACACCAGCGCCCGAACCCGCAGAAAAACCTCCAGGGCGGCATCGTCGAAAAAGACATGCCGTTGCACGTGTCGAACATTGCCATTTTCAATCCGGCCACCAAAAAGGCTGACCGGGTCGGCATCAAGGTGCTCGAAGACGGCCGTCGCGTGCGCTTCTACAAATCCAACGGCGAAGTGATCGACGCATCATGACTACGACGGCCAAAACAGCAAAGCCGGCTGGCAGTGCACGGCTCCACAACCATTACCGCGACAACGTCGTTGCGCAGTTGACCAAGCAGTTCGGATACAAGTCCGTCATGCAGGTCCCGCGCATCGAAAAGATCACGCTCAACATGGGCGTCGGCGAGGCGGTGGCGGACAAGAAAATCCTGGATAACGCGGTGGGCGACATGACCAAGATCGCCGGCCAGAAACCGCTGGTGACGAAGTCGCGCAAGTCGATCGCGACCTTCAAGATCCGCGACAACTATCCGATCGGCTGCAAGGTCACGCTGCGCGGGACCCGCATGTATGAATTCCTCGACCGTCTGGTGACGGTAGCAATCCCGCGTATTCGCGACTTTCGCGGGATTTCCTCCAAGTCGTTTGACGGCCGCGGCAACTTCAATTTCGGGATCAAGGAACAGATCATTTTCCCGGAAATCGAGTACGACAAGATCGATGCCCTGCGTGGCATGAACATCACCATCACCACCAGCGCCAAAAGCGACGACGAAGGCAAGGCGCTGCTGGCGGCATTCAAATTTCCGTTCAGGAACTGAACCATGTCCAAACTCGTATTGAAACTGCGCGATCAAAATCGCCGCAAGACGGTGAAGAAATTCGCCGCCAAGCGCGCGGAATTGATGGCCCTTATCAACGACCAGAAGTTGAGCCCGGAAGACCGTTACGAGGCGCGGCTCAAGTTGCAGAAGCTGCCGCGCAATTCAAGCCCGGTACGTTTGCGCAACCGTTGCGCCATCACCGGCCGCCCGCGCGGCGTTTATCGCAAGTTCGGCCTCGGCCGGACGAAGCTGCGCGAAACCGCCATGCGCGGTGAAATTCCAGGCGTGATCAAGGCGAGCTGGTAAGTCGCACGAAGAGGCCAAGACCATGAGCATGAGTGATCCGATCGCCGACATGTTGACGCGCATTCGCAATGCGCAAATGTCGGAAAAAATTTCAGTTTCGATTCCCGCCAGCAAGGTGAAGGCGGCAATTGCCAAAGTCCTCAAGGAAGAGGGCTATATCGACGACTTCGCATTGCGCGCCGCCGATGGCAAGCCGACCCTCGAGGTGGGGCTTAAATACTACGCGGGGCGTCCGGTCATCGAGAAGCTGGAGCGTGTCAGCCGTCCCGGGCTGCGTATTTACAAGCCCTGCGACAGCATTCCGAAAGTCATGAACGGGCTCGGTGTCGCCATCGTGTCCACCTCCAAAGGGGTGATGACGGATCGCAAAGCGCGCGGTCTCGGCATCGGCGGCGAAGTTCTGTGCATTGTCGCGTAACAGACAGACGGCCAACGAGGAATTGCGATGTCAAGAATAGGTAAAGCGCCGGTCGAGCTGCCCGGCGGAGTTGAAGTCCAGATTGCCAACGGCGAGATTTCGGTGAAGGGGCCGCTGGGTACCCTCAAGCGCACTATTTCCGCTCACGTCACCGTTGAGAAGGCGGAGAAGGAGCTGCGCGTTGCTGCGGTCGGTGAATCGCACGCGGCCAACGCGATGTCGGGTACGACGCGCGCGCTGCTGGCCAACATGGTGCAGGGCGTGACCAAGGGTTACGAGAAGAAGTTGACCCTGGTTGGCGTCGGTTACCGCGCACAGGCCCAGGGCGACAAATTGAATCTGACGCTGGGGTTTTCACACCCGGTTGTGCATCCGATGCCCAAGGGCATCAAGGTTGAAACGCCGACGCAGACGGAAATTCTGATCAAGGGCATCGACAAGCAGGTGGTCGGCCAGGTCGCGGCTGAAGTGCGCGCCTATCGCAGCCCCGAGCCTTACAAGGGCAAGGGCGTGCGTTACTCCGACGAAGTCGTTGTGCTCAAAGAGACCAAGAAGAAATAGAGGTTGTCATGAAAGACAAGAACACAGAGCGCATCCGGCGTTCACGCCGCACCCGCCACCAGATCAAAAAGGTCGAGGCAGTGCGTCTTACGGTGCATCGTTCGAACACGCATATTTACGCGCAGGTGATCGACGCGACGGGTTCGAAGGTGCTGGCAAGCGCATCGACGGTCGAGCCGGAAGTGCGCAAGAGCGTCAAGAACGGCGGCAACGTGGCTGCCGCAGCGGTTATCGGCAAGCGCATTGCGGAAAAAGCAAAGCAGGCGGGGGTCGAGGCGGTTGCATTCGATCGCAGCGGTTACCGTTATCACGGTCGCGTCAAGGCATTGGCCGATGCGGCGCGCGAAAACGGTCTTAAGTTCTAGTCAGGACAGATTATGGCGAAACTCCAGGCAAACAAGATGTCCACCGGTGCGGATCAGCGCACCGACGGTCTGCGCGAAAAAATGGTTGCGATCAACCGCGTCACCAAGGTCGTCAAGGGCGGCCGTGTGATGGGCTTCGCAGCGCTGGTTGTCGTCGGCGACGGCGACGGTCGGGTCGGCATGGGCAAAGGCAAGGCGCGTGAAGTGCCGGTCTCCGTGCAAAAAGCGATGGATGAAGCGCGCCGCAAGCTGGTAAAGATCAGCCTCAAGAACGGCACCCTGCAGCATGCCGTGGTCGGTCGCCATGGTTCTGCGCGTGTTTACATGCAACCCGCTTCGGACGGCACCGGGATCATCGCTGGCGGCCCGATGCGCGCTGTGTTTGAAGTGCTCGGCGTGACCAACGTGCTCGCCAAAATCATCGGTTCAACCAATCCCTATAACGTTGTGCGTGCCACGCTGAACGGCCTTCAGGCGATGAACTCGCCGGCTGACATCGCAGCCAAGCGCGGCAAAACGGTTGAAGAGGTCACAGGTTAATCATGGCCAAAACCAAACCCGCCGGGAAAACCATCAAGGTTACCCAGGTCAAAAGCGTCATCGGCACAATCCGCTCGCACCGCGCCACCTTGCTCGGTCTCGGCCTGCGCCGCATCAATCATACGGTCGAAGTCATCGATACTCCGGCGATACGCGGCATGATCAAGCGCGTCAATTACCTCGTGAAATGTGAGGGATAAATGTTTCTGAATACACTCAAACCGGCCGCCGGTGCGAAGCACGCGAAAAAGCGCGTCGGTCGCGGTATCGGCAGCGGCCTCGGCAAGACTGCCGGCCGCGGTCACAAGGGCCAGCACGCGCGTGCCGGTGGTTTCCACAAGGTCGGCTTCGAGGGCGGCCAGATGCCGTTGCAGCGTCGTCTGCCGAAACGCGGCTTCATTTCGCACATGCGCAATGACACCGCCGAAGTCCGCTTGGGCGATCTCAACCGCGTCAAAGCCGACATCATTGACATTTCGGTGCTCAAAGAAGCGGGCATCGTGCCGATCCACGCATTGACGGCCAAAGTGATCGTCTGCGGCGAACTCAAGCGCAAGGTGACCCTGTCGGGCCTGCTCGCATCGAAAGGCGCCAAAGCAGCCGTCGAAGCTGCAGGCGGCAAATTCGAAATGCCGGCGACCACCGAAGCCCCGAAAGGCAAAGGCAAAAAAGCCGCAGCTAAAGTGGCTGCGATCGCCAAGGCAGAACAGCGCGCCGCGACCAACTCGGCGAGCATCGCCGAAGAAAACGCCAAAAACGCAGCTGCAGCCGGTGCCGCGGCCGAAGCGAAACCGAAAGTCAAAAAAGCAAAACCGGACGCTGATGCGCAGCCTGCTGCCAAGGCGGCCAAAGGCGGCAAAGACGCTGCGGCCGGCAAGAAAGCCAAGAAGGGCTGATCAAGTTGGCAACCCAGGATTCCATGTTCAGCATGCAGGGCAAGATGGGCGACCTCAAACGTCGCCTGATGTTCTTGCTTGGCGCGCTGATTGTGTACCGCATCGGCGCTCATATTCCGGTGCCGGGCATCGATCCTGTTGCGCTTGCCGATTTGTTCAAGTCGCAGAAGGGCGGCATTCTGGACATGTTCAACATGTTCTCGGGCGGCGCACTGTCGCGCTTCACCATTCTCGCCCTCGGCATCATGCCTTACATTTCCGCATCGATCATCATGCAACTGATGACGGTCGTTTCGCCTTCGCTGGAAGCGCTGAAGAAAGAGGGCGAATCGGGGCGCCGCAAGATCACCCAGTACACGCGTTACGGCACTGCCGCGCTGGCAATGTTTCAAGGCATGGGCATCGCCATTGCGCTCGAATCGCAGCGCGGCCTCGTGCTTGAACCCGGCATCGCGTTCCGGCTGATCACCATGTTGACGCTGGTCACCGGCACGATGTTCCTGATGTGGCTTGGCGAGCAGATTACCGAGCGCGGTCTCGGCAACGGAATTTCACTGATCATTTTCGGCGGTATTGCGGCGGGCCTGCCGCAAGCTGTCGCCGGCACGCTGGAATTGCAGCGCACTGGCGCGTTTTCGATCCTTTTCATTTTTATCGTTGCCTTCCTTGTCGTCGGCGTGACAGCGCTGGTGTGCTTTGTCGAAAGTGGCCAGCGACGCATTCTGATCAATTACGCCAAACGCCAGGTCGGACGCAAGATTTACGGCGGCCAGGCTTCCCACCTGCCTCTGAAACTCAACATGTCGGGTGTGATCCCGCCGATTTTTGCCTCGAGCATCATTCTGTTCCCCGCAACCTTGGGCAGCTGGTTCGGTGCGGGACAGGACATGCGCTGGTTGTCGGACATCGCCAATACGCTGCGTCCCGGTGAGCCGATTTACGTGTTCCTCTATTCCGCGGCGATTGTGTTCTTCTGTTACTTCTACGCGGCACTGATGTTCAGCCCGAAGGAAACGGCTGACAATCTGAAAAAGAGCGGTGCTTTTGTTCCCGGCATTCGTCCCGGCGAGCAAACTGCGCGCTACATCGAGAAGATCATGCTGCGCCTGACGCTGGTGGGTTCGGTCTATGTGACGCTGGTTTGCCTGTTGCCCGAGTTTTTGATTGTCTGGAAGCAGGTGCCGTTCTACTTTGGCGGCACCAGTCTGCTGATCATTGTCGTGGTTACGATGGATTTCCGATCCCAGGTCATGAACTACATCATGAGCCACCAATACGAAAGCCTGCTCAAGAAAGCAAATTTCAAGGCTGGCGGAATTTTCCCGGCACGCTAGATGGCAAAAGAGGAAACGATACAAATGGCGGGGGAAATTGTCGAAACCCTGCCCAACGCAACATTCCGGGTCAAGCTGGAAAACGGCCATACGGTTCTAGGCCACATTTCCGGAAAGATGCGCATGCACTACATCCGCATCCTGCCCGGCGACAAGGTGACGGTGGAAGTGTCACCCTATGATTTGACGCCCTGCCGGATCACCTTCCGCGCGAAATGATATTGACGGATCAGCAAGGAGCAGAACATGAAAGTGCGCACCTCGGTAAAAAAAGTATGCCGTAACTGCAAGATCATCCGGCGCAAGCGCGTGGTGCGGATCATTTGCAAGGACCCGCGTCACAAGCAGCGCCAGGGATAAGCAGTTTCGCCGCTGGTTCGGTATATGCCGAACCAAATGAACACGTTATAATCGCAAGCTTTCGTTTTTTTGGCGCGTTTTGGCGCGTCGCACGCAATAAGGTAGACGAATATGGCCCGTATCGGTGGGGTAAACATCCCAAATCATCAGCACGCTGATGTTGCGTTGACCGCGATCTATGGAATTGGCCGCAGCCGTGCCCGCGTAATATGCGCGGCCGCCGGCATTGCTACCAACACCAAGATCAAGGATCTTTCCGATTCCGAAATGGACAAGCTGCGCGAGCAGGTCGGCAAGTTTGCGACGGAAGGTGATCTGCGCCGCGAGGTGTCGATGAACATCAAGCGCCTGATGGATCTGGGCACGTGGCGCGGCCTGCGGCACCGCCGCGGTCTGCCGGTCCGCGGTCAGCGCACGCGCACCAATGCGCGCACGCGCAAGGGGCCGCGCAAGGCAGCGGTGAAACTCATGAAGGCAGTCACGGCGTAATGCAGCGCTGAGAACGGAAAGCGGAAAACATGGCAAAAGCAAACACGCGGGTTCGCAAGAAGGTCAAAAAGAATGTGGCCGAAGGCATCGTCCACATTCATGCTTCCTTCAACAACACGATCATCACCATCACCGACCGTCAGGGCAATGCACTGGCATGGGCGACCAGCGGTTCGGCCGGGTTCAAGGGCTCGCGCAAATCCACGCCTTTCGCGGCGCAGGTTGCCGGCGAGCACGCGGGCAAAGTCGCCCAGGAGTGCGGCGTGAAAAATCTGGAAGTCCGCATCAAGGGGCCGGGGCCGGGACGCGAGTCGGCCATGCGCGCGCTCAATGCGCTCGGTTTCAAAATCACCAGCATCGCCGACGTCACGCCGGTGCCGCACAACGGTTGCCGCCCGCCGAAGCGGCGTCGCATCTAAGGAGAATCGGCTGTGGCCAGAAATCTAGACGCAAAATGCCGTCAATGCCGCCGTGAGGGCGAGAAGCTGTTCCTCAAGGGCGACAAATGTTTTACCGACAAATGCGCCATTGAGCGCCGCAATTACCCGCCGGGACAGCACGGGCAGAAGAACAGCCGCCTGTCCGGCTACGGCGTGCAGTTGCGCGAAAAGCAGAAGCTGCGCCGCATCTACGGCCTGCTCGAGCGCCAGTTCCGCACGGTCTACAAAAAAGCTGACAAGCAAAAAGGCATCACCGGCGAAAACCTGCTGTTCTCGCTGGAGTCGCGCCTCGACAACATCACCTACAAGATGGGTTTCGGCGCATCGCGCTCCGAAGCGCGTCAGATCGTGCGCCACAACGGCATTCTGGTGAACGGCAAACGCGTGAACATTCCGTCTTATCAGCTGCGTCCGGGTGACGAAGTTGCAGTTGCGCCGAAGGCCAAGGAACACCTGCGCATCAAAGCGGCTGCGGAAGCAGGTGCCGGCCGCGGATTTCCGGAATGGCTGGAAGTGGACAGTGCCGCGCTCAAGGGCAAGTTCAAGAGCATGCCGCAGCGCAGCGATCTGCCTTCCACCATCAACGAATCGCTGGTAATCGAGCTTTATTCGAAATAATGATGTGACGCGCGGGGAACCGGCTTCCCCGCGTCCGGCATCGACGGCAGCGCTGTTCGATGATTGTATCGATCACAGCATAATTGTCAGAGGATCAGGCCATGCAAAGCAGCACATTTCTCAAACCTCGCATTATCGACGTGCAGAACATTTCGCCGTTCCACGCGAAGGTGACGATGGAGCCTTTCGAGCGCGGCTACGGCCACACGCTCGGCAATGCGCTGCGTCGCGTTCTGCTTTCTTCCATGCCCGGCTACGCCCCGACTGAAGTCAAGATCAGCGGCGTATTGCACGAGTATTCGACGATCGACGGCGTGCAGGAAGACGTGGTTGATCTGTTGCTCAATCTCAAGGGCATCGTATTGAAGCTGCACAACCGCGATGAAGTCACGCTGACCCTGAAAAAGGACGGCGAAGGCATTGTCACCGCGAAAGACATCGAGCCGATGCACGATGTCGAAATCGTCAATCCCGATCACGTCATCGCGCACCTCTCGGCCGGCGGCAAACTCGACATGCAGATCAAGGTTGAGCACGGCCGCGGTTATGTACCGGGCACCGTGCGCACCAACCGCGGCGATCCGTTGCTCGAAGCGACGACGTCGCGTTCGGTCGGCAATATCGTTCTCGACGCATCATTCAGCCCGGTTCGCCGTGTCAGCTACCAGGTGGATTCGGCACGCGTCGAACAGCGCACCGACCTCGACAAGCTGATCGTTGATATCGAAACCAACGGTGCTATCGAGCCGGAAGAGGCGATCCGTTACGCCGCGCGTATTCTGGTCGACCAGTTGGTGGTGTTTGCCGATCTCAAGGGCACGCCGGCGCTGGCCGAAGTGCCGAAGGCGCAGCAGATCGATCCGATCCTGCTCCGCCCGGTTGATGATCTTGAACTCACCGTGCGTTCGGCGAATTGCCTGAAAGCGGAAAACATTTATTACATCGGCGACCTGATTCAACGCACCGAGACGGAGTTGCTCAAGACCCCGAACCTCGGCCGCAAGTCGCTTAACGAAATCAAGGAAGTGCTGGCGTCGCGCGGTCTGACGCTCGGCATGCGCCTTGAGAACTGGCCGCCGGCCGGTCTCGAGAAAGCCTAAGAGGACAACATGCGTCATCGTCTCGGACTACGGAAACTCAACCGTACCAGCAGCCATCGCCTCGCGATGCTGCGCAATATGACTGTTTCGCTGCTGCGGCACGAAGTCATCAAAACCACGCTGCCGAAGGCCAAGGAACTGCGCCGTGTCGCGGAACCGATCCTGACGCTCGGCAAGAAGCCGTCGCTGGCCAACCGCCGCATCGCCTTCAACCGCCTGCGCGACCGTGAAATGGTCGTCAAGCTGTTTGGCGAACTCGGCCCGCGTTACGCCAAGCGCAATGGCGGCTACCTGCGTATCCTGAAATACGGGTTCCGCAAGGGCGACAACGCGCCGATGGCACTGGTTGAGCTGCTCGATCGTCCCGAGCAGGCAGAGGACAACAAAAAGGAATCGCCCGAAAAGGCGGCGTGATAACAACAATGATTTAATGAAAGCCGGCCTCGTGCCGGCTTTTTTGTCGGCGCGACATGGAACAACCGGCGGCACACAGCGTATATTCGATCGGCCACAGCAACCGCATTTGCAGCGAATTTGTCGCGCAACTGCGTGCCGTCGAGGTTGCTTGCGTCATCGACGTGCGCGCCTATCCCGGATCCAAGCGGCATCCCCAGTTCACGCGCCTGGCCTTGGAAACGGCATTGCGCTCCGCGGGCATTCGTTACCTGTGGGAGGGCGAGGCGCTGGGCGGCATGCGCGCGGCACAGGCCGCATCGCCCCACGCCGCCCTGCGTGATCCGACTTTGCGCGGATTTGCCGATCACATGTCGAGCGCAGCATTCAAAGACGGAATTGCACGGCTGATGGCGCTGGCACAAAGCCAGAACATCGCCTTCATGTGCGCCGAGCGCGACCCGCTGCACTGCCATCGTTCATTCATTGCCGATGCACTGCTTTTGCGTGGAATGCGCGTCTGCCACCTGTTTGACGAGGGTGACGTGCGCAATCACGCGCTGCGCCCGGAGGCGCGCGCAGTCAATGCGTCCGAAATCGTATACGACGGCGGCGTTCAGCTCGGCCTGACGCTGTAGACTCGATATTTTGGCGGTTGCATTCTGCAACCTCGGGACAAGGCGATGAAAATTACCGCAGTGGAAACGCTGGTTGTTCGCATGCCGATGCTGATCGACGGTGACGTGCTGCCGAAGGTGAGTGGCGTAACTCGCACGGCGATGGACACGCTGCTGGTGCGCATCGACACTGACGAAGGTATCTCCGGCTGGGGCGAAGGTTTCGGCCACCGTATCTACACCGCGACCAAGGCGGCGATCGATTCGTTTATCGGCCCGATGTGCATCGGGCGCGATCCGACGGCAATCAGCGCGCTGGTTGATCAGTTGCAGCGCAATCTCGGCGGCGTCGGGCGCAACGGGCCGGCCCTGTATGCGCTGTCGGCCATCGATATCGCGCTGTGGGACATTGCCGGAAAAATTGCCGGGCTGCCGCTGTATCGGTTGCTGGGCGGCGCATTGCGCAGCGATTTGCCGGCTTACGCGAGCCTGTTGCGCTACGGCGAGCCGCGTGCCGTGGTCCACTACACCGAACGTGCTCTGAAGCGCGGCTACGGCCAAATCAAGCTGCATGAAATCACCGAGTCGCCGATCACGGCCGCCCGCGACGCGGCTGGCGCCGATCTGCCCATCATGGTCGACTGCAATTGTCCGTGGACGGTCGATGAGGCCGTCAGCATGGCACGCCAGCTCGCGCCACTCAATCTGAAGTGGTTCGAAGAGCCGGTATGGCCGCCCGAGGATTACCGCGGTCTCGCGCGCGTACAGAGCGCAGGGGGCATTGCGACAGCGGCCGGCGAAAACGCCATGCTGTCCGATTTCAAAAACATGTTCGAACACGATGCAATTACCTACGCCCAGCCCAGCGTGACCAAGATCGGCGGGGTCACGGAAATGCGCAAGGTCATGGCGCTTGCTGACACTTTCG
The DNA here is from genome assembly GCA_964625665.1 of uncultured Streptomyces sp. Lineage (GTDB taxonomy): Bacteria > Pseudomonadota > Gammaproteobacteria > Burkholderiales > SG8-41 > PALSA-1004. The sequence continues at coordinate 14,335 of CAZVDN010000013.1, read as the reverse complement.
GCGTAGATGTCGTTCCGCATTCGGCCTATTTCGGCCCGGGGCTGCTGGCCTCGATCCATTGCATCGCTGCGATGCCCAAAGAAACGCCGGTCGAGCGCTACGATGCCGATTTTGCAGAGAACCCGTACCACGATGCGATCAACCCCTCGAACAATGGGCGCATCGCCGTGCCGCAAGGCCCGGGGCTCGGGATCGAGCCGGACCCGGCGGTCATTGCGAAACTGCGCGTCCATTAACGTTTTGCCTGACAATGGCATTGGTATCGCGATCCCGGGATCAACTATGCAGTTTCATCGGCCGCATTTAAATGCAGCAAGGACATGGCGTTTATCGCTGTGGACCGGTTTCCTGGCGGTGGTGGCGCTGGTCCATGCGATGTCCGCGTTTGCACAGGGCTACCCGAGCAAACCGATCCGCATGGTCGTGCCGTTTGCGCCCGGCAGCGCGACCGACGTGATTGCGCGCATGATCGCGCCGCGCCTGGCGGATCGCTTCGGGCAACAGGTGGTGGTCGATAACCGGCCGAGCGCGGGTGGCACGGTGGCCGGCGGGATTGTCGCCGGCGCGCCGGCCGATGGACATACGCTGCTGCTGGCGTCATCGGTGTTTGCCGGCAGCGCGGCGTTGTATCCGAAGCTGCCCTACGACACGCTGCGCGATTTCACCGGCGTGACACAAATCGGCAGCACGCCGATGGTCATCGGTACTTCACCGGGAACGGGCCTGAAGACCGTGCGCGATCTGATCGCGCTTGCGCAGCAAAAGCCCGGCCAGATCAATTTCGGTTCTTCGGGCATCGGCAGCGGCACACATGTCGGTGGCGAACTGTTCAAGCTGACCGCCGGTATCAACGTCATTCACGTGCCGTATAAAGGCACGCCGGAGGCGCTGAACGACACCATCGCCGGGCGCATCCACTTTCTCGTTACCTCGATCGTGCCGGCGGTGCCGCTGGTGCGCAGCGGCCGCCTCGTCGCGCTGGCTGTGACGACGCGCGACCGCGCTGCCGCGCTGCCGGATGTGCCGACTGTCGCCGAATCCGCATTGGCCGGGTTCAACTACGACGGCTGGTACGGTTTGATTGCGCCGGCGCAAACGCCGGCAGCAGTGATCAAGAAGCTGTCCGACGAGGTGGGTGTCATTCTGCGTTCGCCGGATATGGTGGAACGGCTGGCGGCGCAAGGCGCCACGCCGAAACCGACATCGCCGGCGGAATTTGACCGCATGGTGCGGGATGAGATTGCCATCCGCGCCAAGGTGCTGAAGGCGTCGGGGGCAACGGCGGAATGAACATGCAGCGATTGTCTTCGACTGTTTTTATGGTGATTGCGGCGTTCGTCGCCGGTGATGTCGTTGCGCAGGACGGCCGCGCATTGCGGGTGATCGTGCCGTTTCCGCCGGGCGGGGCGGTCGATACTCTCGCGCGTGCACTGTCGGCTCCGCTCAATCGCTCGCTAGGCCAAAGCATCGTCATCGACAATCGCGCCGGTGCAAACACGGTGATCGGTACCGAGGCTGCGGTGCGCGCACCGGCCGATGGCAATACATTGTTGTTGATGGCCACCAGTTTCACCGTCAACCCGTCAGCGCATGCAAAGCTGCCCTATGATTCGCTGGCCGATCTGTCCGGTGTCAGCCGCATCGCATTCAATCCATTGATCATCTGCGTGCATCCGTCGTTGCCGGCGCACAATGTTAGAGAACTCGTCGCGCTGGCCCGCGCGCGGCCGCGCGAACTGACCTGGGGTGTTGCTAGCATCCTTGGCGGCGGGCGCATTGCCGGTGAATTGTTCCGTGAAGCAACCAATATTGAATTGATCAATGTGCCGTATGGTGGCGGCGGTCCGGCGACCATCGCGTTGCTCGGCGGTCATACGAGCATGATGGTTGGTAACGTGCTGGAGTGTTCGCCTTACATCGGATCGGGTCGCATGCGCGCGATTGCGGTGACGTCGATTGCGCGCTCGAGTGCGGTGCCGCAGGTGCCCACGGTGGCCGAGTCCGGTTACCCGGGGTTCGATGCGACCAACTGGTTCGGCGCCATGGTGCGCGCCGGAACGCCGAGGGCTTATGTGGATCGCCTGAGTCTTGAGATCGGCCGTGCGTTGCAGTTGCCTGAAGTCAACGATGCATTGGCGCGGGTCGGGCTGACGGCTGGTGCGATGACGCCGGCGGAGTTCGACAGCTTTATCCGCAATGAAATGCAGAAGAACGGCCGTATTGTGCGGTCGCTGAGACTGAAGGTCGAATAGGATGGATTGCATGAATATCGTGAAGGCGGGATTGTTCCTCGGCGCGTGTTCGATGGTTTCGTTCTGTGCCTCAGCTGCTGAGTTTCCGCAGCGGCCGGTGCGCATCGTCGTGCCGATCGGCCCGGGCAGCAGCATGGACATCATTGCGCGCGTGCTCGCGCAGAAACTCAACGAAGCGTGGGGGCAGCCGGTGATTGTCGATAACCGCGCCGGTGCCGGCGGCAACATCGGTGCCGAGACCGTGGCCAAGGCGGCGCCCGACGGTTATACGCTGTTATTCGCATCGAGTTCATTTGCGATCAGCCCTTCGGTCTACCGCAAGATGCCCTATGAAGTGTTGCGCGATTTTGAACCGGTGACGCAGATTTCGTCGCGCGGCAATGTGCTGGTGGTGGTGACAGGGTCGGCGGTCAATTCAGTGCGCGATCTGGTCGCATTGGCCAAAGCGCGGCCGGGCCAGTTGAGTTTCGGTTCCGGCGGCGGCACCGGCAGTTCCGACCACATGGCCGGCGAACTTTTAAACATGCTGGCCGGTGTGCAGATCGTGCACGTGCCCTACAAGAGCGGGCCGCAGGCACAGAACGATCTGATCGGCGGTCAGCTGTCGATTTATCTCGGCGGCATTCCGATCCAGTTGCCGATGATCAAGTCAGGCCGCGTCAAACCGCTCGGTACCAGCGGCCTGAAGCGCTCGCCGATGCTGCCCGAGGTGCCGACGATCCATGAATCGGGCGTGCCCGGCTATGAGGTGGATATCTGGTACGGTTTGTTTGCGCCGCGCGGCACGCCGCCCGCGGTGGTTTCTAAAATCGCGGCAGACGTCAAACGCATCGTCAGCGCACCGGCGATGGCAGAACGCTGGCAGACGCTCGGCGTCGAGCCGGCCGGCACCTTGCCCGCGGACTTCCGCGCCAAATTCACGGCCGAAATCGAGAAATGGCGCAAGGTGGTCAAAGCTGCGCGCATCGAACTGGAGTGACCGCGATACCCGGCTCTGACCTTGCACGATATTCAAACGAAGAAAGGGATGGCCATGAAGCTGCTTGACCTGTTGCTCGCCTTTACCGCGCTCATGCTCCTCGGCGCCTGTGGGGTCGAAACCGCAACCACCGCGGCCACCGGCACCGTGGTCAAGAAAAACGAAATGGAAGAAGGCAAGAAGACGATGGAACGCTCGCAGGCAAAAGTGCAGGACGCCGTGCAGCAGATGCAGGAACGCGCCGAAAAAGACGGCGAGAAATAATCCGCAGTCGCTATTCGGCGCGCACGTTGGCAGTGCGCGCCACTTTTGCCCAGCGCGCCATGTCGTCACGGACCTCCGCGGCAAACTGTTCTGAGTTGCTGCCGATCGGTTCCAGTCCCGTGCTTTGATAGCGTTCACGCAGTTCCGGAATGGCCAAGGCCTTGGTGATTTCGGCATGCAGTTTGTTCAGAATTTCGCGCGGCGTGCCGGCCGGTGCGAACAAACCATACCAGGAGCCGATGACCAGTCCGGGCCCGCCGGCCTCGGCCAGGGTCGGCACTTCCGGTGCCACCGGCGAACGTTTCTGGGCGGCCACGCCCATCGCCCGCAAGCGGCCGGCGCGCACCTGCGGCATGGTTGCCATCATCGAATCGAACCCCATGATCACATGGCCGCCGATCAGATCGGCGATCAGCGGCTGGCTGCCTTTGTAAGGGACATGAATGAGGCGGGTGCCGGTCTGCTGCAGAAAGTATTCCGCCGCGAGGTGATTGGTGCCGCCGATGCCCGGCGAGCCATAGGTGAGTTCACCGGGGTGGCGTTTTGCCAGAGCGATGAATTCGCGCACGTTGTGCACGTTGAGCGAGGGGTGGACCACCATGACGAAGGAGGTGGCACCGACGTTGCTGACGGCAACGAGATCGCGCGATACGTCAAACGGCAATTTTGGATAGACGCTCGGATTGATGGTGATCGAACCGGTGGTGCCGCCGATCAGCGTGTAGCCGTCGGCCGGTGACTTGGC
>CAZVDN010000013.1:0-10085 GCA_964625665.1 uncultured Streptomyces sp. | reverse complement strand
CGAATGTCGATGACGAACTGCTGATGCAGGTTTTCGCTTATTTTCTGCAGGAGTGGCCGCAGCACGATGTCGAGCCCGCCGCCGGCGGCGAAGGGCACGATGAAGCGCACCGGCTTGGCCGGATAAGTCTGAGCCGCGGCGGATGCAGCGGCGAGCAATGTCGTGGCGGCGAACAGTGCCGCGCCGGGGGCGGGTATGGAGGGCATCCTGAAATCCGTGTTTTGGGTCAATATCCGTGTTCATTGTATGCATTCCTGCACGGTTTGCAATTTGCAACCTCCGGAAAGGCATGAACTTCCGGGCCTTTTCAGCGGTTAGACGGTCGCCCGATCAGGCCTAAAATCCGCATATCCGGGAGTTGTGTTTTCGACGGTTTGGAGCAGTGCGATGAGAAACAAGGTGTTTGGTTTGTCGACCAGCAAGGCCGTTCTGTTGCTCGGTCTGGTGCTTGTCATGGTGATCGCGGTGAGCGGTGCGATTGCCGTCTGGATGCTGCGCGCGCAGGCCATCGACGAATGGCGCGGACAGATGAAGAATTATTCGCTGGTGCTGGCGTCCCACACGACGCAGACGCTGGCCTCGGCAAACCTCGTGCTGGACGGTGTGTCGCAGCGCATTCAGCTCGCCGGCGTGACCAACGAAGCCACGCTGCGCGCCAAAACAAAAACCGCGGAATTTCACCAGATGATGCGCGACCGCGCCGCAAGCTCGCCGTTTATCGACGTGGTGACGGTGGTTGCCGAAAACGGCGACGTCATCAATTTCACCCGTTCGTTTCCGGCGCCGCCGATCAATCTGGCCGATCGCGATTATTTCAAGGCGCAGGCGGCCAATCCCGATGTGCGCAATTTCGTCAGCGTGCCGGTGCGCAACCGCGGCAACAACAAGTGGACCTTTTATCTGAGCCGGCGTCTTGAGGCGCCGGACGGGCGCTTTCTCGGCCTGATTCTCGTCGGACTGTCGAGCGAATTTTTCTCCGACTTCTATCAATCGATCGGCCTGGGCGAGGGCGCCAGCCTCAGTCTGCTGCGCAACGACTTCGTTCTATTGGCGCGGGCGCCGGCGGCGGATGCTTCGATGGGTAAACCGTTTCGCGGCGGCACCTATCGCATCATCCATGAAATGCAGCAGACCGAGGGCGTGCTCGAGACGAACCAGCCTCGGGTTTCCGATCCGAACGACCGGCAATTGCGCATGATTGCGGCACGGACCGTCGACAAATTCCCGGTGATTGTTTCGATTTCGGTGACCAGCGATCTGTTCCTCGCCGGCTGGCAGCGCGCGGCGTGGACCATCGGCACGATCAGCGCCGGCAGCATCGTCATGCTGATACTCGTGTTCGGGGTGCTGTATGTGCTGTTGCAGCGCCGCGAGGCAGACATGCTGCTGACCATCAGGCTCAAAAACGAAGCCGAGGCAGCGAACATCGCCAAGTCGGAGTTTCTGGCGACCATGAGCCATGAAATCCGCACCCCGATGAACGGCATTCTGGGCATGTCGGAGGTGCTGCTCGACACCGAACTCACGGCCGAGCAGCGCGAATTTGCGGACACGTTGCACCAGTCGGGGCAGGCGCTGCTCGAGATCATCAATGACATTCTCGATTTTTCGAAAATCGAAGCCGGTCAATTGCGTCTCGAAGCGCTGCCGCTGGATCCGCGTGATCTGGTGACCGGTGTGACGCGGCTTTTCATGCAGGGCGCCAATGCCAAGGGTCTGTCGCTGGAGACCGTCATTGATCCGGCAGTGCGTCAGCGGTTCATCGGCGATCCGGTGCGGCTGCGCCAGATCCTGTCGAATTTCGTCAGCAATGCGCTGAAGTTCACCAACGCCGGCAGCATCAAGGTGTCACTGTCTGCGGTCGGTGGCGGCGACGGCGGCGAGCGCATGCGATTGCGTTTTGCAGTGCGCGATACCGGCATCGGCATTCCGGAAAAGACCCAGGCGCGGCTGTTTCAGCCGTTTACGCAGGCAGACGGATCGATCACGCGGCGTTTCGGCGGCACCGGACTGGGCCTTGCCATCTGCAAGCGCCTTGTGGACGAAATGCGCGGTTCGATCGGCATCATCAGCGAACCGGAAAAAGGTTCGGAATTCTGGTTTGAAGTTGAATTGCCGGCATTGCTGCGGGCCGATGAAGCAGTGGCGCCGCAGTCCGCACCGGCCGGCACTGAGTTGACGCAGCCGCAGCGCGGCCTGCATGTCCTGCTGGTCGAGGACAATCCAGCCAACCAGTTGATGGCGCAAACGCTGCTGAAAAAGCTCGGCTGCACGTTTGATCTTGCCGAAAACGGCATCGATGCGCTCAAGGCCGTCGAGAACACGCGCTACGATCTGGTGCTGATGGATTGCATGATGCCCGACATGGGCGGTTATGAGGCAACGCGCCGGCTGCGCGCGCGCGAGGCCGGCGGCACGCGCCGGTTGCCTGTGATTGCGCTGACGGCCAATGCGCTGAGCAGCGACGGCGAGCGGTGCCGTGCGGCGGGCATGGACGATTACGTCTCCAAGCCTTACAGCCTGGAACAGCTGAAAAGCGCGATTGACCGCCTGATGCAGAACGAACGCAAGCTGGTGGCCTGGGCCTGACGGTCGCCGCGGAACACCATCACCGCAGTTCAGCCGCGCGGGCCGCCCGGACAGTCTGCGGCGCGCCCCTTGCACTGTTCGGAAATGTATTCCGGCAGCCCGCGGCCGGCGATTTCGATGCGCATCCCTTCGGGATCCTGTATGGTCCAGCCGAGTTTCGAATCCGGCACCGGCTTGTAGCCGCGGCGTTTAAGCTCGGCTTCGACGCGGTCCTGATCGTAGTTTTCGATTTCGAAGGCGAAGTGATCGACATAGGGCTTGCCGCCCGGGCGCTTGATGTTGCGCAGATAGAGCGTGTTGTTGCCGAAACGCAGCATGGCCTGCGCGTTGGGTTCTTCAGCCTTGTTATAGATCGTGCGCATGCTGAACATCTGCTCATACCAATCGCGCGTTTTGAAGATGTCATCGACGCACAACACGATGTGGCTGAAGGCGGTTGCCTTGAAGCCCCGCCCGCTGGGCTTCGGCGCGGAGGCGAGGTTCTTCAGACCGGCTGCCTCGGCGCCCTTGCAACGGTCGGAATTGATGATCGCGCAGGGATCGCTGGCGCCGGGGAAGATACCGGTCTCGGCAATGAAATGGATCATGTAGCCCGCGCGGTCATCGAGCGTCCAGCCCCATTCGGTATCGGCCTTGAATTTGATGTTCTGGCGCCTGAGCTCGCTGGCGATTTTTTCCTTGTTGGCGGGGAAGTTTTCCACCGAGTAGCCGATGTGGCTGATCGCGGCTTTTTCGCCCGGTTTGACCGGAACGATGTAGAGGCCCTCCGGTTTGGCCGGGTCGCCGAACTCGACGGCACACATCCTGCCGTTGTCCCATGCCACCTTCATGCCGAGCATCTCGACGTAAAAGTCCCGTGTGCGCGCGTAATCGGTCACAGCATAGGAAAGATGATTGACGGCGGTCGCCTTCGCCAGACCGCGCGGCCCATCGGCCGGCCATGACGCGCAACCGCCGACCGCCGTCGTGATGCCGGCGCCGCCCAGCGCGGTGAGCAGGCGGCGACGCTGTTGATTGATCCTGGCGGGCAGGGGCCGGGTTCGGGCGGTGGTCATGGTCGTTTCCTCCTTTATGGGCACCCGTCTTCGCGGGCGTTCGGGCCATTGTAGGCTCAGGTGTCGGCAGGTGCCAACAGGCGACAGGCAGAGCGCCGGGGCGCAGCGCAGCCCGCTCAATAACCCTGCTGAGCGCGGCGACGCTGGTCTTCGTACTGCTGTTGCTGACGGCGCAGCGCGTCCTGCTGCGCCTGCTGAAGTTGCTGTCGCAGGGCTTCCTGTTCCTGCTGGCGCCGTGCATTCAGGCGTTCATTTTCCAGCGCCTGGATGGTCTGCGCATCGCGCGCCGCGCGCTGCCGCGCATCGGCTTCGCTTTCGGCTGCCTGGCGCCGCGCCAGCATGTCTGCGGCCTGCCGTTGCACCTCAATCAGCTGGCGTTCCAGTTCCTGCTGGCGCTCGATGCGGGATTTCTCGGTTTCGTTCTGTCGGGTAACCTGATCGGCGGTGGCGCGGTTTTGTTCGAGTTCGCGCGCCTGCTGCGCAGAGGCGGCGTTCTGCTGCTGTTCGATCATGCGCAGGCGCGCGTTATCTTCGCGTGCGCTGAGCTCCGCCTTGAGGCGGTCGATTTCCGCTTCCATCTTCGTCGCGCGCGTGCGTTCCTCGAGCAGGCGTGCCTCGTTCGCCGACTGCACGGATCGGTAGTTCCAGTAGATGCCGCAGGCGATGCAGGCGGCCAGCAGGGCAATGATGGGACCTTTATTCATGATCAATCAGGGGCTGATGCAATCGTATTGCCGGTGCCGCAGCGGCCGCCCCGGTCTCCAAAAGAATCGCGAATATGCGCGATTGATTATGATGGAAACCTTGGACGCAGGGCAACCCGTTTGCAGTGAGCAACATGGGGCAGACTGCCCCGGGGGAACGGTGTTCCCGCGTATCGGTTATGCTTGGTTTTTTCGCATTCGGCGGGAGATTGCATGGCACGCTGGCAATATCGCAAGGGTTTGCAGGACATCGGTAACGGTTGCTATGCATGGCTGCAACCCGATGGCGGCTGGGGCTTCAGCAATTCCGGCCTGATCACTGACGGCGGTGAGACGCTTCTGGTCGATACGCTGATGGATCTCGCGCATACGCGCGAAATGCTCGACGGATACCGCTCGGCAGTGCCCGCAGCCGCGCAAATCGGCACGCTGGTCAATACGCATTCGAACGGCGACCATACCTTCGGCAATCAGCTGGTAGCGGGCGCACGCATCGTTGCCAGCCGTGCCTGTGCGGAAGAAATGGCACAGCACACGCCTGAGAAGCGCTCGGCGATGATGCGGAACTGGCGCGACTACGGCGAAGCCGGCGCCGCCTGGCACGACCTCTACGACGGCATCTTTGATTTCGAGGGGCTGGTTTACACGCCGCCGACCGAGACCTTCGAGCGCGAGATGAAATTGCGTGTCGGCGCGCGTGAGGTCGAACTGACGATGGTGGGCCCGGCGCATACCCGCGGTGATGTGCTGGTGCATGTGCCGTCGACGCGTACCGTGTTCACCGGCGACATTCTGTTCATCGGCGGCCATCCGATCACCTGGGACGGCCCGATCTCGAACTGGATAGCCGCCTGCGACCGCATTCTCGCCTGGGATGTCGAGACCATCGTGCCCGGCCACGGCCCGATCACCGACAAGGCTGGGGTGCGAGCAGTTAAACATTACTTCGAATATCTGACGGCTCAAGCGCGCCGTCGATACGACGCCGGCATGCCTGAAGCCGAGGCGGCGCTCGATATTTCGATGGCGGAGTTTCGCGACTGGATCGACTCTGAGCGCGTGATTGTCAATGTCGCCACGCTCTACCGTGAATTCAGCGGCGACACGCGCAAGCCCGACGTGTTCGAGTTCCACGCGCGCATGGCGCGTATCCGCGGCCCGCGCGACAAGCGCCACCTGAAAGGTTGATCATGCATTTTCCGCTCGACGAGACCCACGATCCGGCGCGCACGAGCTGGGTGGCATCGGCCAACGGCCACACGGAGTTTCCGCTGCAGAACCTGCCGTTCGGCGTATTCAGCACTGCGGAAGGCGCGCCGCGCGGCGGTGTTGCCATCGGCGACTCAATCTTTGACCTCAAGGCGGCACTGGATGCCGGGCTCTTCAGCGGCGAGGCCGGGGTCGCCGCGGCGGCGGCAGCAGGGCCGATGCTCAATCCGCTGATGGCGCTCGGCAGCGGGCCGCGCCGCGCACTGCGCCGGCGGCTTTTCGCGCTGCTCGACGCCGGCGGTACCGAGCGTGCGAAGGTCGAGAAACTGGCGGGCACACTGCTGCACGAGGCCGCGCGCTGCACCATGCATCTGCCGGCGAAAATCGGGGCCTACACGGATTTCTACGCCGGCATCCACCATGCCCGTAACGGCGGCGTGCGCCGCGGCGCCAACCCGCCGCTTGCGCCGAACTACAAATATGTGCCGGTGGCTTATCACTCGCGCGCCTCGAGCGTGCGCGTGTCGGGCCACCCGGTGCGCCGGCCCGACGGCCAGCGCGTGCTTGGCACGCCGAACGTGCCGGAATTCGGGCCCACACGAAAGCTCGACTTCGAACTCGAACTCGGCAACTGGGTGGGGCCGGGCAATGCGCTCGGCGAGCCGGTGCCGGTTGCGCAGGCCGGCGAGCACGTCGTCGGCCTTTGTTTGCTCAACGACTGGTCTTCGCGCGACGTGCAGGGCTGGGAAATGCCGCCGCTCGGACCGTTTCTTTGCAAGAATTTCCTTACAACGGTATCGCCGTGGATCGTCACCGTGGAGGCGCTCGCCCCGTTCCGCCTCGCGCAGGCGCCGCGCCCGGCCGGTGATCCGGCGCCGCTGTCGTATCTGTGGAATGAAGACGATCAGCGCAGTGGCGCTTTCGACATTGAACTCGAGGCCTGGCTGGCGACACCGGCGATGCGCGCGAACGGCCAACCGCCGCAGCGCCTGACCGTCACCAACACCAAGCACCTTTATTGGACGCTTGCGCAGATGGTCGCCCACCACACCTGCGGCGGTTGCAATCTTGAAGCGGGTGATCTCTTCGGCAGCGGCACCATTTCCGCGCCCGACGAAACCGGTTTCGGCAGCTTCGCCGAACTCTCTTTTGACGGCAAGAAACCGCTCGCGCTTGCCAATGGCGAAATGCGGGCCTGGCTCGAGGACGGCGACGAACTGATTCTGCGCGCGCATGCGCGGCGCGACGGCGGCGTACAGATCGGGTTCGGCGAGTGCAGGGGGATGATCGTCGCCGCTGCGTAACCGGACGTGGGTGCGCGATCGCAAAATGTCCGGAAAGCCGCGTGTAAGCCCTCCGTAAGGATGGCACGCCATCATAGCGGGCGTCGGGCCGGTATCGTTTCACTGCAGCTTTCCAGCATGCAACGGCAATCATTTTAAATTTTTTCGACTTGTTTTCGACGCCAGGTCGCGGAGTTCTGTCATGGCAAAACTGATTGCGCGCATGCTGCCGTTTTTGGGTTCCTTTCTCGCCTTTGCGGATGAGGTTAAAGATGCGCCGATACCGACCGAAATGAACTGGGTCGGCATTGCGCTTTTCGGGCTGGTTTTTTTCGGCGGGACCGCCGGTTTCATTTTTGCCGTGTGGTGGAAAAGCCGCGGCAAGAAAAACGACCAGAACGCGCCTGAAAATTAGCCTGCGCTGATTAGACGGATGGCCGTTCGGCCGTCTGTGTTGTTGAGCTGCCGGTCGGCAGCGCCTCTGCCTGAGTGCCCGACCGCCGGCGAATACGTTATTCTTCGGCCTTCCTGTGAGGCCGGACCTGCGCGCGATGCGCCACTCCGCCAAGCATTTTCTGAATCAGTGCGGAGGCAACAATGGGTGCAACAGACACAGTCGCGCAGTTCGTCACAAACCTCAAGGCATCGGACATCCCGCCTGAGGCGCTGCGTCGCGCGCGCACGGCGCTGCTCGATTGCATCGGTTGTGCCGTGGCCGGCGCGAAATATTCGTCCAGCGGCCTGCTGCTCGATTTCATCCGCGATTGCGGCGGCGCGCCGCAGGCAGTGGTGATGGGCACCAACCTGCGCACCTCGTTACCCGATGCTGCGCTGGCCAACGGCATGCTGTCGTCGGCGCTGCTCTATGAAGACACCTGCCTGATCATGCCCGGACATGCCACCGCGACGCTGTTACCGGTACTGCTGGCGCTGGGCGAGGCGCGCCATCTGCCCGGCCAGGCACTGCTCGAAGCCTATATCGTCGGTTTTGAACTCGAAGCGTCTCTCGGGCCGGCGATCGCGCCCGACCATTACGAACGCGGCTGGCATGCGACCGCCACCGTCGGCACCATGGGGGCAACGGCCGCCGCCTGCCGTTTGCTCGGGCTCGACGCCGAACGCGTGCGCATGGCACTGGGCATTGCGACGTCGCTGGCAGCCGGATCGCGGCAGAATTTCGGCGCCATGATGCAGGCCTTTCATTCCGGCGTGGCCGCGCGCAACGGGGTCACTGCGGCACTTCTTGCCCAACGCGGATTTACCGCTGACCCGGCGATTCTTGAAAGCCGCATGGGGTTCTGCAACCTTTTCGGCGTCGGCACTGAAAAACTCGATGCGGCGATGAATGCGCTGGGGCGCGAATTCGCCCTGCTTGGTCCGAATCTCTATCTGAAACTCTATCCCTGCGGATTTCCGCTGCAGCGGCCAATCGATTGCGCCATCGAACTGGCATCGGCGCATGATCTTAAACCCGACGATATCGAGGAGATCCGCTGCGGCGTTCATTACCTGATTCCGGAAACCGTGTTTCACGTCAATCCGCAAACCGGATTGCAGGGGCGTACCAGCATTCCGTATTGCGTGGCGCGCGCCATCATCGACCGGCGCATGGGGCTGGCACAGTTCACCGATGAAAAAGTGCAGGACCCGGCAGTGCGCGCGCTGATGCCGCGGGTGAAAACCGTGGTGCCGCCGGAATTGAGTCGCGAGGCATTGCGCGGCAAGGTGAACGCCATTGCGGCGCCGGCTGTCATGGAAATCCGCCTGCGCGACGGGCGCACCGTCAGCACACGGGTCGAGCAGTTCCGCGGCGCCGGCGAGCGGCCGCTCAGCCAGGATGAAGTGGTCGCCAAGTTCCGCGAGTGTGCCGGCAGCGTTTTCGGCGCACCGCGCGTCGAACAGCTGCTAGCCATGATCGGCGATCTCGGCGCGGTTGCCGACAGCGCCGATCTGGCCGCCTTGCTGGCCGCTTGATCCGCGGTTTCGCCGGCGCACACCCGTGCGCGGATGCGATATGATGTCCGCCGGCAGCACGGCGGGCTGGGACATCCGACCGTGCCGGATCGATCACAAACAATACTTGCCGTTCAGGCAAGCCAACGGAGGGGTTCATGGCAAAACTCAATATCAATGGCAGAACGCATGACGTCAAGGTCGAGGATGATACGCCGCTGTTGTGGGCGATTCGCGAGCAGGTCGGCCTGACCGGCACCAAATACGGCTGCGGCGTCGCCCAGTGCGGTGCATGTTCTGTGCATATCAACGGCGAAGTCCGCCGCTCCTGCTCGATCCCCGTGTCGAACGTCAAGGCTTCCGACAAAATCGTCACCATCGAGGGATTGTCGCGCAATGCTTCGCATCCGGTGCAGAAGGCCTGGCTGGAAGTCGATGTGCCGCAATGCGGTTACTGCCAGTCCGGCCAGTTGATGGCGGCCGCGGCCCTGCTGAAAAAGAACCCGAACCCGAGCGACAAGGACATCGATGAAGCGATGACCAATATCTGTCGCTGCGGCACCTATCAACGCATCCGCGCCGCCGTGCATGTGGCGGCGGGCATGGCCAAGGGCGGCAACGGCGCCAAAGCCAAAGTCTAGGCCGGGGGAGATCAATCATGACGACACGTAAAAAATCGACGGTTGCGAGCAGCGCCAGGCGCAAATTCATTATCGGCACCGCCGCTGCGGGCGGCGGTCTGGCAATAGGCTTCAACATGCCGTTTGCCGCCAGTGCGGCGGAGGCGAAGGCGGCTGCGGGCGCCGAGGTCAACGCCTGGGTGGTGATCAAGCCGGATAACACCTGCGTTATCCGTATCGCGCGTTCGGAGATGGGGCAGGGCACGGAAACCGGACTTGCGCAGCTGGTGGCCGAGGAGCTGGAGTGCGCCTGGAAGAATGTGCGGACCGAATTCATTACGCCCGGACAGAACCTCGCGCGCAAACGCGTTTGGGGCGAAATGGGCACCGGCGGCAGCCGCGGTATCCGCACCTCTGAGGATTATGTGCGCCGCGGCGGGGCGGTAGCCCGCATCATGCTGATGCAGGCGGCGGCTGACCAATGGAAGGTGCCGGTCGACGAGCTGACGGTGGCCGATGGCGTGATCACCCATGCGGCATCCAAGCGTTCAACGACCTACGGCAAAGTTGCCGCCGCGGCGGCCAAACTGACGCCGCCTGATGCGAAGAGCATCAAGCTCAAGGATCCTCGCACCTGGAAGATTGCCGGGCAGCCGTTGAAGCGGCTCGGTA
>CAZVDN010000012.1:2009-24864 GCA_964625665.1 uncultured Streptomyces sp. | reverse complement strand
GCCACAGGCTCTACGACCGAAGTGGGTGCTTGCTGAAGGTTCTGGATGAAGGCCAGAATCCCGACGCCAAGCAATGCGCCGATACCGAATGCCGCCAGCACGAAACTGACGCGCACACGCGGTTGCGGCGGCTCGTAATGGCTGAATTCGCTGTCGCGAACCGCAGCCTTGATGTGCTTGAGCTTGATCGTGTGGGTGTTCTCGGCGAACGCGGCCAACATCGCCTTGTCGGCGATCAGATTGATGCGGCGGGTGAGGCCGCCCGACGCTTTGGCCATGGCGTTGATGACCGACGCAGAAAAGAGGTCGGGCCCGCGATACCCGGCAGCGCGCAGGCGAAAGCTCAGGTAATCGCCGATTTCACTGGTTTTCAGCGGGCTCAGCCGGAAGCTGTGCGTGATGCGTTCGCGCAACTGGCGAATATGCGTTTGCCGCAGGTTGTCTTCGAGTTCGGGCTGGCCGAACAACACGATCTGCAGCAGTTTGCTGTTGGCCGTTTCGAGGTTCGACAACAGACGGATTTCTTCGAGCGTGGCAATCGGCATGCTTTGTGATTCTTCAACGAACATGACAACCTGTTTGCCGGCCGCGTGCCGTTCGAGCAGATGCGCGTGGATCATCTGCATGAGTTCGAGATGGCCGGCGTCGCGCGGCGGCTTGAGGTGCAGTTCGAGCGCTACCGCATGCACGATTTCCTCGGGGGAAACGCTCGGGTTGGCGATATAGGCGGTCTCGACGGTCGGCGGCAGTCTGGACTGCAGCATGTTGCACAACATTGTTTTGCCGCTGCCGACTTCACCGGTGACCTTGATGATGCCTTCGCCCTGGCTGATGGCGTAGATCAACGCTTCGAGTATCGGCCCGCGATTGCCGCCGCCGTAAAAGAACTCGGTGTTCGGCGTGATGCGGAAAGGCGGCTGGGTCAATCCGAAATGTGCGTAATACACAGGCTACCTCGCGCGCAGGTTGTGGGTGGCGGCGACGGCCATGCCGTTATGAGGATGAATCAGGCGCGTCACCTTGCGTGCCGTAGTTCTGCATCCGGCTGTAGAGCGTGGTGCGGTGGATGCCGAGCAGTTTGGCCGCCTGCGACAGGTTGCCCTGCGTGATCGCCAGCGCCGCCTCGACATAACCCTTTTCCCATTGCTGCAGGGTCAAATCGAGATTGAAGCTTTTTTGGATCTGCAGATGTTTTTTCGCAGCCTCAAGCACCGCCTTGAAATCCTGGCCCGCCGGCAGTCCCGGCAGATCGACGGTCATGCTTTCCATATCGAGTTCGGTCTGCAGCTGCTCGCCGTTGACCGCCTGGCCCGCATATTTGGTCGTCAGCCGGATGACGATGTTGCGCAATTCGCGCACGTTGCCGGGGAAGCCGTAATCAAGCCAGAGGACCCGCGCGCCTTCATCGAGATGGAAAGCCTTGGTGTTCGCCTGGCGCGAATAAAAATCGCGGAAATGGTCGAGCAGCATCAGCTTGTCGTCGCCCAGATCGCGCAGCGGCGGCACTGCCACCGTGAATACGGATAGGCGATGGTAGAGATCAGCGCGAAAGCGGCCGTTGCGGATTTCCTGGCGCATGTCGCGATTGGTGGCGGCGATCACGCGCGCATTGCTGACGCGGCTTTGCGTTTCCCCGACGCGCTGATACTCGCCGTTTTCGAGCACGCGCAGCAGTTTGGCCTGCAGTTCGAGCGGCAGTTCGCCGATCTCGTCGAGGAACAGCGAACTGTCCTTGGCATCTTCAAAGTAGCCGGCGCGCGAAGTGGTGGCGCCGGTGAATGCGCCCTTGCTGTAGCCGAACAGCGTCGGCTCGACGAGGTTGGGCGAGATCGCGGCGCAGTTCAATGCGAGGAAGGGTTTCGCCGCACGGTTGCTCTGGCGGTGCAGCGCGCTGGCGATGAGTTCCTTGCCGCTGCCGGATTCGCCCTCGATCAGCACCGGAAACGGCGCATTGGCGTATTGCGTGATCTGCTGGCGCAGCTTTTCGATCAGCAGGCTATTGCCGATCAGGCCGCCTTCGCCGGCCGGCGCGCTGATTTCGGCGCTGCGAATCTGCAGCGCCTTTTGCAGCAGTTGCTTGATCTTTTCCGGCTCGCAGGGCTTGGCGATGAATTCGATTGCGCCCAGCGTGCGCGCATGCCGCGCGTTGGTTTCGTCGTTCTGGCCTGACAGGACCAGAATCTTGATGGTGGGCGAACTGGCGATCAGTTCGCCGATCAGTTTGAAGCCTTCGTCGGGGCGGTGCGGCGTCGGCGGCAGGCCGAGGTCGATCAGGGCGAGTTGCGGCGGGTTGTCCAGCTGGCGCAACAGGCTTTTGACCTGCGTACGGGATTCCGCGACGTAAACGTTGAAGTCGCGGCTCAATACAAAGTTCAGCGTATCGCTGATCAGCGGATCGTCATCAACGATCAGCAGATCAGGCTTGGCTTGCGTTTGCTCCAATGTTCCCCCCTGACGCGAGGGCGTATTTTGCCAGATAGCCCCGTGTGCTGATAGTCCGCCTCAGGGTCACCGGTTCAGGCGGAAACCGCGCTGCCAATGCAATTCAGGAAGGCGGACTCGAGGTCGCTGCCGCCGAACTGATCGCAGAGGGCGCTCGGAGTGCCGCAAAAACGCAATTCACCGGCATGCATGACCGCCATTTTGTCGCAGACTTCGGCGACGTCGGCAAGCGCATGCGAGGTGAACAAAACGGTGCGCGACTGGCGTTTGAGTTCCTGCAGTTGCTGCTTGAACAGTGCGCGCGCTTTCGGATCAAGGCCGCTGGTCGGTTCGTCGAAAATGAACAGGTCCTTGCCGGACAGCAGCGAGGCCGCAATGCCGACCTTCTGCGTCATGCCTTTCGAATAGGTGCGTACCGGCCGCGTCAGCGCGGCAATATCGAGGTCGAGCGCGCGCATCATGCGTTCGGCTTCACTGCGGTCATAGGGCACGGCCTGCATGTCCAGCGTGTAGCGGATGAAGTCCTCGCCAGTCAGGTAATACGGCGGGTTGAGCCGCTCCGGCAGAAAGGCGAGCCGGCTGCGCGCACCGGGCGCGTCGTGCGCGACACCGAAAATTTCGATGGCGCCGCCGGTGAACGTGCAGAAATCGAGCAGGCATTTGAGCAGCGTGGTTTTACCGGCGCCGTTGATGCCGACCAGCCCGAAAAAGTCGCCGCGCCCGATTTCAAAGGACACGCCGTGCAGCACCGCGGTGCGGCCGTAGCTTTTGGTGACGCCGTCAAAGCGCAGGGCGGGTGTGGTCATGGGGGCGGCAGGGTCTGAACGGGCGGCTATTTTACCGCACCGGCACGCGGCAATTCCCGGCGCTGCCGCCGGCGCCCGCCGCGGGCATTGATTGTGATGTTGGTGCCGACTGTTTAGAATCCATGGTTTTGCGACTGCGCCCCGATCGTGGCAACCGAAAATCTCGTCGAAATCAGCGGTGTCGGCTATTCGTACGACAAACGGCGTACGATCCTGACGGGCATCGACATGAAGATCCCGCGCGGCAAGGTGGTGGCCATCATGGGCATCAGCGGATCGGGCAAGACCACCCTGCTGCGTCTCATCGCCGGCTGGTTCAAGCCGACCCGCGGCGAGATCCGCGTCGACGGCGAACTGACCAGCGCGATGGACCGCGACGGCCTCTACAAAATGCGCCGGCGCATGGGCATGCTGTTCCAGTTCGGCGCATTGTTCACGGATCTGTCGGTCTACGACAATGTCGCCTTCCAGATGCGCGAGCACACCGACCTGTCCGAATCGATGATCCGCGACATCGTGATGATGAAACTGCACGCGGTGGGTTTGCGCGGCGCGCACAACCTGATGCCGTCGGAACTTTCGGGCGGCATGTCGCGCCGCGTGGCTCTGGCGCGGGCGATTGCGCTTGACCCGATGCTGATGATGTACGACGAGCCGTTTACCGGGCTTGATCCGATTTCACTCGGCGTCATCCGCAATCTGGTGCGGCGCCTGAACGATACGCTGGGTTCGACGTCCATCGTGGTGACCCACGATGTGCAGGAGGCGCTCGACATCGTCGATTACGTTTATTATCTGTCCGAGGGCGTGATGGTTGCCCACGGCACGCCCGAGGAACTGCGCGCTTCGAAAGACCCGCTGGTGCACCAGTTTGTGTGGGGCGAAGCCGACGGTCCGGTGGCCTATCAATACCCGAGCCGCAAATTCAACGAGGAGCTGGAACTTGTTTAACCGTGGCGCCATCATCAATGTCCGCGCGGTCGGTCATCGCACGATCGACTCCGTGTTGCGCTTTGGCTATGCGACGCGGTTTTTCGCGCTGACGCTGCTCAATTCGGGCGCGAGCTTCCGCCGCATACACTTGATTGTGCGCGAGTTGTATTACACCGGCGTGCAGTCGATGATCATCATCCTGGTCTCCGGCCTGTTCGTCGGCATGGTGCTCGGCTTTCAGGGCTACCAGACGCTCAATACCTACGGTTCGGAGTCGGCGCTCGGCGTGCTGGTGGCGCTCTCGCTGGTGCGCGAACTGGGTCCCGTGGTGTCCGGTCTGCTGTTTGCCAGCCGCGCCGGTTCGGCAATGACGGCTGAAATCGGCCTGATGAAAACCACCGAACAGTTGTCGGCAATGGAAATGATGGCCGTCGATCCGATCGCGCGCGTGGTGGCGCCGCGCTTCTGGGCTGGCGTGGTCTCGATGCCGCTGCTGGCGGCGATTTTCAGCGCGATGGGCGTCTACGGCGGTTACCTGATCGGCGTCGTGCTGATCGGCGTCGACGACGGCTCGTTCTGGTCGCAGATGCAAAGCGCGGTGGATTTTCGCGAGGACATCGTCAACGGTGTCATCAAAAGCGTGGTCTTCGGCATCGCCGTGACCTGGATTGCCTTGTTTGAAGGCTATGACTCGCCACCGACGGCTGAGGGCGTTTCGGGCGCGACCACGCGCACCGTCGTGACATCGTCGCTGGCGATTCTCGGACTGGATTTCATCTTAACCGCATTTATGTTTCGGGGGGTCTAATGGAACGCTCGACGATCGATCTTTGGGTCGGCTTGTTCATGGTGGCTGGGCTTGGCGCGTTGACGATACTGGCGCTGAAAGTCGGCAACATGGGCAGTCTCGGCAGCAGCGACACTTATCAGCTGTCGGCTGAATTCACCAACATCGGCGGCCTGAAGCCGCGCGCCGCGGTGAAGAGTTCCGGCGTGGTGGTTGGCCGCGTCGCCGGCATCAGTTTCGACAATGACAAGTTTGTCGCGCGCGTGACGATGAACATCGACAGCCGCTACAAGTTTCCGCAGGACACCTCGGCATCGATCCTGACGGCCGGCCTGCTCGGCGAGCAATATGTCGGTTTCGAGGGCGGGGCAGAGGACAAGCCGCTGGCACCGGGCGCAACGCTCAAGCTGACGCAGTCCGCTGTGGTGCTTGAGAAGCTGATCAGCCAGTTCATGTACAACAAGGCGGCGGACGGTTCGGGCAGCAGCAAGTAGCCCGCCGGGCGGGTGTAAACGTTATAGCGTTCTAGAAGGGAAGGAAAACAGATGAACACGATATTCAAACGACTGGTCGGCGGGATGGCGCTCTGCGGCTTGCTGGGTTTCATGCAAAGCGTCTCCGCGCAGGACATCGCGCCCGATGCGCTCGCCAAGAAGGTGACCGACGAAGTGCTGACCATTCTGCGCTCGGACAAGGACATCCAGTCCGGCAACACGCGCAAGGTCTACGATCTGGTCGAAGCCAAGGTGCTGCCGCATTTCAATTTCTCGCGCATGACGCGCCTGGCCGTCGGCGCACCGTGGCGCCAGGCCAACCCGGCCCAGCAGCAGAGCCTGACCAATGAGTTCCGCACGCTGCTCGTGCATACCTACGCCAGCGCGTTTTCGCAATATCGGGACCAGTCGATCGAATACCGGCCGCTGAAAATGCAGGCAGCCGATACCGAGGTGACGGTGCAGTCGCGTATCAAGCAGTCCGGCGGCGGTGACCCGATCGAGGTCAACTACAGCATGGAAAAGACCGAGCAGGGCTGGAAGGTCTACGACGTGGTGATCGCTGGCGTGAGCCTGGTGCAGAACTACCGCAGCACCTTTACCAATGAGATCCAGAAAAACGGCATCGACGGTCTGATCGCTTCGCTGACGACCAAAAACAAAACCCTGGCGCAGCAGACCGCGAAAAAATGAGCTCGCAAATCGCCAGCGACGGCGGCCGACTGCGCCTGAGCGGCCCGATCACTTTGGCCACGGCGGCTGCGCTCGGCGCCGCCGCGGATCAATATCTCAATGGCAGCGATGTCGTTGTCGATCTGGCTGCCGTCACCGAAGTGGATTCGTCGGCGCTGAGCCTGCTGTTCGAATGGCAGCGCGCCGCACAGCGCCGCAAGTGCAAGGTTTCTTTTTGCAATCTGCCCGCCAGTCTGGCGAGCCTCGCCGATCTTTACGGGGTCACCGACCTGATTCCCGCCGGCGCGTGAAGCGGGCCGGGGTGGTGTTTGTGCCGCTTGCGCAGCGCGCGCCGTTTCGCTTGAACATTTTTTCAGGTCTATCGCTGTTTCGATGATTCCCGCCATTCAGGTTGATCAGGTCGTCAAACGCTACGGCGGATTCACGGCGCTCGCCGGCGTGAGCCTGAAAATCGAGCAGGGCGAATTCTTCGGTCTGCTCGGCCCCAACGGCGCCGGCAAAACCACGCTGATCAGCATACTCGCGGGACTCAATTTCGCCACTGCCGGCAAGACGGCCGTGATGGGACACGATGTCGTGCGCGACTACCGGCAGGCGCGCCGCGCGCTCGGCGTGGTGCCGCAGGAACTGGTGTTCGATCCGTTTTTTACCGTGCGCGAAACGCTGACCATTCAGTCGGGCTATTTCGGCTTGCGCAACAACGGTGCCTGGATCGAGGAACTGCTGCATTGTCTCGACCTTACCGAAAAAGCCGATACCAACATGCGCCAGCTCTCGGGCGGCATGAAGCGCCGCGTTCTCATCGGGCAGGCGCTGGTGCACAAGCCGCCGGTGATCGTGCTCGATGAGCCGACCGCGGGCGTCGATGTCGAATTGCGCCAGTCGCTCTGGCAATTCATCCGCCGGCTGAACCGCGACGGGCACACCATCGTGCTGACCACGCATTATCTGGAAGAGGCCGAGGCGCTGTGCGGGCGCATTGCGATGTTGAAGCGCGGCGAGATCGTTGCCAGCGACACCACGCAGAACCTGCTGAAGAGTTTCTCCGGCTGTCAGATCAAGCTCAAGCTGGCTGCGCCGGGGCTGCCGGCGGAACTCAAATCGCTGCTGGCGCAGGGCGATAACGAAGATTGCATGCTGGCGCTCGACGGTTACGACCGTGTCGAGGGCGTGCTGGCCGCGCTGCGCACGGCCGGCGTGCGCGTGCTCGAAATGGAAGTGGCACAGCCCGATCTCGAAGAAGTGTTCGTCAAGATCATGAATCACTGAGGATGGCGTGAGCGACGATACCAGCAAACTTCAGATTGAACCGCAAGCCGGCGCGCTGACCGGTTTCACCACGCTCTTCTACAAGGAATGGCTGCGCTTCTGGAAGGTCAACGTGCAGACCATTCTCGCGCCGGTGCTGTCGGCGCTGCTGTTTCTGCTGGTCTTCGGCCACACGCTGCGCAATACCGGCGAACCCTATCCGGGCGTCGGCTATACCGCATTTCTGGTGCCGGGCCTGGCGATGATGTCGATGCTGCAGAACGCCTTTGCCAATTCGAGCTCCAGCCTGATGCAGTCGAAGATGACCGGCAACATCATTTTCGTGCTGCTGCCGCCGCTTTCGCACCGCGAATTTTTCAGCGCTTACGTGCTGGCGGCGATTGCGCGCGGCCTCGTTTGCGGCGCCGGCGTGCTGGTCTGCACCGTGTGGTTCGTCGGGCTGCGCTGCGAGCATCCGCTGTGGGTGGCGGTGTTCGCGCTGCTCGGCAGCGCCATCATGGGCGTGCTCGGCATCATCGCCGGCATGCAGGCCAACAAGATCGACGAACTGGCTGCGTTCCAGAATTTCATCATCCTGCCGCTGACGTTTCTCTCCGGCGTGTTTTATTCCATGCACTCGCTGCCGCCGTTCTGGCAGCAGCTTTCGCATCTCAATCCCTTTTTCTACATCGTCGACGGCTTTCGCTACGGCTTCTTCGGTGTCGGCGACGTCTCGCCGTGGCTTTCCGCCGGAATCGTGGCAGTATGCCTGCTGGCGCTGTCGATGCTGACCCTGTGGCTGGTGAAGACCGGTTACAAGATGCGTCATTAACCTCATTGGTGAATTGAAATCATGACCACGCCTGAAAACATCAAGCAGTACATCGAAGCCGGCATGCAATGCGAACACGTCGAAGTCTCCGGCGACGGCCATCATTTCGAGGCCATCATCGTCAGCGCAGCCTTCAAGGGCAAGCGCAAGGTGCAGCAGCACCAGCTGGTCTATCAGGCGCTTGGCGACCGCATGCGAGAGGAAATTCACGCGCTGTCGATGCAGACGCTGACACCCGAGGAATGGGCGTCGCGCTGAATCAACGATATGGATAAATTAATTATCGAGGGCGGCGTGCCGCTCAAAGGCGAAGTGCGCGTCTCCGGCGCAAAAAACGCGACGCTGCCGATTCTTTGCGCTGCCATCCTCAGCGCCGAGCCGCTGCGCGTTGCCAACGTGCCGCATCTGCACGATGTGACGACCATGCTGGCGCTGCTCGCGCAGATGGGCATCCAGGTTTCAGTCGATGAGAAGCTCGGGGTCGAACTCGACGCCGGCCAGCTCAACAACCCGGTCGCGCCCTACGAGCTGGTCAAAACCATGCGCGCCTCGGTGCTGGTGCTCGGGCCGCTGCTGGCGCGCTGCGGCGAGGCACGCGTCTCGCTGCCCGGCGGCTGCGCGATCGGCATGCGGCCGGTCGATCAGCACGTCAAGGCGTTCCAGGCAATGGGTGCAACGATCAATGTCGAGCACGGCTACATGCTGGCACGCGCGCCGCGCTTGAAGGGCGCGCACATAGTCACCGACATGGTCACCGTGACCGGCACCGAAAACATCATGATGGCGGCCACGCTCGCCGATGGCGAAACGGTGATTGAAAACGCCGCGCGCGAGCCAGAGGTGGTCGATCTGGCGAACTGCCTGATTGCGATGGGGGCAAAGATAAGCGGCGCCGGCAGCGACACCATCCGTATCACGGGCGTGGAGAAACTCGGCGCGGCCAGTCATCAGGTCATGGCCGACCGCATCGAAAGCGGTACCTTTCTCGCGGCGGCTGCAGCAACCGGTGGCGATGTGCGCCTGCGCGACGCCAACCCCGGCATTCTCGATGCCGTGCTCGACAAGCTGCGCGACGCCGGCGCCGACATCGAAACCGGCGGCGACTGGATACGTCTGCGCATGAACAATGAATTGAAGGCGGTCGGCTTCCGCACCGCGCCCTATCCGGCCTTTCCGACCGACATGCAGGCGCAGATCATGGCGCTCAATTGCGTGGCGCGCGGTACCGCACTCATTACCGAAACGATTTTCGAAAACCGCTTCATGCACGTGCAGGAGCTGCGCCGCCTCGGCGCAAAAATCGAGGTCGAGGGCAACACCGCGGTGGTCACCGGCGTTGACCACCTCGACGGCGCGGCGGTGATGGCGACCGACCTGCGGGCCTCGGCCAGCCTCGTCATCGCCGGGCTGGTGGCGCGCGGCGAAACCGCCATCGACCGCGTTTATCACCTTGATCGCGGCTACGAGTCGATCGAGGAAAAACTCTCGCGTCTGGGCGCGCGCATCCGGCGCGTTTCGTAATTCGTCACCCGCCGCGGATTTCTGCTAACGTACAAGCCATGGCCACCGATAACCTCGTCGAAATCAAGGGACTGCGTTTCGCCTACGGCGACCGCCCGCTGCTGACCGACATCACGCTCGATATACCGCGCGGGAAGGTGGTCGGCATCATGGGCTCCTCCGGTTGCGGCAAATCGACTCTGCTGCGTCTGATCGGCGGGCAGCTTTACCCCCAGGCCGGCACCGTCAAGGTGGCGGGCGAGGATGTGCACGCGCTTTCGCGTGATGCGCTCTACCAGCTGCGGCGCAAGATGGGCATGCAGTTTCAGCAGGGCGGCCTGTTTACTGATCTGACGGTATTTGAAAACATCGCGTTTCAGATGCGCGAGCACACCAAATTGCCGGAGAGCATGATCCGCGATCTGGTGGCGATGAAACTGGCCTCGGTCGGTTTGCGCGGGACGGGCCATTTGATGCCGGCCGAACTATCGGGCGGCATGGCGCGGCGCGTCGGTCTGGCGCGCGCCATTGCACTTGATCCGATGCTGATCATTTACGATGAGCCGTTTGCCGGTCTCGATCCGATCTCCTGCACGGTCGTCGGCAACCTGATTCGCAAGCTCAACGATGCGCTTGGCGCGACCTCGATCGTGGTGTCCTACGATGCCGCCGAATCGATGCGCGTGATCGATCACGTTTATCTGATTTCCGACGGCGTCATTTCCGCCTCCGGGCCGGCCGCCGAAATGGCCAAATCGGCCGATCCTTTCGTGCACCAGTTTCTGCACGGCGAACCGGACGGCCCCGTGCCGTTTCATTACGCGCACAAGGCCTACGCCGACGACCTCGGTCTGCATTCGCGCGCAGCCTGACGCACCGCGGTACCGCGCCAGCGCGGAATCAGAGTTCCTTTGCGGTAAAATGCCAATCTTTTCCAAGTTCGGGCACACGTCGTGATCAGTCTTGCCTTGTCCAAGGGACGCATCCTTGAAGAAACGCTGCCGCTGCTGGAGGCGGCCGGTGTCGTGCCGTCCGAACACCCGGACGAATCGCGCAAGCTCATCATTCCGACCTCGCGCCCCGATGTGCGTCTGATCATCGTGCGCGCCACCGATGTGCCGACCTATGTGCAGTATGGCGCCGCCGATCTGGGTGTGGTCGGCGGCGACGTGCTCGCCGAATTCGACGGCAGCGGCCTCTATCAACCGATCGATCTGAACATCGCGCGCTGCCGCCTGATGGTCGCGGTGCGGCGCGGTTTTGATTACGAGCAGGCGGTGCGCTCTGGCGCGCGTTTGCGCGTAGCGAGCAAATATCTGCAGACGGCGCGCGAACATTTCGCTGCCAAGGGCGTGCATGTCGATCTGATCAAGCTCTACGGTTCAATGGAACTGGCACCCTTGACCGGGTTGGCCGACGCGATCGTCGATCTGGTCAGCACCGGCAACACGCTTAAGGCCAACGACCTGGTGGCCGTCGAAGAGATCGCGCAGATCAGCTCGCGCCTCGTCGTCAATCAGGCGGCTTATAAACTCAAGCGCGCAGCGATCCAGCCGCTGCTGGACAGGCTGAAGAAGGCCGTTCGATGATTGCGCTGAAACGGCTCGCCTCCAGCGCGCCGGATTTTGCCGCGCGTCTGGCCGCGCTGCTGTCCTTCGAGGCGGCGCAGGACCCCAAGGTCGATACCGCAGTGGCGGCGATCCTTGCCGACGTCAAACAACGCGGTGACGCGGCACTGCTCGAATACACGAAGCGCTTCGATCGCGTCGATGTGGCCGCAGCCAGCCAGCTTGAAATTCCGCGCGACGAACTGCAGCGCGCACTGAACGGTCTGCCGGCGGGGCAGCGCGCGGCACTTGAAGCGGCGGCCGCGCGCGTGCGCACTTACCACGAGCGGCAACGTGCGCAATCGTGGAGCTATACCGACGAGGACGGCACGCGGCTCGGTCAACAGGTCACTGCGCTCGAACGCGTCGGTATATACGTGCCCGGCGGCAAGGCGGCCTATCCGTCGTCGGTGCTGATGAACGCGCTGCCGGCGAAAGTCGCGGGCGTCAACGAAATCATCATGGTGGTGCCGACCCCCGGCGGCGAACGC
Source organism: uncultured Streptomyces sp. (assembly GCA_964625665.1). Taxonomy (GTDB): domain Bacteria; phylum Pseudomonadota; class Gammaproteobacteria; order Burkholderiales; family SG8-41; genus PALSA-1004. The sequence continues at coordinate 13,031 of CAZVDN010000012.1, read as the reverse complement.
AATGCATTGGTGCTGGCGGCCGCAGCGCTCGCCGGCGTCGATCGTGTGTTTACGGTCGGCGGCGCACAGGCGGTTGCGGCACTTGCCTACGGCACGGCGACGGTTCCAGCCGTGGACAAAATCGTCGGTCCGGGCAACGCGTATGTCGCTGCGGCCAAGCGCCGCGTGTTCGGCATGGTCGGCATCGACATGGTCGCCGGCCCTTCGGAAATTCTCATCATCGCTGACGGCAAAACCGATCCCGACTGGATCGCGATGGATCTCTTTTCGCAGGCCGAGCACGATGAGCTCGCGCAGGCGATTCTGCTGGCACCCGATGCAGACTACCTCGATCGCGTGGCCGCCAGCATCGAACGCCAGCTGGCCGACATGCCGCGGCAGGCGGTGATCCGTGCTTCACTGGAAAATCGCGGCGCCATGATACTGGTGCGCGATCTCGATGAAGCCTGTGAAATCAGCAATCGCATCGCGCCCGAACATCTGGAACTGTCGGTGGCCGACGCAGAAAACTGGCTGCCGAAAATCCGCAACGCCGGCGCAATTTTTCTCGGCAGCTATACCTCGGAATCGCTCGGCGATTATTGCGCGGGCCCCAACCACGTGCTGCCGACTTCGCGCACGGCGCGTTTTTCGTCGCCGCTCGGTGTCTACGATTTTCAGAAACGCAGCAGCGTGATCGGCGTCTCGGCGGCCGGTGCGAAACGGCTCGGCGCGATTGCCTCCGAACTGGCGCATGGCGAAGGCCTCACCGCGCACGCGCGTGCCGCTGAGTATCGAATGAAAAACGTCGGATGAAATGAGCCGCCGATGAGCCAATTCTGGAGCAAGGTGGTGCACGGCCTGACGCCCTATGTGCCGGGCGAGCAGCCGAAGTTGCCGAACCTGGTGAAACTCAACACCAATGAAAACCCGTACGGGCCGAGCCGCCGCGTGCTCGATGCGCTGCGCGCGGAAGTCGGCGATACGCTGCGGCTGTATCCGGACCCGGGCAGCGACAAGCTGCGCGCGGCAATCGCAAAGCGCCACGGCCTGACGGCGGACCAGGTGTTTGTCGGCAACGGTTCGGACGAGGTGCTTGCGCATGTTTTTCTCGCCTTGCTGAAACATGATGCGCCTGTGCTGTTTCCGGACATCACCTATAGTTTTTATCCGGTCTATTGCGGGTTGTACGGCATTGCCTTCACGCCGGTGCCGCTCGGCGATGCATTCGAAATCCGGATCGATGATTACCTGCGGCCGAATGGCGGCATCATTTTTCCGAACCCGAATGCGCCGACCGGCCGCCTGCTGCCGCTGTCCGAGATTGAACGGTTGCTGAAGGCCAATCCGTCATCGGTCGTGGTCGTGGACGAGGCCTATGTCGCCTTCGGCGGCGAGTCCTGCGTGCCGCTGGTGAAAAAATATCCGCAGCTGCTGGTGACTCACACGCTGTCGAAGTCGCATGCGCTGGCCGGGCTGCGCGTCGGTTATGCGACCGGCCATCCGCAGCTGATCGAGGCGCTCAACCGCGTCAAGGACAGTTTCAATTCCTATCCGCTCGATCGTTTTGCCCAGGCCGGCGCCACTGCAGCGATGGAAGACGACGAATATTTCGCCGGCATTTGCAAAAAAGTCGCGGGCACACGCGCAACGCTGGTCGCCGATCTGCAGGGTCTGGGGTTCGAAGTGCTGCCGTCGGCGGCGAATTTCATTTTTGCGCGCTTTCCCGGACGCGACGGGGCGGACCTCGCGGCGAAGCTGCGCGAACGCAGCATCATCGTCCGGCATTTTCGCAACCCGGCGCGCGTGTCGCCCTATCTGCGCATTACCGTCGGCACCGATGAACAATGCGCGGGGCTGGTCGAAGCCTTGCGGGAAATCGTTTAGCATAGGCAGAACGCGAGGGCGCAGGCGATTTGGTGGCTGCGCGGCGGAAAGAGCACCGGACCGGCGCTTCCTTTATACTGGTTCAAACAGTTTGCAACTTGGGGTTCGCGGAAATCATGGCACGTCAGGCGCAGGTCACCCGCAATACCAATGAAACGCAGATCAGCGTTTCGCTGAATCTCGATGGCAGCGGCAAATCGTCGCTGGCCACCGGCGTGCCTTTTCTCGACCACATGCTCGACCAGATCGCGCGCCACGGCATCTTCGATCTGGAGGTTGCCGCCAAGGGTGATCTGCACATCGATGCCCACCACACCGTCGAAGACATCGGCATCACCATCGGCCAGGCGTTTGCCAAGGCCGTCGGCGACAAGAAAAGCGTGCGCCGCTACGGCCATGCCTATGTGCCGCTCGACGAAGCGTTGTCGCGCGTGGTGGTCGACCTGTCGGGGCGCCCCGGGCTCGAATTCAAGGTCGACTTCGTGCGCGCGCGCATCGGCGAGTTCGATGTCGATCTGGTGCATGAATTTTTCCAGGGCTTCATCAACCATGCCCTGGTGACGCTGCACGTCGACAATCTGCGCGGCGACAACGCGCACCACCAGGCCGAGACCGTGTTCAAGGCGTTCGGGCGCGCGCTGCGCATGGCGGTCGAAGCCGACCCGCGCATGCAGGGCGTGCCGTCGACCAAGGGCAGCCTTTAACTCCAATTTGTCTGTTGCGCGGTAAACCACATCATGGCTGACGTCGCCGTCATCGATTACGGCATGGGCAATCTGCGCTCGGTCTCGAAAGCGATCGAGCACGTGTCGCCCGGCCTCACTGTCTGCGTCACGCACGACCCTGCCGAGGTTGCGCGCGCCGGGCGCGTGGTTTTTCCGGGGCAGGGCGCGATGCCCGATTGCATGCGTGAAATGGACGCGCGCGGTTTGCGCACGGCAGTGATGGACGCTGCACGTACAAAACCCTTCCTCGGCATCTGCATCGGCCTGCAGATGCTCTTCGAGCGCAGCGAAGAGGGGGATGTTGCCGGGCTCGGCCTGTTGCCGGGCCACGTACGGAAGTTTGCCGCCGACGCCATGGTCGATGCGGCCGGCGAACGCCTCAAGGTGCCGCACATGGGCTGGAACCGCGTGCGCCAGCGCCGCCCGCACGCGCTGTGGGACGGCATCGACGACGAAGCGCGGTTTTATTTCGTGCACAGCTATTACGTCAATACCGCCGACGCGGGTCTGGTGGCGGGCGAAACCGATTATCCGCAGGCGTTTACCTGCGCCATTGCGCGCGACAACGTTTTCGCCGTGCAGTTTCATCCGGAAAAAAGCGCGGCCGCAGGGCTGCGTCTGCTGGCCAATTTTGTTGCCTGGCAGCCCGGCGGCGCGGCACTAGGCGAACGCAAATGACGTGGTGTAGTATGATGCCGGACACCAACCGACAAGACGTGCAGTCGACTACTTTTTACAACGCCGCCATCGTCTTTTTCCGCTGCCGCTTTTGCGGCACCCATCCGCTCCGATTCCCCCAAAAACCACATAGCAATCACGCAGTATGCTGATCATCCCGGCGATTGATCTCAAGGACGGCAAGTGTGTGCGCCTGAAACAGGGCGACATGGATGACGCCACGGTTTTCTCCGACGATCCCGGCGCGATGGCTGCGCAGTGGGTCAAGCAGGGCGCGCGACGCCTGCATGTCGTCGATCTGAACGGCGCATCGGCCGGCAAGCCGAAAAACCTGGCCGGCATCAAGGCCATCCTAGCCGCGGTCAACGGCGCGATTCCGGTGCAACTGGGCGGCGGCATCCGCGACCTCGACACGATCGAGAGTTATCTCGACCTCGGCATCAGCTACGTCATCATCGGCACCGCCGCGGTGAAGACACCGGGCTTTTTGCATGACGCCTGCAGCGCGTTTACCGGCCACGTTTACGTCGGCCTCGACGCCAGGGACGGCAAGGTGGCCGTGGACGGCTGGTCGAAAATGACCGGGCACGATGTCATCGATCTGGCGAAAAAGTTTGAAGAGTATGGCGCCGAAGCGCTGATCTACACCGATATCGGCCGCGACGGCATGCTGACCGGCGTCAACATCGAAGCGACCGTCGCGCTGGCCAAACATCTGACCATGCCGATCATCGCCAGCGGCGGCGTTGCCAATCTCGACGACGTCACAGCACTGTGCAAGGTCGAGTCCGAAGGCATCATGGGTGCGATCACCGGCCGCGCCGTTTATCAGGGCACGCTGGATTTCGCCGAAGCACAGAAGCTTGCCGACAAACTGTCGAAAAAAGCGTGAGGGATGAGGCGTAAGGCGTGAGGTGTGTGCCGCCGCGCAGTGGCGGTTTCGCTGCCCTTCAATTTCGCCGGACCTGCTCCTCACACCTTACGCCTCACCCAGCTCGCAAAATGCTCGCCAAACGCATCATTCCCTGCCTCGACGTCAAAGCCGGCCGCGTGGTCAAGGGCATCAACTTCGTCAGCCTGCGCGATGCCGGCGACCCGGTTGAAATCGCAGCGCGCTACGACGAACAGGGCGCCGACGAACTGACCTTTCTCGATATCACGGCCAGCAGCGACGAGCGCGATCTGATTCTGCCCATCATCGAAGCGGTGGCGGCGCAGGTGTTCATTCCGCTGACCGTCGGTGGCGGCGTACGCACCGTCGCCGACGTGCGGCGCCTGCTCAACGCCGGCGCCGACAAGGTCAGCATCAATACCGCCGCCGTGCAGAACCCGCAACTGGTCGCCGATGCGAGCGCGCGTTACGGCGCGCAATGCATCGTCGGCGCCGTCGATGCGCGGCGCGTGCCGGGCGACGGCGCGCCGCGCTGGGAAGTCTTTACGCACGGCGGGCGCAAACCGACAGGGCGCGATGCCGTTGAATGGGGGCTTGAGTTGCAGCGCCTCGGTGCCGGAGAAATTCTTTTGACCAGCATGGACCGCGACGGCACGCGCATTGGCTTCGATCTTGAACTGACGCGCGCATTTTCCGACGCGCTCGACATTCCGGTCATTGCAAGCGGCGGTGTCGGCAATCTCGAACATCTGGCCGATGGTATTTCACTCGGCCATGCCGACGCCGTGCTCGCGGCGAGCATTTTTCATTACGGCGAATTCACCGTGCAGCAGGCCAAGCAGTTAATGGCACGGCGCGGCATCGAAGTCCGTCTTTGATTTTCACAGTCTCGCCCCCGTTCAGGGGGAGAGGGCAGGGGTGAGGGGGCGTTCGCGTGACGCGACGCCGTCAAACCGGTGACGGCACCCGCACCGGCACGCGGTGCAGCTTCATCCCCATCGACACCGAGCTGTAATAGCCGAGCAGACCCAGCACTTCGGCGATGCCGTTGCGGCCGAGCAGTTGCTCAGCGCGGTTGAACACCTCATCGGAGCCGGCGCCCGGCGCCATCGCAATCGCCGCCAGATCGAAAATCGCGCGTTCGCGTTCGTTGTCGAAGGCCGGCGTCTTTCCTGCGCGCATATCGGCAAACACAGTCTGCGGATAACCGAGCTTGAGGCAGATGTTCACATGCGCCGCCCATACGTATTCGCTTTTCCAGTGGTTGGCGATGATGCAGATGATGAGCTCGACTTCGCGCTCGCAAAGCGAACCCTTCTTGTTCAGGAAGGTGCCGATGGTTTCGAGCGCCGCCGCCAGCCGCGGTGAATGGATCCAGATCTTGTAGGGCGCCAACAGCTTGCCGCGCCCGGCCAGGAGGTCGGCGAACACCTTCTGCTGCTCGGCGGTCATTTCGGTTTCGGGGATTTCTTTTATACGGCTCGGTTCTGCCATTGCTGCCTCTCCCAGACTTGGGGCGTTTAACCCGTAAATTGATTGTTGATCTGACGGCGCATTGCTTGCCATCAGGCCGGGCATCGTATCATTTTCGTTCAATATTGCAGCCGGTGCGATTCGGTAGATTATCGAAAATGTTGCGACGATTGCGGCGGGAGAAGCCGCCGCTGACCGGTCTCGGCCGAATGCGGTATCCTCATGCCTCGTCATCGGGAGTCGTCATGACCGCGCAATGGCTTGAAGCAATACAGTGGACCGCGGAAGGTCTCGTGCCGGCGATCGCGCAGGACGCGGCGAGTGGCCGCGTGCTGATGTTCGCGTGGATGAACCGCGAGGCGCTGCAAAAGACGCGGGAAACCGGCGAGGCGCATTACTGGTCGCGTTCGCGCGGCAAACTCTGGCACAAGGGCGAAGAATCGGGCCATGTGCAGAAGGTGAAGAGCATCCGCATCGATTGCGACGCCGATGTTATTCTGCTGGCGATCGCGCAGGACGGCGGCATCGCCTGCCATACCGGCCGCGAAAGCTGTTTTTACCGCGAGTTGAGCGGCGAAAAATGGGTTGAAAAGGACGCGGTGTTGAAAGATCCGCGGGAGATATACAAATGATCAATACGGAAATCCTGCGCCGCCTGTCGGCGACGATTGCCTCGCGCCGCGATGCCGAGGCGAAAAGCTCGTATGTGGCGAGCCTCTTCGCCAAGGGCCACGACGCGGTGCTGCGTAAGGTGGCCGAGGAGTCCACGGAAACACTGCTGGCGTCCAAGGACGGTGATAAACTGCATGTGGTGCGCGAAATGGCCGATTTGTGGTTTCACAGCATGGTGTTGCTGGCCTGGCACGGCCTGTCGAGCGACGACGTGCTGGCAGAATTGGAGCGCCGCGAGGGCATTTCGGGCATTGACGAAAAAGCCGCGCGCAAATGACGTGCAGTTGACGTGCAGTTTCGAATCGCGATAGGAGTAGGCATATGGGCTCATTAAGCATCTGGCACTGGCTGATCGTTCTGGTGGTGGTCGTGCTTATTTTCGGCACGAAAAAACTGCGCACGCTCGGCACCGACCTTGGCGGCGCCGTGAAGGGCTTCAAGGAAGGCATGAAATCCGGCGACGACGCGGCCGCTCAGGCGAAGGGCGAGATCGCCTCGACCTCGACGGGTCAAACCATCGAAGGCGAAGTGAAGAAGGAAACGACGACGAAGTCGTAAGGCGTGCCGCCGACGGCGGGCCGCCTGTTTCGCGTTTTTCACCCCTTACTCACCACCGCATAGCGCATGTTTGATATCGGTTTTTCCGAGATGCTGGTCATCGCGGTGGTCGCGCTGATCGTAATCGGCCCGGAGCGCCTGCCCAAGGTCGCGCGCACGCTCGGCCATCTGTTCGGCCGCATGCAGCGCTACGTCAACGACGTCAAATCCGACATCTCGCGTGAAATGGAACTCGAGGAACTGCGCAAGCTGCAGGCCACGGTTGAGGACGCGGCGCGCGCCATCGAAACCAGCGTCACCACGCAGATCAGCAGCACCGAAAGCGAATTGAACAAGGTCGCGGCCGATGCCTCTGCTGCGCTTTCCGGGCCGGTCGAAATGCCGCCGCTGACAGAACCGCCGCCGGCTGATGTGCCTGTGGCTGCCGAGGCGGCCGCGCCGGTTGCCGTGAGCGCCGATGCATCGGTGGCGAAGCCCCAGCTGGAACTCGGGCTCGACGCAGCGCCGCCGGCTGCGGCGCAGAAGCAGGCGTGAAGCGCAGACGCGCGTTGGCGCAATGATGACCCAGGATACTTTCATCTCCCACCTGATCGAGCTGCGCGACCGCCTGTTGCGCGGGCTGCTCGCGGTGACGATCGTGTTTCTCTGCCTGTTTCCATGGGCGAAGGACCTCTACACGCTGCTCGCCCAACCGCTGCTGGCCGTGTTGCCGCAGGGCGGGCAGATGATCGCCACCGACGTGGTCGGCGTGTTTCTGGTGCCGCTGAAAGTCACCGCGCTGGTGGCGGTGATGATTGTCATGCCTTATTTGCTGTATCAGATGTGGGCTTTCGTCGCGCCGGGCTTGTATGCGCACGAAAAGCGCCTGGTGCTGCCGCTGGTCTTCACGAGTTCGGTGTTGTTTCTCGCCGGCATGGCCTTTGCCTACTTCGTGGTGTTTCCGCTGGCGTTCAAGGTACTGGCCTCGTTTGCGCCGGACGGCGTGGCGTGGATGACCGACATCGACAAGTATTTCAGCTTCGTGCTCGGCATGTTCGTGGTGTTCGGCGTGACCTTTGAAATCCCGGTCGCGGTGATCCTGCTGGTGCGCATGGGCGTGGTCAGCGTCGAGCAGTTGATCGAGGCGCGGCCCTACGTCATCGTCGGCGCGTTTGTCGTGGCTGCCGTGCTGACGCCGCCCGACGTGATTTCGCAACTGCTGCTGGCGTTTCCGTTGTGGATACTCTATGAGCTGGGCATCGTCGCCGCACGCGTGCTCGGTGTCACGCCGCAAATGCCGGAAGCGGAACCGGCCACCGGTCCGGCAACCGAACCGCCGACCGACACCCCGCCGAAGCAGGACTGAGCGCGCCCCCGGCGTTTATTGCGGTTGTTCTTCGCGCCGCGGCTTCGGCCGCAGGCCGACGCTGACCGTCAGACTGGATTCTTTCGAACCGCGCAGGACCTTCAGCACTGCGGTGGTGCTGGGCTTCAGCGCGGCAATCGCTTCGAGCGTGCTCGCATAGTCCCTGACCGATTTGTCGGCAACGCTGATGAGCACATCGCCGGGTTTGATGCCGGCTTTGTCCGCCGGCCCGCCGGCGACCACATCGGTGATCAACGCGCCACTGGTTTTGGCGAGCTTCAGCGAATCCGCCAGCTCCGGCGTGATGTCCTGCACGCCGATGCCGACCCAGCCGCGCGTGACCACGCCGTTTTCGATGATCTGTTCCATGACCTGGCGCGCGAGGCTCGAGGGGATGGCAAAGCCGATGCCCTGCGAGCCGCCACTGCGCGAATAGATCGCGCTGTTGATGCCGATGAGATTGCCGTTGGCATCGACCAGCGCGCCGCCCGAATTGCCGGGATTGATCGCCGCGTCGGTCTGGATCGAGTTTTCAAAGGTGCTGATGCCGAGATGGCGGCCGAGCGCGCTGACGATGCCAAAGGTGACTGTCTGGCCGACGCCGAAGGGATTGCCGATCGCCAGCACCACATCGCCGACGTGGGCCTGTTCCGAAGACGCGAAGGTGATCGAGGGCACGTTTTTCAGGTCGATTTTCAGCACCGCAAGATCGGTTTCGGGATCGATGCCGACCACGCGTGCTTTGCTGCGCCGGGTATCCGAAAGCGCAACTTCGATTTCGTCGGCGGCTTCGATCACATGATGATTGGTCAGCACATATCCCTTGTCGCTGACGATGACGCCCGAGCCGAGGCTCGAGGAACGCCGCGTCTGCGCGTCGAACTGGTTGCCGAAGAAATAGCGGAACATCGGGTCATCCATGAATGGATGACGCGGCACCTTGGTTTCCTTGCTGGTAAAAATATTGAGCACGGCGGGCATCGCCTTGCGCACGGCATCGCTGTAGGACGCGACACGCGGCGACGCATTGGCCGGCGCAGCTTCGCGCGTAGTGACGACATCGACGCCACCGCGGCCACCACCGCTGCCGCCCCAGGCCAGCAGGTCGGGACGCAGGGTTGAAACGACGAACAACACGGCCAGGCCGATGGTGGTGGATTGGGCGAAGATGAGCCAGAGTCTGCGCATGATCGGGGGTTGTCGTCAGGTTAGAATGCGCGCTGGAAACATTTTGCGGACAGGTCATGCAGCGCGCAGAACTCGAAAACCATTTGCAGCAGATGCTCGAGGTGGGCCGCTTCCGCGATTATTGCCCAAACGGGCTGCAGGTGGAAGGGCGCACGGAGATCCGTTCCATCGTCACCGGCGTCACGGCGTCGCTCGATTTGCTGATCGCGGCGCGCGACCACAAGGCCGACGCGGTCTTTGTGCATCACGGGTATTTCTGGCGCGGCGAAGAGCCGCGCGTGACCGGCACGCGCCGCACGCGGCTGGCCACGCTGCTTGCGCACGATATCAATCTGTTTGCCTATCATCTGCCGCTCGACGCGCATGCGGAACTCGGCAACAACGCCCAGCTCGCACGTGTGCTCGACCTGCCGGTGGTGGGCCGTTTCGGCGAACAGGATATTGCCATGCACGGCGCACTGGCCGTTCCGCTGACGCTGGCTGCGTTGACGCAACGCGTGCACGAGCGCCTGGCGCGTGCGCCGCAGGTCATCGGCCGCGCTGAACGACCGATTCGTCGCATTGCGTGGTGCACGGGCGCGGCGCAGGGATACCTTGAAGAGGCCGTCCGGCTCGGCATCGACGCCTATATCACCGGTGAAATATCCGAGCAGACCGTGCATCTCGCGCGCGAAACCGACGTGGCATTCATCGCTGCCGGCCATCATGCGACCGAGCGCTACGGCATTCGCGCGCTGGGCGATCATCTGGCCGCGCAATTCGGGCTGCAGCACCGCTTTATCGACCTCGAAAACCCCGTTTAAGCCGTCTTTTGCCGTCTGGGATTCGTCCGTAATCCCCTGAGCAGGAACAGTTTTTTCAAGTTTTTCTTAAGTTTTGGCGCGATTTTCGCTAGAATGGCGTCTTTACGTCCAAATCGTCAGCGGGGAATTCCATGTCGGATCAGGAAGTGGACAAAGGCAAGCGTGGGTTTTTGATCGGCGCGACGGGCGTCGTCGGCGGTATAGCGGCCGGTGCGACAGCGGTGCCGTTTGTCGGCAGCATGCTGCCTTCGGAGCGCGCCAAGGCCGCCGGTGCGCCGGTTGAAGCGGATATTTCGAAGCTCGCGCCCGGCGAAATGCAGATTGTCGAATGGCGCGGCAAACCGGTGTGGATCGTCAACCGCACCAAGGAAATGCTCGAGGGCATCAAGAAAAGCGATGCGCAGGTTTCCGATCCGAAATCCGAAGTGCCGCTGCAGCCCGAATACGCAAAGATCGCCGTCATCGAGGGCGTCTGTTCGCACCTCGGTTGTTCGCCGCAATTCAAATCGGTGGAAGCCAAGGGCGAGATGGGCATGGAGTGGAACGGCGGCTTTTTCTGCCCGTGCCACGGTTCCAAATTCGATTTCGCGGGACGCGTCTTCTCAGGTTCACCGGCGCCGGTGAACCTGAAGGTGCCGCCGTATAAATTCGTTGGTGACGGCAAAGTCATCATCGGCGACGACAGCAAGGGGGCGTAAAAATGGCCGCGGCAGAAAAACAACCCGTCACCATCACTTGCGCCGGGCCGTTGAACGGCGTGGCCAGCACCGTGATCACCTGGGTCGACCAGCGTTTTCCGCTGATGTCGAGCTGGCGCGATCA
>CAZVDN010000012.1:0-1994 GCA_964625665.1 uncultured Streptomyces sp. | reverse complement strand
CTGGTGCTGCAGATTGCCACCGGCATTTTCCTCACCATGAACTACAAGCCGGATGCGAACCATGCGTTTGCCTCGGTCGAGTACATCATGCGCGACGTGTGGGGCGGCTGGTTTATACGCTACATGCATTCGACCGGTGCCTCGGCGTTTTTCATCTGCGTCTATCTGCACATGTTCCGCGGGCTGATGTACGGTTCCTACCGCAAGCCGCGCGAACTGATCTGGATTTTCGGCATGCTGATTTACCTCTGCCTGATGGCCGAGGCTTTCTTCGGCTACCTCCTGCCGTGGGGCCAGATGTCCTACTGGGGCGCGCAGGTGATCGTCAACCTGTTCGGATCGGTGCCGTTTATCGGTGAAGACCTGTCGGTGTTGATCCGCGGCGACTACGTGGTGTCGGATGCCACGCTGAACCGCTTCTTCGCCTTTCACGTGATCGCGGTGCCGCTGGTGCTGCTCGGGCTGGTGGCAGCGCACATTCTGGCGCTGCACGAGGTCGGCTCGAACAATCCGGACGGCGTCGAGATCAAGGCGAAGAAGGATGCCAACGGCCGGCCGCTCGACGGCATTCCTTTCCATCCGTATTACACGGTGAAGGACACGCTGGGCGTGGTGGTCTTCCTGATTGTCTTCAGCATCATCATGTTCTTCCTGCCGGAAGGCGGCGGTTACTTCCTCGAGTACAACAATTTCATCCCTGCCGATCCGCTGAAGACGCCGCCGCATATTGCGCCGGTCTGGTACTTCACGCCGTTCTATTCGATCCTGCGTGCGGTGCCGCCGATGTTCAACTCGCAGTTCCCGGGCGTGATTGCCATGGGTGTGTCGACGCTGATTTTCTTCGCGCTGCCCTGGCTGGACCGCAGCCCGGTTAAATCGATCCGCTACAAGGGACCGATGTTCCGCGCCGCGCTGACCACTTTCGTGATCGTCTTCCTGGTCCTTGGCTACCTCGGCACCGAGCCGACCAACGTCTGGGGCCAGTTCGGCAGCTGGCTGGGCAATGCGGACCGCGCCACGGTCGCCGCGCGCATCTGCACCGCGATTTACTTCCTGTTCTTCTTGTTGATGCCGTGGTACTCGAAGATCGACAAATGCAAACCCGAGCCGGAGAGAGTCACATGGTAAGCCCATCGGTATCCCGTTTTCTGCGGTCGGCCGCGCTGGCCGCGCTGCTGCTGCCGGCGGCGGCACAGGCGAATGAAGGCATGCGCCTGCAACCCGCACCGATTAATTCGCATGACGTTGCTTCGCTGCAAAACGGCGCCAAGCTGTTCGTCAACTACTGCCTGAACTGTCATAGCGCCGGTTACATGCGTTACAACCGCCTGCAGGATCTCGGCCTGACCGAGCAGCAGATCCGCGACAACCTGATTTTCACCGGGGTCAAAGTCGGCGAACTGATGCAGGTGGCGATGGACAAGAAAGACGCCAAGGAATGGTTCGGCGCGCCGCCGCCCGACCTGACCGTGATCACGCGTTCGCGCAGTTCGGGTGCGGGCAGCGGTGCCGACTGGGTCTACAACTATCTGCGCGGTTTCTACCGCGACAGCAGCCGCTCGACCGGCTGGAACAACCTGGTGTTTGAGAACGTCGGCATGCCGCACGTGCTCTGGCAGCTGTCCGGGCAGAACACGCTCGACAAGAAGGAGTTCAAGACCCACGAAGAGGCCGCCGCGGCGGTGATTGCGGCGAAAACGCTGTCGCGTCTGGACGTCGTCAATGCCAGCGGCGCCGACGGCAAGGTGACGGCGCGCTATGAACTGCGCAGCATCGTTCCCGGCACGGGATCGATCTCGCCCGGCGAATACGACCGTCAGGTCGCCGACCTCGTCAATTACATGAACTACATGGGCGAGCCGGCGCGTTTGACGCGCCGCCAGATCGGTATCTATGCGCTGCTCACGCTCGGCCTGCTGTTCGTGTTCGCGTTTGCACTCAAAAAAGCATTCTGGAAAGACGTGCACTAAATCTGCGTAGCGTTGCGCGGCCGG
>CAZVDN010000011.1:0-26578 GCA_964625665.1 uncultured Streptomyces sp. | reverse complement strand
TCGTCCATCTGTTCGAGCGGGACGTAGCTGATGCGTTGTTTGGCCATGGCGGTTCTCCTCTGATTGCGGTCAATGGACGCTATTCTGCCTGTTGCAAAAAACTTTGGTATCCTGCGTCAGCGTAACAGTTTGTTGCAAAAATGTCGCTACCCATGTCCACCGCCAAAAGCCTGCTGAACCTGATGTCGACCTTCGCCGCCGTGGTGAAGGCGGGCAGCTTTACGCGCGCCGCGGCCCGCGTCGATTTGTCGAAATCGGTGGTGAGCCGGCATGTGTCGATGCTGGAAAAGGAACTCGGCGTGCAGTTGATGTACCGCTCGACGCACCGCCTGAGCCTGACCGAAGCCGGCGAGCGCTTTTTTGAATACTGCAAGGATCTCGAACACGTCGCCGAACAGGCCGCAGCGGCGGCGACTGCGGCGCGGGAGCAGCCGCAGGGATCGCTGCGCATCACGCTGCCGCAGACGCTGGTGGTATCGCCGGTGGGGGCGCTGATCACGCGCTTTCAGCAAACGCACCCCGCGGTGCAGCTCGATGTGCGTGTGACCAGCCTGCAGGTCGATCCGGTCGAAGAGGGCTTCGATATTGCGTTGCGCATCGGCGAACTGGCCGATTCCTCGCTGGTCTGCCGCAAACTGTGCGATGTGCGGTTTGTTGCAGCGGCGGCACCGGCGTATCTGAAGCGCCACGGCATACCGCATGATCCGGCGGCGCTGGCGGCGCACAACTGTCTGAACTATTCGGAATTCGAATCCCGCGCGCGCTGGCGCACAGGCCGGCGCATTGCACGCGGGGCGGCGCCGCTGCCGGGCAATCTCAGCACCAACAGCGGCGTGTTGTTGATGAATGCCTTGCTGGCGGGGCAGGGCATCGTTGTCGGCCCTGATCTGATGTTCGAAGAACATCTGGCGAAAAAACGCGTGCGTTTGATACTCGACGCTTTCCCGTTCGAGAAGACGGCGCTCTACGCGGTGTTTCCGCCGGCGCGGTTTACCTCGGTCAACCGCCGCGCATTTGTGGATTTTCTGGCGGCAGCGCTCGACAGGCGCAAAAGCCGTCACTGACTCCGCTATTGCTTCCGCAACGATTGCAGCGCCGGGCGCAGCACGAGACAGGCCGGCAGCGTGACGAAGGCCATCAGGGCGGTGACGATCATCGCGTCGGCCACGCCGATGCGGTCGCCGAGTGCGCCGAGCGCCAGCGGGGCGATGAGGCCGCAACAGGAACCCAGCGTATAAAACAGGCCGAAGGCGCGCGGCAGTTTTTCCGGCTCGACCAGATCGCCGATGGTGGCGTAGAGGGCCGACGAGGTGCCGTTCAACGCCACGCCGATCAGCGGCAGCAGCAGATAGGCCGCGACGTCGGGCAGCACCAGCAACAGCAGAATGCCGGCGCCGGTGCCGACTTCGGTCAGCACGATGGTGCGAATGACGCCGATGCGTTCGGCAAGAAAGCCGCAGGCGAGTTTGCCGGCCATGCCGCCGATCAGCACCAGCGGCACCGACAGCGCCGCCCAGCCCGCCGGCAAATTCTTGGCGAGCATGAGAAACGCGATGAACGTCAGGAAACCGGTACGCACGCCGTTATCGACGACCTCGATCACGCACAGCGCGGCGAAGCCGCCGCGATGGCGTATGCCCCAGCCTTTGAGCGGCGCCACCGCCACTTTCGAAGTTGGATTGCGCTGCGCGCGGCCGATGTTGGCATCGAGCACGATCAGCATGGTCAGCGCGGCGGCCACGGCGAGGCTGCCGAAGGCGGTGACAGGCACCTGCCACGGCACGCCGGCCACGGCGAGCATGCTGATGGCGCCGCCGCAGGCGAATCTCCCGACATCGCCGGCGAAGTTGTAAGTGCCCAGCGCGGCGCGCCGGCCGTCACCCGGGTAGGCGTGCGAGATCAGCGTCGAACACAGCGGATGCTGAAAAGCCGAGCCGAAACCGGCGCAGAACAGGGCCAGCAATACGGCGACGAACCCGCCGGCCTGACCGAGCGCGATATAGGCAAGCCCGGCACAGCCGGTGCCGAAGGCAAGCAGGTTGCGCGCCCCAAGACGTTCGGCGATCAGGCCGGCCGGCGTCTGAAACAGCGCCATCGCCGCGCGCAAGGCCGAACGCACGAGGCCGACCTGCGCCAGCGAGAGATTGAAGGTCTGCGCCAGCATCGGCAGCAGCACATAACTCATGTCCGACAGGCCGTCGTGCAGCGTGTGCGCGGTGCAGCAGGTGGCAAGCGTGCGTTTGGGCGAAGAGGTCATGAATCGAGCGGCGTGCGGGAGAGCGGGCATCATAGCAGGCGTGGTGCGGACGACGCAGCCGTGTAAAATGCCGCGCTGGTTGGGTCACCGGCAAGCGGCGGGCGTATATGCAGATCGTGATTTATTGTTTTTCGGCGGGGTTCATTTTTCTGGCGGCGGCGCTGATGTTCGCCTATTCGCGCTCGAAACATTACGGCCTGTTTCTGATCGGCCTGACCTACGGCTCAGCGGGCATTCTCGCCATTGTGGCGGCCGACTGGTGGCCGCTGATGGCGGGTTTTGCGCTGGCTTGGGTGTTGCGAATGGCGGGTCTTGATCCTGATCCCGCGCTGAAAAAGAAGGGCGAACCGCCGCCGCAGTCCTGAGGCGCGCCGGTTCAGTCGCCTTCAATGCCGGCGGCTTTTGCAACGCCGCGCCATTTTTCGAGTTCGCGCTGAATCAATCCGGCGAACGCCGCCGGCGTACCCGCACCGGGTTGCACGCCCTGCGCGAGCAATGCATCCCTGACCTCCGGCGAGTTGATGGTGGCCACCAGATCGCGATTGAGGCGTGCGATGATGGCTGACGGCGTTTTGGCCGGCGCAAGTATGCCGAACCAGAGCGTCACTTCGTAACCGCGCAAACCGGATTCAATCACCGTCGGCGTTTCGGCGAGTGCGGCAAGCCTTGTTGCCCCGGTGACGGCGAGCGCGCGCAGGCGGTTGCTGCGGATGTGCGGCAGCGTCGGCGAAATGCTGCCGAACTGCAGTTCGATGCGGCCTGCCAGCAGGTCAACGACCGACAACGCCGAACTCTTGTAGGGGATGTGATTGAGTTTGACGCCGGCCATGCCCGAAAACAGTTCGCCTGCGAGGTGCGCCAGACTTGTATTGCCGGCCGAGGCATAACGGATTTCGCCGGGCTTCGATTTGGCGAGGGTGATGAAGTCCCGCAGATTCGTTGCTGCGACCGAAGTATGCACGGCCAATACATAGGGTGAACTGCCGAGCAGCGAAATCGGCGCGAAGTCCCTGACCGGATCGTAGGGCAAGCGCGGATTGGTGCCGGGTCCGACGGCGTGCGTGCTGGTGGTGCCGAGCGACAGGGTGTAACCGTCGGCGACGGCACGCGCGCCGAGTTCGACGCCGATATTGCCGCTGGCGCCGGCGCGGTTGTCGACCACCACTGATTGCCCCAGGGCGTCGGACAATCTGCCGGCAACCAGGCGCGCGGCGGCGTCGGTGGCGCTGCCCGGTGGAAAGGGCACGATCAGGCGCACCGGCTTGGCCGGATAAGTCTGCGCCAGCGCCGCATTCGCCGTCAGCAGTGGGAAAAACAGGGAACAAAAGATGACGCGGTTCATGCGAGCACTTTCTGCAGGCCGGCGAGCAGGTCGCGAAAATCGTTGAGCGCATTAAAGCGCGGCTGTGCCGCCGTATGCGGCGTCAGCATGACGTTGTCGAACTGCAGCAGTTCATCGTCGCTGCGGCCCGGTTCTTCATACAGCGGGTCGAGGGCGAAGCCGCCGAGATGGCCGGATTTCAGTGCTTCGATCAGCGCCGCGCGATCGACGATGCCGGAGCGCGAGACGTTGATCAGCACCGCGCCTTTTTTCATTTGCGCGAGGCGTTCGCGGTTGAAGAAGTTGCGCGTTGATTCGGTTTCCGGCAACTGGATGCTGACCCAGTCCGATTCGGCGAGCAGGGTGTCAAGCGGCGCATATTCCGCGCTGAAGGTACTTTCTTCATCGCGTTCCAGGCGGTTGCGCTGGAAATAGACGACGCGCATGCCGAAGGCGGCGGCGCGCACGGCCAGTTCGCGGCCGATCTCGCCCATGCCGACGATGCCCAGCGTCGCTTCATGCAGCATTTTCAGATTCGGGATGCGCGGCCAGCCGGAAAAGGCGGTATGGCGGCGATCAAAGGTGGTCGGTGAAAAGCCGGCCGCCTTGAGTTGCTCGACGCTGATCAGACCGGTGATGCGATGCAGCTTGCGCGCCAGCGTCAGCATCATCGCCATGGTGTGTTCGGCGCAGGCGATGTTGGCGCGGCGGCGCAGCGTCAGCACCGGGATGGTGCGCGCGGCGCAGGCCGCGAGGTCGATGTTGCGGGTGATGGTGCCGTATTTCTGCACGGCCCTGAGCCCGGGGGCAATGGCGAGTTCGCCGGCGCCAATGGTCAGCGATTCGATGATGACGGCGCTGGCTTCGGGCAGGTGGGCGCGCAGTTCTTCCTGTGAGGAAACCAGGCGCACATCGGACGGATAGAGCGCAGGCACGCGCGCGCGGGTTTCCGCGCACCAGCCGGCAAAGTCCGGCACGTCGTGCGCCATGAAATGCGCGAAGGCATCGCGCCGCTCGGCGCTGGCGTTCGGGTCGAGGATGACCTGCAGAATGCGCGGGAAGGGATCGTCTTCGATGACGATGACCGGGCGCGCGCTCATTTCGCTGCGGCCGGCGCTTCGGCGTCGATTTCCAGTGCCTGCAGCACACGCGTGTGCATGTTGTAGGTGCCGATCAGCACGGTGAGTTCGACGATCTGCTTTTCGGTGTAGTAATCCTTCAGTTTCGCGAAAATGGCTTCCGGCACCTGAATCTGCTGTGTCATCGAATCGGCGTAGGCCAGTGCGGCGCGCTGTGCGTCGTCGAACAGCGGTGAGGCCTGCCAGTCGGCCAGCGCCTCGCATTGTTCGGGCGTGAGGCCTTCGCGCAGCGCGTGCATGGGCACATGTGCCTTCACCACGTATTCGACGCGGTTCAGCATGCCGACACGGATGATGACGATTTCACGCAGCTTGCCGTCGAGGTCGGTCTGCCAGCGCACCGCCGAGACCTGGTCGAGCCAGCGTTCGGCAAGCGCGGGGCTGTGCAACAGCATGCGGTAGATGTTCAGCATGCGGCCGCCGCGGCCGCCGCGGATTTTCGAAGTCAGTTTTTCGAGTTCAGGGTGATCGCGTTCTTCGATCAGGGATACACGGGCCATGATTCAGTCTCCAGGAATTTCAGTTGCCGCGCATTTCAATCGCCACACCTTTCAATCGCCACGAATACCGGCGGATTTGACGACCTTTGCCCACTTGGTCATTTCGCTTTTCAGAAAGGTCGCGAAGTCGGCGGTGCTGCCGGCAGCGGCGTCGGCGCCGAGCGCGGCGAGGCGTTCTTTCATTTGTGCAGTCTTCAGGCTTTTGACGGTTTCCGCGTTCAGC
Source organism: uncultured Streptomyces sp. (assembly GCA_964625665.1). Lineage (GTDB taxonomy): Bacteria > Pseudomonadota > Gammaproteobacteria > Burkholderiales > SG8-41 > PALSA-1004. The sequence goes on along the minus strand of CAZVDN010000011.1, from coordinate 21,138 downwards.
TGATTGACGATGTCCGCCGGCGTGCCGGCGGGGGCGAGCAGGCCGAACCACGCGGTGACGGCATAACCCTTGAGGCCGGCTTCACTGACCGTCGGCAGTTCTGGAATCAAACCGGAGCGCGTGCTGCCGGTCACCGCCAGCGCGCGCAATTTGCCCGATTTCACATGCGGCAGCGTGATCAGCATGTCAGCGAAGCCGACGACGACTTCGCCGCCAATCAGCGCGGTGAGGCCCGGCGCGCTGCCCTTGTAGGGGATGTGCGACATATGGATGCCGGCGAGGCTGTTGAAGAGTTCGCCGGCCAGATGTTGCGCGCCACCGGGGCCGCCGGAGGCGAAAGTCACTTCGCCGGGCTTGGCTTTGGCGAACGCGATCAGTTCCCTGACGGTTTTCGTTGGCAGCGACGGGTGCACGACGAGCAGATTGTTGACGCTGGCGAAGAGCGCCACCGGCGTCAGGTCCTTGATCGGGTCGTAGCCGAGCTTGGCGTCGAGCGCGGGCGCCACCGAATAGGAAATGCCGACCGTGGCCAGCGTGTAACCGTCGGCCGGTGATTTGGCGGCGAGCGCCGTACCGAGATTGCCGCTGGCACCGGGCTTGTTGTCGATGATGAACGGTTGTCCCCAGGCTTCGCTCATGGATTGCGCGACGGCGCGGGCGAGAATGTCGGTCGGGCCGCCCGGCGCATAGGGTACGATCATGCGTACTGGCTTCGCAGGATATTTTTGTGCGAGTGCGGGCAGTGCCGTTACAGCCAGCGCCAGCGCGCAGGCCTGAAAATAAAGGTTCATTGCGGGTCTTTACCGGTTGTTGCCGGGTTGCCGTAACCGCCGCCCCCCGGTGTTTGTATTTCGAAGACATCACCCCGTTGCATTTCGATTTTAGCCGAAGCCTGCAGCTCGACCGTGCTGCCGTCGCTGCGGATGACGCGGTTGCAACCGACCATGCCGGGCTCGCCGCCGGCCATGCCGTAGGGCGGCACGCTGCGATGGCCGGAGAGTATGGCGGCCGTCATGGGTTCGAGGAAGCGAATGCGACGAATCGCGCCGTCGCCGCCGTGCCAGCAGCCGCGGCCGCCGCTGCCGCGACGGATCGAAAATGCTTCAAGCAACACCGGGAAGCGCCATTCAAGCACCTCGGGGTCGGTCAGGCGCGAGTTGGTCATATGCGTTTGCACGACATGCGTACCGGAAAAGCCGTCGCCGGCGCCGGAACCGCCGGCGATCGTCTCGTAATACTGATGGTGTTCGTTGCCGAAGGTGAAATTGTTCATGGTGCCCTGCGAAGCACCCATCACGCCCATTGCGCCGTAGAGTGCGTCGGTCACGCATTGCGAGGTTTCAACGTTGCCGGCGACAACCGCTGCCGGATAACGCGGGTTGAGCATGCAGCCTTCGGGAATGATGACGTCGAGCGGTTTCAGGCAGCCGGCGTTGAGCGGAATATCGGCATCGACCAGCGAGCGGAAAACATAGAGCACCGCCGCCATGCAGACCGCGGACGGCGCATTGAAATTATTGTCGAGCTGGGCGCTGGTGCCGGTGAAGTCGATGGTGGCGCGCCGCGCAGCGCGATCGACGCGCAGGGCCACACGGATCACCGCACCGTGGTCCATCGCGTATTCGAACTGGCCGTCGCGCAGGACGTCGATGACGCGGCGCACGGCTTCCTCGGCGTTGTCCTGCACATGCTGCATATAAGCATGCACGACATCGAGCCCGAAGTCGCCGACCATGCGGCGCAGTTCCTGCACGCCTTTTTCGTTGGCGGCAATCATCGCGCGAAGATCTGCGAGATTCTGCGCGACGTTGCGGCAGGGCCAGCGGCCCGCAGAGAGGAGGGCGGTGGTTTCGGCTTCGCGCAGACGGCCGCCTTCGACCAGCAGGAAGTTGTCGATCAGCACGCCTTCGTCGTCGATGCTGCGGCTGTCGGGCGGCATCGAACCGGGCGTGATGCCGCCAATGTCGGCGTGGTGGCCGCGCGAACCGACGTAGAACAGGATGTCGCGGCCAGCGTCGTCGAACACCGGGGTGATGACGGTAATGTCGGGCAGATGGGTGCCGCCGTTGTAAGGCGCGTTCAACATGTAGACGTCGCCGGGCTTCATGCGCCCGCGATTGCCGTTGATCACGCTGCGGATGGAAGCGCCCATCGAGCCCAGATGCACGGGCATGTGCGGTGCATTGGCGACCAGATTGCCCGCGGCATCGAACAACGCACAGGAGAAATCGAGCCGTTCCTTGATATTGACTGAATGCGCGGTGTTGGCGAGCCGCAGGCCCATCTGTTCCGCAATCGACATGAACAGGTTGTTGAAGAGTTCCAGGCGCACCGGATCGACCTGCGTGCCGGCGGCCTGTCGAAGGGGGCGCGCTTCGGCGCGCGTCAGCAGCAGGTCGTTGGCGGGCGTGACTTCGAACTGCCAGCCCGGTTCGACGACGGTGGTGGCATTGGCTTCGGCAATGATGGCCGGCCCGCGCAGCCGCTGGCCGGGGCGCAGCTGGTCACGCCGATAGACCGGCGTGTCGTGCGCGCGGCCGCCGCTGTGCATTGGCACGCGGGCTGCGGGCAACGGCAACGCGATATTGTCGCTGGCGATGGCCGGCGCGGATGGCAGCGATTCGGTGGCGCCGATCGCCTCGACCGAGATGGCCTCGACGATCAGCGCGCGTTCGGGCATCAGAAAGCTGTAGCGCGCGCGATAAGCGGTTTCAAAGGCGGCGCGCGTCGCGGCAGTTTCGATGAACGGCACCACCAGGGCGGTATCGGTGCCGGCGTAGCGCAGATGGATGCGCGCAACCACGCGGATGCGTTCGGGCGGCACATTCTGTTCGAGCACCTCATTGCGCGCAGCCACCGCCAGATCGACCAGCAGGTCGTCGAGACGCCGGCAGTTGTCATCGGTGAACTCGACTTCGACCGACTGCTCGCGGATGGCGTTAATGTCGGCCAGCCCCATGCCGTAGGCGGAGAGCACGCCGGCCAGCGGGTGGATGGTAATGCGTGTCATGCCCAGCGCGTCGGCGACGAGGCAGGCGTGCTGGCCGCCGGCGCCGCCGAAACAGGACAGCGTATAGGCAGTGACGTCGTGGCCGCGTTGCACCGAAATCTGGCGGATGGCATTGGCCATATTGGCCACGGCAATCTCGATGAAACCCTCGGCCACCTGTTCGGGCGTGCGCGCGTCGCCGGTGGCGTTGCGGATGGTTTCAGAGAGGGCCGCAAATTTTTCGCGCACCACACCGGCATCGAGCTGCGCATTGCCTTGCGGGCCGAAGACACGCGGAAACCAGTCAGGCTGGATTTTGCCGAGCATGACATTGCAGTCGGTCACCGTCAGCGGCCCGCCGTTGCGATAGCAGACCGGTCCCGGGTGCGCGCCGGCCGAGTCCGGGCCGACGCGGTAACGCGCGCCGTCGAAATGCAGTACCGAACCGCCGCCGGCAGCGACGGTGTGGATGTTCATCATCGGCGCACGCATGCGCACGCCGGCGACCTGGGTGTCGAAGCTGCGCTCGACGTCGGACAAATCGCTGCCGGCAAAGTGCGACACGTCGGTCGAGGTGCCGCCCATGTCGAAGCCGATGACGCGGTTGAACCCGGCGGCCAATGCGGTGCGCACGGCGCCGACGATGCCGCCGGCCGGCCCGGAGAGGATGGAATCCTTGCCCTGAAAGCGCTGCGCACCGGTGAGGCCGCCGTTCGATTGCATGAAGAGCAGGCGCACGCCCTGCAATTCTGCGGCGATGCGGTCGATGTAGCGGCGCAGGATCGGCGATAGATAGGCGTCGACCACCGTAGTGTCGCCGCGGCCGACCAGTTTCATCAGCGGGCTGACTTCATGCGGTACCGAGATCTGCGTGAAACCGGTTTCGCGCGCGATCGCCGCCAGCAGGCGCTCGTGCTGCGGGTAGCGATGGCTGTGCATCAGCACGATGGCAAGCGAACGGAAACCGGCGTCGAAGGCGGCCTGCAAGTCCGCGCGCACCTGCGCGGCATCGGGGGCCTGCAGGACGTCGCCGTGTGCGCCGATGCGCTCATCGATTTCGATGACACGCGAATAGAGCAGTTCGGGCAGCACGATGTGGCGGTCGAAAATCCGCGGCCGGTTCTGATAGGCGATGCGCAAGGCGTCGCCGAATCCGCGCGTGATGGCCAGCACCGTTGCTTCGCCCTTGCGTTCGAGCAGCGCATTGGTGGCGACAGTGGTGCCCATCTTGACGGCGTCGATGCGGTCGGCGGGAATCGCGGCACCTGGCGCGATGCCCAGCAAATGCCGTATGCCGGCGACCGCAGCGTCGGCATACTGCGCGGGGTTCTCCGACAGCAGCTTGTGCGTGACCAGCACGCCATCGGGGCGGCGGCCGATCACGTCGGTGAAGGTGCCGCCGCGATCGATCCAGAATTGCCAGCGGGACGGCTTGGTTTCCACGGAGGGCCTGATGGTTCGTGCAGAAGGAAGATGGCGAACATATCAGCACCCTCGGACTGCAGCAAGACTGTCACAGGGCTCGGTTATACTGCCCAACATTCGAAAGTCACGCGGGAGGGGAACATGGCGAAGCAACGGATTGCACGCATGGCGGCATGGTGGCGCGGCCTTGCGCTGGTCATTGCAGTGCTGGCGACAGGCTGCGCCGGCACGCCGGCGGGCGGTGGGCAGGCCGGCACGCCGAAAAACATCATCATCATGTTCGCCGACGGCACGGCGCCGACCCAGCTTGAGTTCGGCAAATACACGGCACGGCATTTGCGCAACGAGGGCTTCGCGGTCACCGACATCATGCTGCGCGAAGGCACGCTCGGTCTGCTGTCCACGCATCCGGCCAATGCCTTCGTCACGGATTCGGCAGCGGGCGCCTCAGCGATGTCGACCGGGCGCAAGGTCGACAACTTCGCGATTTCGATGACGCCGGACGGGCAGAGCCATACCACCTTGATGCAGGCGGCGAAGGCGCGGGGCAAGCGCATCGGCATCGTCACCACGGCAACCGTCTACGACGCGTCGCCGGCCGCGTTTGCCGTCAATGCCCGCAACCGGGGCGAGTATCAGTCGATTGTCGACCAGTATTTGAAACTTGAACCCGATGTGCTGCTCGGCGGCGGGGCTGATTTTTTTCTGCCGGCGACGGCCGGCGGCAAACGCAAGGACGCGCTCGATGTGATCGCTGCATTCGCGGGCAAGGGCTGGCAGGTGGTGCGCAACACGGCTGCGCTCAATGCGCACAACGCGTCGCGCCTGCTCGGACTGTTTTCAAATGAGGATCTTGATCTCGAACTGGATCGCGATGCCGCCCAGGAGCCGAGCACCGCGGAAATGACCGCGGCGGCATTGAAGGCGCTGGAGCGCGACAACCCGAACGGATTTGTCCTGTTTGTCGAAAACGAAAACACGGACACGGCGGGCCACGCCAACGACGCGGCGGCCCTGATGCGCGCGCTGTGGGCCTTCGACAAGGCGGTGCAGGTGGCGATTGACTACCAGCGCAGCCATCCCGATACGCTGGTGCTGGTGGCGGCCGACCACGAGACCGGCGGGCTGTCGCCGACCTATGCGCAGATCGACCTGTCGTCGATGGCGAGCAAGAACCGCCTGTATGTGGACGTGGCGCGTCTGAAGCTGCTCGACGGCATCACGCTGTCGTTCAATGGCATGACGGAAAAACTCGGCAAGCAACCGAAAGCCGAAGTGCTCGACGCGCTTTTGGCGAAACACTACCCGGGCTTCCGGCTCGATGCCGATCTGCGCGAGGCCATCCTCGCCGGCAAGCCGCTGGAACGGAATTATTCCTACGTCACGGCCAGCGCGCTGTCGCGCATGGTGTCACGCCAGACCGGCATCTACTGGGGCACCGGCGGACATACGGTCGAACCGGTGGCGATCGGGGCGATCGGCCCCGGTGCGCGCCTGTTTCACGGTTATCAGGACAACACGGATTTCGCAAAACATCTGCATCGCCTGCTCGGTGCGCAGTGAATTTCCTGGTCCGAATGATGTGAAGCGCAATCCGGGGTCTCGCGCGTTATTCCGACACACGCCCCGGAATTCGCTGCGCTCCTTCCGGGCCGCAAAAACGTCGATTACATCATTCAGCGCTGCGGTTTTTTGACGTTTTTCGGCAGCACCAGATAGTCGGGATTGAGGTCGGCGACGCTGCGGCAGCCGACCAGTGCCATCACGCGGTCGATTTCTTCACGGAAGATGTTGATGGCGCGCGCCGCACCCGCCTCGCCGCCGGCACCGACGCCGTAGAGCGTCGAGCGGCCGATGTAGACCATGTCCGCGCCGAGGGCCAGTGCCTTGACGACGTCGCTGCCGCGGCGGAAACCGCTGTCGACGATGACCTTGACGCGTTTGCCGACGGCGTTGAGCACATCGGGCAGGACTTCGATCGGCGCCATGGTGACGTCGAGATTGCGCCCGCCATGGTTGGAAACCACGATGCCGTCGGCGCCGCAATCGGCGGCAAGCACCGCATCTTCGGGATGCATGATGCCCTTGACTATCAGCTTGCGCGGCCACATGGCGCGCAACTGCTTGAGGTCGTCCCAGGAGAGCGAATCGGTGCGCATGCTGGCGCGGCCCATCGGCAGGCCGGTGATCTTGTTCTTGATCGCGCTCGGATAGTTTTCGTAACGTGGCATGCCGGTGGTCATGATGTAGCGGGCGAGCACGCCGATCATCCAGCGCGGGTGCTTGATGACGTCCCAGATATTGCGGCGCGTGTACTGGAACGGCATGGTGAAGCCGTTGCGCATGTTGTATTCACGGTTGCCGGCGGCAGCGCCGTCGACGGTGACGACCAGCGCTTCAAAGCCCGCATTTTTGGCGCGCTCGACGAGCTGGTGCGACAGCGAACGGTCGGGCCACATGTAGAGCTGGAACCAGAGGCGCGCACCGGGCACGGCCTCGGCGACTTTTTCCATGGCGGTCTGTGAGCCGGTCGCCAGGGTGAACGGAATGCCGGCGGCGGCCGCGGCTTTTGCCAATGCGATTTCGCCCTGATACCACAGGAGGCCGGCGGTGCCGGTGGGGGCGACGCCGATCGGCATCTTGTGCGTGTGGCCGAAGAACTCGATGTCCTGGCTGCGCGATGAGACATCGACCAGGGTGCGCGGCTTCAGCTTGATGCGCTCGAACGCGTCGCGGTTGTTGCGCAGACCGACTTCGTCTTCGGTGCCGCGATCGACGAACTCGAACACGCCTTTCGGCACGCGCCGCTGCGCCATTTCGCGCAGGTCGAATATATTGTATGCGCCCAGTGTCGGGTCACTCATGATGCAAGCCTCACGGTTATTTTGTCCCAGGCCGATTTGGCCATGGCTTCGGTTAATTGAACGCTGCGCAGGCCGTCGATGCCGCTCGGCGTCACCGGCAGGTTATCACGCACCATGGCGCTGAAGGCGGCGATGCAGGCGCCGTGCGCATTGATTGCCGGAAACTCCATGGTGCGCGTCTTGCCGTCGCTGCCGAGCACTTCCATGACGCCGCCGCTGCGGCTGCGCGTCAGGCCGCGGCCGGTGATGCGGCCCTTGCTGCCCTGGATCACGATGTCGTTGTGCGGGTAGGGCGCGATTTCATGGATGGTCAGTTGCGCCATCGCACCCTTGCCGAAGCGGACGATCGACAGCGCGATCTGTTCCATGACATTGCGCGGCGTGTCGAACAGGCTGGTGACTTCGGTGACTTCATCCGACAGCAGAAAGCGCAGGATGTCGAAAACGTGCACGCCGATCGAATTGGAGGTGCCGAGCCCGGCCGCGACCGGATCAGTGCGCCAGCTCGACAATGTGCCGCCGGGGCGCGCGCCGGGGCTGGCTTCGAGCTGCACCAGCAGCACCTCGCCGATTTCGCCGCTGTCGATGATGCGCTTGATTTCGATGAAGCAGGGCATGAACCGGTTATGGAAATTGACGGCGAGTTTGACGCCGGCTTTTTCGCATTCGCGCACGATGCGTTCGGCGTCGGCGACGGTGGTCGCCATCGGTTTGTCGCAGAAGACGTGTTTGCCGGCGCGTGCCGCGGCGACGGCCTCGTCGGCATGCCGGTCGTTCGGCGTGTGAATGGCCACCACGTGCACGTCGGGATTGGCCAGCATGTCGGCGTAGTTCGTGTAGGCGTGCCGCGCGCCGAATTTTCTGGCGAAGGCGTCGGCGCGCGATTGCTCGCGGCTGACGACGGCGACGAGCTCATTGCCTGCAAATGCATTGATGCCCGGAAGAATGCGGTCGTCTGCGATCTTGCCGGTTCCTATCAGTCCCCACCCAACTTTTTTTGTCGTCATTATCTGAACTTGTAAAACTGCACAGGCACTGCAAAAAAGCGCGCGCGCCCTGCGACGCGTGCGCCGGAAACGTGAAAACGGCTGATGGTCAGTGTGCGCCGGGCACGATGACCTGAATGTGATCGCGGCTGATGTTGAGGAAGGGCGCCGTGCAGACCTGTCGTCCGCTGATTTCCCAGACCTCGGCATCGGTCAGCGCGATGAACCCCTTGGCTTCGATGAAATAGTCGGTAACGCGCGCGCCGGCAATGATGTCGATGCTGCCCTTGATCCGGTAGTTCGCCGTCAGGATCGTTACTTTGGTTTTGCTGTCGTCGGTCATGTCAGTCCTCCGCATCGCTTGGCGCCCCCGACACGAATCGAACGTGTGACCCCCTTCTTAGGAGGAAGGTGCTCTATCCACTGAGCTACGGGGGCGCGGGCCATCATTCTACTGCAAGGCGCCGCGGCGTCCGAGGGCCGTGACGATCAATTCAGCTGGCAGGCGCCCGGTCCCCCGGGATGGCCGCATGAACCGCAGCCGTCGGGCGCTTCGGCAAAGGCCGGCATGCTGCCGCCGGTCACTGCGGCAAACGTCGAGAGTTTTTTCGTCAGTTGCGTGCCCGAGCAGGACGGGCAGGCGGGGGCGGGATCGGACTGGCGCACGAGTTTTTCAAAATCGCGGCCGCAGGCATTGCAGCGGTATTCGAAGATCGGCATGTCGTTTGCTCCTCGGCAGAACCGCATCGCGCCGGCGTTTTAGCAGCGGCCGGTTTAAGCACGATGACCGTGAAGATTTTACCGTAAAATGCCGCAGTCCCTTTCCCCGAACCGCCCCTCCGATGATGATCTGGCTGCTGGTCGCACTGGCACTGATTGCGACTTTACTGTTGTGGCGCGCGGCCGCGTCGGACAAGGCGTCGCTGCCGCGCGTCGGTGACCCGCTGCCGGCATTTGAACTCCCTGATCAGTCGGGCACTGTGCGCCGCAGCGACGAGTTCCGCGGCCGCTGGCTGGTGCTTTATTTCTATCCGCGCGACGACACGCCCGGCTGCACCGAGCAGGCGGCGAAGTTCCGCGATGCGATGCGCGAGTTCGAAACGGCGGGAGCGGCGGTGTGCGGCATCAGCGTTGATGCCAGCGAGACGCATGCGGCGTTTGCACGTAAATACAATTTGCCATATGCCTTGCTGGCCGATCGTGACGGCCGGACCGCGGCGCGTTTCGGTTCTCTGCTGAACCTCTGGCTGGTGAAGTTCGCCAGGCGCAATACCTTTCTGGCCGATCCGCAGGGGCGGGTGGCGAAAATCTATCTGGGCGTCAATCCGGCGCGCAATGCGCGTGACGTCCTGAACGACATCAGGGAGCTGGCGAAATGATCGTGCAAAGCATCGACCACATCGTCATCACCACGCGCGATCTCGATAAATGCCTGGCGTTTTATACCGGTGCGCTCGGCATGCGGCTCGAGCGCTTTGGCGCAGGACGCATCGCACTGCGCTTCGGCGACCAGAAGATCAACGTGCATCAGCCCGGGTTCGAGGCCGGCATCAAGGCGCGTTATCCGACGCCGGGGTCGCTGGACCTGTGTTTCCTCGCGGCCTGCCCGCTGGAGGACGTCATCGAGCGCCTGCGCGCGCACGGCGTGCCGCTCGAACTCGAACCGTCGATCCGCACCGGCGCGCGATTCCCGATCCGTTCAGTCTACGTGCGGGACCCCGACGACAATCTGGTTGAGATCTCGGTGCGGGCTGAATAGCGCATGCCGCTGGTCACACTCGACAACGCCTGTCTGGCGTTCGGACACGTCGCCTTGCTCGATCACGCCGGCCTCGTCATCGAACCGGGCATGCGTTACGGGCTGATCGGGCGCAACGGTACCGGCAAGTCGAGCCTGCTCAAGCTGATTGCCGGCGATATCAAGCTCGACGACGGCAAACTCTGGCGCCAGCCGGAGCTGGCATTCGCATTTGTCGCGCAGGAGCCCGATCTCGATCCGCAGCTGAATGTTTTCGATGCGGTGGCCGGCGGCCTGCATGAACAGCAGGCGCTCTTGCACGAATTTCACGAACTCTCGCACCGGCTCGAAACCGAAGATGCGCCCGAACTGCTCGAGCGCCTGACCACGCTGCAGACGCAACTCGAGAACAGCGGCGGCTGGAACGCCAAGTCGATGATAGAAACGACCATTGCAAAAGTGGGCCTCAATGCCGATGACCGCGTCGGCGTGCTCTCCGGCGGCATGCGCAAGCGCGTGGCGCTGGCGCGCGCGCTGGTGGCGGCGCCGCAATTGCTGCTGCTCGACGAGCCGACCAACCATCTCGATATCGACGGCATCGAATGGCTGGAGGAACTGCTCACCGGTTTTGCCGGCGCCGTGCTGTGCGTGACCCATGACCGGCGTTTTCTCGATCGTGTGACCACGCGCATCATCGAGCTCGATCGCGGCCGGCTGGCCGGATTCGACGGCAATTTTGCCGAATACCGCAGACGCAAGGATGAAATGCTCAATGCCGAGGCGCTGGAAAACGCGCGCTTCGACAAGCTGCTGGCGCAGGAAGAGGTTTGGATCCGCAAAGGCATCGAGGCGCGGCGCACGCGCAATGAAGGCCGGGTGCGCCGGCTCGAGCAGCTGCGCCGTGAACGCGCCGCGCGGCGCGATACGCTGGGCCGGGTGAATTTCGACGTCGCCGCCGGCGAGCGTTCGGGAAAGCGTGTCGCCGAACTCGAACATGTGAGCAAGCAGTTTGACGGCCGCCGTGTCCTCGACGACGTGTCCTGTGTGATCCAGCGCGGTGACAAGGTCGGGTTGGTCGGGCCGAACGGTTGCGGCAAGACGACACTGCTCAAACTGGTGCTCGGTGATCTCGAACCGGACGCCGGCACGGTGCGTTGCGGCACCAAGCTGACGGTTGCTTATTTCGACCAGTTCCGCGCCCAGCTCGATGACGAGGCGACGCTGGCGTCGGTGATCAGCCCGGGCTCGGATTTCATCGAAATCGGCGGCACGCGCAAACATGTGATTTCCTATCTCGGTGACTTTCTGTTTCCGCCGGAGCGCGCGCGCGCCAAAGTCGCCAGCCTGTCGGGCGGCGAACGCAACCGCCTGTTGCTGGCGCGCCTGTTTGCGCAGCCGGCCAACGTACTGGTGCTCGACGAGCCGACCAATGATCTCGATATCGAAACACTCGATTTGCTCGAGGCGCTGTTGCAGGACTACGCCGGCACCGTGCTGCTGGTCAGCCACGACCGCGCCTTTCTCGACAACGTGGTGACGCAGATACTGGTGTTCGAAGGTGCGGGGCGGGTCTGCACCTATGCCGGAGGCTATGACGACAACCGCGCGACGATCCGCGCGCGGGCCGGTGCAAAGGCCAAGGCGGATACCATTGCGCCGGCCACGGCGGTGGCGCGCACTGCGGCCCGCGCGGCCCCGGCCAAAAAGAAGCTCGGCTATCAGGAAACACGCGAACTGGCGGCGCTGCCGGACCGCATTGCGGCGATGGAAGAAGAACATGCGGCGCTGCAGGTGCGTCTCGCCGATCCGGCACTTTATCGCGGCGATGCCGCTGAAATCAAGACCGTGCAGGCGCGACTGGGCACGCTGGAGAGCGATCTGGCGGCGGCCTATGCGCGCTGGGAAAGCCTCGAAGCGCGTGCCGCCGGAAACGACGTGGCCACCTGAGCCGGTGCGGGTTGGATTTATAATTCAGACTGCAGATCATCGCACCGTTGCTCGCCTGTGCGCGGCAACATAACCGGAGAACGGGCGCAGCCTCATGCCGCAGTCGGAGCGTTTCAGAAAAATCGTCGCCGGTGCCGACGAAAACATTGATCTGGTCGAGGCCGCGCTGCTGGTGGCCGCCGGTGAATATCCGGACCTTGATGTTGATGCGTATTCCGGGCGGGTTACCGCACTGGCCGCCGCCCTGAACCAGCGCCTGCGGCCGGATATCAGCCCGGCGGACAAGATCATCCTGCTCAACCGGTATCTGTTCGATGAACTCGGTTTTCGCGGCAATGCGGCCAATTACTACGATCCGCGCAACAGCTTTCTAAACGATGTGCTCGACCGCAAGCTCGGCATTCCGCTGACGCTGGCAATTCTTTATATGGCGGTCGGCCGGCGCCTCGGTCTGCCGCTGCACGGGGTTTCATTTCCCGGGCACTTTCTCGTCAAATGCAGTCTGCGCGATGGCGCGGTCATACTCGACCCGTATGCGCGGGGCGTATCACTGAGCTTTGATGATCTGAAACTGCGGCTGCGCCACCTCGACAACAGCGCCGAGCCCTCGCGTTCCGTGATTGCCGGCATGCTGGTGGCTGCGAGCAACCGCGACATGCTGTTGCGCCTGTTGCGCAACCTGAAGTCGATTTATGCGCAGCAAAAAGAGTGGATGAAGGCGCTGCCGGTCGCAGACCGCATCATTTGCGTGACGCCGGATCAGCCCGAGGAATATCGCGACCGCGGCATGTGTTATCTGAATCTTGAGTGTTTTCGCGCGGCGTTGTTCGATCTGCAGGCTTATCTGAAAATGCTGCCGATGGCGCAGGATGCCGATCGCGTGCGCAGCCAGATGGTTGAATTGCAGTCTGCTGCGGCGCGCCTCAACTAGCAGGGCACGGCTGTCCGCGAATACTGCGCAGTGTATTGTCGATTGAAGGAGGTGTGATGGATCAGACCCTGGTGTGGATCATTGCCGGCATTGCGCTGGTCATCGCCGAACTGGCAACCGGCACCTTTTATCTGCTGGTGCTGGCGGCAGCCGCGTTCGCCGGTGCCTGCGCCGCCTATTTTCAACAGTCATTCTGGTTGGCTGCCGTCGTAGCGGTGGCGGTTGCCGCGGCCGGCGTGATCGGTGTCAGCCGTTATCGCGCACCGGCCCAGGCCAAGGGCGGCGCATCGCTCGATGTCGGTCAAAGCGTCATTTTCGAAGCGTGGAGCAGCGAGGCGGACCGACTGGCGCGGGTGCGCTACCGCAATTCGATCTGGGACGCGCGCGTAGTGGATCACGGGCCGATCGCCGCCGGCTGCGTTTTGCATATCCGCAGCGTCGACGGCAATACCCTGTTGGTGTCTGTTGCTGCAGTCTGAGTTGTTCCGACCATTGGAGGATTTATGTTTCCGAAATTAATCGTGGTGGTTGTGTTGACGGCGGTTCTGGCGGCCATGAATGTGGCGTCGGGCGGCACGCTGGTGGCCTTTTTCATCATCGCTTTCGGCATCGTGCTGGCAATTGAGTCTATCCGCGTCGTGCCGCAGCAGCAGGCCTGGGTGGTCGAGCGTCTCGGGCGTTTCAGCTCGGTGCTGGAGCCGGGCCTCAATGTGATCTGGCCGTTTTTCGACCATGTGGCCTACCGGCATTCACTGAAGGAAGTGCCGCTCGATGTGCCCGAGCAGGTGTGCATTACCAAGGACAATACCCAGTTGGGGGTCGATGGCATCATTTATTTTCAGGTGACCGATCCGCGGCTGGCTTCTTACGGTTCGTCGAATTACATTGCCGCAATCACTCAGCTGGCGCAAACCGCGCTGCGCTCCGAGATCGGCAAGATGGAGCTCGATAAAACGTTCGAAAGCCGCGACGAGATCAATCGCCAGCTGGTATCGGTGCTCGACGAGGCGGGCCGCACCTGGGGGGTGAAGGTGCTGCGCTACGAAATCAAGAACCTCACGCCGCCGGAAGCGATACTGCGCGCGATGCAGGCGCAGATCACTGCGGAACGCGAGAAGCGCGCGTTGATCGCCAAATCAGAAGGCCAGCGTCAGCAGGAAATCAATCTGGCCGACGGCGAAAAGCAGTCGGCGATCCTGCAGTCCGAAGGGCAGAGGCTGGCCGCGATCAATCGGGCCGAGGGCGAAGCAAAGGCGATCACGACCATTGCGACGGCAAATGCGCAGGCGGTTCGCGCCGTGGCAGCGGCCATGCATGAACCCGGCGGCATCAACGCGGCGAACCTCAAGGTCGCGGAAATCTATATTCAGGCTTTCGGCAATCTGGCCAAGGCGGGCAATACGCTGATCGTGCCGGCCAATCTCTCGGATGTGGCGAGCCTGGTGAGTTCGGCGATGACCGTGATCAACAACGTCAGACCGGCGACATCGCCGACCGCGCCCAAGTCGGCGCAGTAATTCAGTCTGAAGGGAGCGGCGCGACCGGGCGGTCGCGCCAAAACAATTACAGAACCGGCGTGGCGGCTGGGTTACCGACGGGTGCCAGCTCGACGCGCGGTTCGGTCACCGCGTCGGTCTTCGGCGCATCCACCGCACCGGTCGTCGGTTTGAGGCTCGGATCGTCAAGTTCGGTGCGCGGCTTGACCTTCAGCTCCGGAATGTCTTCCATGTCTTTTTCCGGGGGCGGGTTGCCGTCATAGACGAGGTTGCGGCGGCGCTGCAGATAGGCATCGCGCTGGAATTCGTAGGGATCGAGAGCGGCCTCTTCAAGAATCTTGGTCGAGTCGAGCAGGTTGGCGCGCAGATTGACAGTGAACAGCCCCCACAACGAGTTGCGGGTGGCGACATGGTCTTTCCAGATCCATTTGATCGGGTCGGCCTTGAAATCAACGAAGGTGCCGACGGCGTCGCGGAACGAACTCGGGCCGAAAAACGGCATTTGCAGATACGGGCCGTCGGCGAAACCCCAGCGTCCCATGGTCTGGCCGAAATCTTCCTTGTGCTTTTCGAGGCCGATTTCAGTGCCGACGTCGATCAGGCCAAGCACACCGACGGTCGAGTTGACGGCAATGCGGCCGGTGTCCGAAAGCGCATCGGCAAACTTGCCCTGCAGCAGGTTGTTCAGCGCCGTGAGAATGTCGTAGAGGTTGCTGAAGAAGTTGGTCACACCGGTGCGCACGAACTGCGGCAGCACCGTTTTGTAGACCGTGGCCGCCGGTTTCATGATGACCTTGTCGAGCGCATCGTTGACCTGATAGACGGCTCGGTTCAGCGGCTCGAGCGGGTCACGCGGATTGTTGGTGCTGGCGCAACCGGACAGCAGCATCAGAACAGCGAGGCCGGACAGCAGCGGAAGACGTAGGCGGGCAAGGAAATTGGACATTGTGTTTGGTGTCGCTGTGGTTGGCTGCGCCGTGTTCAATATTTGCGCATTATAACAATGATTTTCTTACAAAACCAAGGCTTAACTTTGGTGCGTTTTCGGCGCTTCTGCACCGCTTTAAGGCGTTCGGCAATCGGCATACGGGTTGCAGGGCCACGGGCCGGCGACATGACTGCGACATAGGCCGTTAACGGCCGCAGCTGGCCGTTTGTTAAGCCGCCTTAAGCGGCAACCTTCAAATAGTGGCGGGTTTGCGCCGGCGGGCGGGCGGTTTTCGCGTTTCCGGCGCGGGTTTGGCGCGGGCCTCGGTGGCCGCTGCGGCTGCGCGTGCCGCTTCAGCTGCTGCCTGTTCGGCCGCTTGCCGCGCGGCCTGCTCGCGGGCAGCTACCGCAGCTTTTTCGCGGATTTCCGCCAGCGTTTCGCTGGTTTGCGGCAATAAGGGGCCGCCCAGCGCGACGGCGCGTTCGGCCACGGTCAGGGCTTCGGGCAGGTTGCCGCGTTCGGCGAGCACGCTGGCCAGATTATTGAGCGATGCCGCCGAATCCGGATGCGCTTTGGCGGCATCGCGGAACGCCGCTTCGGCCGTGGGGAGGTCTTTGAGCGCATAGGCTGCATTGCCGCGCCCCATCAACGCTGACAGGCTGGTCGGCCAGCGTTTGAGCATGGTTGTATAGGCCGTCAGCGCGCTTTGGGTTTGTCCGATGCGCTCGAGGGCGACCACTGCGCTGGCGTACTGGGTTTCGGTGGCCGTCGCCGGCATGCGGTCGGGGGGCACCGCGATCATCGCCCAGTATTTTTCTTCTTTCCAGATTTTTTCGAAAATCGGCAGCGGCGTCGGGCGCCGTTGCTGCACGCCGGAACGGCGGATGACGATCAACTGGTCGAGGTCGTAGCCGACGACCACGGAATAGTGCCAGACGGGCGCGAAACTGAACGGGCCGTAGTTCTCCAGCACAATGACCGGCGTGCCGCCGGCGATTTCGCGCAGCATATCGGTCATCAGCGGGGCGAGTTCGATGGCGACCAGGCCGCGCCGGCGCGCTGCCGCGACCATTTCCACCTGCAAACTGCCTTTGCGGCCGGGCAGGTAAACCTGGTCGACCAGATCGTCGGGGCTGACTTTGACGCCAGCCGCATTCAGCACCATGGCTAGCGCGGCGGGCCCGCAGTAATAGTCTTCCTGCGGGAAAAACGGCACCTGCGTGAGCTCGATCTGGCGCGGCAGGTCGGCCGGACGCTGCGCGCGCAGCACGCTGGTCTGCGGCGCAATGATCGAGCAGCCGGACAGCAGGCTGCACAAAAAAATAAAGCCCGCCAGGAAGCGGGCTTTAATTCCGGACATGGAACGTCTGTTATTTGTAAACGTACCAGACGATCAGGCCGATGATGACGATACCAACCGCCCACCAGCCGCCGCTCGACATGGCACCAGCCGGCAGCGAATCGATTTTGCCGGCGACGCGTTGCACTTCTTCGTCGGTCATGGCGGCAACGCGGTCGGCCGCATTGGCCGGCGTCAGGCCGAGGGTTTCCATTTGTTTTTGCACATCGGCGCGGGCAACAAAGCCGAGCACTTTGTCACGGTTGGCCTGGGCAGCTGCGCTCGCAACGACCTGATCGGTCGCGATCATTCCGGCGTTCGCGGTGAACGGCAGAAGAACCATGCTGGCGATGAGAATCTGGCTAATCAGTTTCGAGAAAAATTTCATCAGAACCCCCTGTTGTCGTTAAAGATGGTCATTGCTGCGACAGTACAAAGCACCGGAGACCGTTATTGACCGAAGCCAATTGTGTTTATATATCCGCGGCTCGGCTACCGTCAAGCGCCAAGTGGATGCAGGCCGGAACAATGTCTCGGGAGCCGTAAAATTGCGGCGATTGCCCGCTGTTGCAGACCGCCGGCCAGCCCGGAGAGTGGAAGGCCCGATGATATAATGAGGCGCTCAAACCGGCGCAGAAGGCGCCGCTTCCCAGATTCAAAATCCGCACGAGGAAACATCATGCTGACCCCAGTGAAACCGGCGATCAAACTCAAGGACATGAGCCTGTTCCGCCAGCAGTGTTATATCGACGGCCAATGGGCCGACGCTGACGACAAAAAAACCATCGCCGTTTACAACCCGGCGACCGGCGAGCAGATCGGCACCGTGCCAAGCATGGGCACTGCGGAAACGCGCCGCGCCATCGAAGCGGCCAACGCAGCCATGCCGGCGTGGCGTGCCAAGACGGCCAAAGAGCGTTCGGCCATACTGCGCAAGTGGTTCAACCTGATGATGGAAAACCAGGAAGACCTCGCCATTCTGATGACGGTCGAACAGGGCAAGCCGCTGACCGAGTCGCGCGTCGAGATCGCCTACGGCGCATCGTTCATTGAATGGTTCGCCGAGGAAGCCAAGCGCATTTACGGCGATACCATTCCCACGCACCAGGCCGACAAGCGCATTGTCGTCATCAAGCAGCCGATCGGCGTTTGCGCGGCGGTGACGCCGTGGAATTTTCCGAACGCGATGATCACGCGCAAGGCCGGTCCGGCACTGGCGGCCGGCTGCACGATGGTGATCAAGCCGGCGACCTACACGCCGTATTCGGCGCTGGCGCTCTGCGAACTGGCTGAACGCGCCGGCATTCCGAAGGGCGTGATTTCGGTTATTACCGGGGCGTCCGGTCCGATCGGCAAGGAACTCACCGAAAGCAAGATCATCCGCAAGTTCACCTTCACCGGTTCGACCGAGGTCGGCAAGCTGCTGATGGCGCAATGCGCCGGCACGGTGAAAAAAGTTTCGCTTGAACTCGGCGGCAATGCGCCGTTCATCGTTTTTGACGATGCCGATCTGGAAGCGGCAGTCGAAGGCGCGATGGCCTCCAAGTTCCGCAATACCGGGCAGACCTGCGTCTGCGCCAACCGTATCTTCGTGCAGGACGGCGTCTACGACCGGTTCGCCAAGATGCTGGCGGCGAAAGTGGCGGCAATGAAAGTCGGTGACGGCCTCGAGGACGGCGTGGTGCAGGGCCCGCTGATCGACAAGGCCGGTGTGGAAAAGGTCGAAGAGCATATCGCCGACGCCGTGGCCAAGGGCGCGAAGGTGGTCACGGGCGGCAAACGCCACGCCAGGGGCGGCACCTTTTTCGAGCCTACGGTGCTGGCGAATGTCACCACTGACATGAAGATCACTTATGAAGAGACCTTCGGTCCGGTCGCGCCGCTGTTCCGCTTCAAGACGGAAGACGAATTGATCAAACGCGCAAATGATACGGAATACGGTCTCGCTTCGTATTTCTACAGCCGCGACATCGGCCGCATCTGGCGCGTGGCCGAAGCGCTCGAATACGGCATGGTCGGCATCAACGCCGGCATCATCTCGAACGAAATCGCGCCGTTCGGCGGCGTCAAAGAATCCGGCATCGGCCGCGAGGGTTCCAAATACGGCATCGAGGAATTTGTCGAGATCAAATACCTGCTGATGGGCGGCATCGACAAGTAAGGCCGGCCGTCATGCAGTGACCGATGTGCCATCGCATCTCCGGGTGCGGTGGCATTTTTTTTAAAGACTCAACAGGATTGCACATGTTTGAAGGTTTCCGCACGTTTGATCTGCCCACCAGCGATCCGCAATGCAAAATCCACGGCGTGATCGGAGGCAGCGGGCCGCCGCTGTTGCTGATTCACGGCAATCCGCTGACGCATGTGCACTGGCACCTGATCGCGCCGAGGCTCGCGGAAAAATTCACCGTCATCGCCACCGACCTGCGCGGCTACGGCGACAGCAGCAAACCGCGCGGCCTGCCGGACCACAGCAATTACACCTTCCGCCGCATGGCGCAGGACCAGGTCGACGTGATGGCGCTGCTCGGCTTCAAGTCGTTTTTCGTTGCCGGCCACGACCGCGGCGCGCGCACTGCCTACCGCATGGCGTTCGATCATCCGGACAAGGTGCTGAAGTTCTGCAGCATCGACATCCTGCCGACGCATCACGTCTGGACGCACGTCACCAGGACGTGGATGGTCAATTCCTACCACTGGGCCTTCATGGCGCAGCCCTATGATTTTCCGGAGCGCCTGCTGAAGGGCAATGAAGAGTATTACATCCGCCTCAAGCTCGGTTCCCAGGGCATCGGCAAGGGCGGCATCAGCGAAGAGACCATGCGGGAATACATCCGCTGCTGCACACCAGAGCAGATTCACGGTGTCTGCGAGGACTATCGTGCTACTGTGTCCCTGGATTTCGAGATGGACAAGGCCGACTTCGACGCAGGTCGCCGCATCGAATGCCCGGTTCTGGTGCTGGTGGGTGGACAAAGCCACACCGCCAAGTTTTATAATTTTACCGAGGCGTGGTCGCATTACGCTGCAAACATCACCGGCTGCATTGCCTTGCCCAGCGGACACTATCCCGCCGAGCAGGCGCCGGATGAGACCTGGCGGGAACTCGACCGGTTTTTCGGCGGTTAGCGTAAGCGCGCTGCCGCAGTTTTAAAGAGGAAGGGCATGTTTGATTCAGTCGGTTTTCTCATCGAACCCGACGAACTCGTCAAGTTGCTCGGTGGCAATGCGGTCATCATCGACGCGCGCCCCTACGAGGATTTCGAGAAGGGCCATATCCCGGGGGCCGTGCCGTTTTCAACCGGCGACCTGTTTGCCGGGGATACGCGGCTCGATGGCCTGAAGCCGTTTGTCGAAGCGATGGCAAACCGCTTCATGATCGCGGGTGTTTCAATGGACCGGCCGGTGGTGGTCTACGACGGAGACACCGGTGCGCGGGCAGCGCGCGAACTGTGGATGCTGGAATTTCTCGGACATCGCAATGCGCGCATGCTGCATGGCGGCTTCAACTTCTGGAAGCGGGTCGGCGGGCCGGTGGATCTGAGCACCGAAATTGCAACCGTGCGCACCAAGCAGATCAAACCCTCGCTGGCGACAGGTTTTCTCGCCGGCATCGACGATGTGATGCGCCGCGCGGGCACCTGGAATTACTGGGTGATCGACGTGCGCGACGATGCCGAGTGGGCAGGCAGGGAAGGCCGGCCCTGTTGTGCGCGACGCGGCCATGTGCCGCACGCCAAACACATCGAATGGACGAAATTTCTTGAGAGCGGCCGTTTCAAGCCGCCGCAGGCGATCGCTGCGCTGCTCATGCAGCAGGAGATCAACCAGCGCCACGACATTGCGCTGTACTCCCACCGCGGCGCGCGTTCAGCGCTTGCTGTTTACGCGCTGCGTTATGCGGGCATCAATTCAGCGCGCAACTTCATCGGCGCCTGGCACGAGTGGTCCTCGCGGGCCGACCTGCCGGTCGAAGCGTGAGCGGCGGCGTCAGGCGCCGTCCGGTTTGATGCCGGATTGCATCACGACCGGGCGCCATTTCACTGCTTCGGCGCGGATAAACGCGGAAAATTCCGCCGGCGAGTTCGGCGCCGAATCGATGCCGCGCGACCTGAGTCCTTCGACCACTTCGGGCGCTTTCAGCGCGGCGGTCATTTCACGGTTGATGCGATCAATGACGGCCGGCGGCGTTTTCGCGGGCGCGAGCAAACCGTACCAGTTGGTCGCCGCGTAGCCGGTCACGCCGGATTCGGCGATGGTCGGCACGTCGGGAACCGCCTCGGCGCGGCGATTGCCGGTGACGGCAATGCCGCGGATTTTGCCGGCCTGTACATGCGGCACACCGGTTGAGATGACCGCGAAAAACGCCGGCACGTGACCGGCCAGCAAATCGGTGATCGCCGGCCCGCCGCCCTTGTAGGGCACGTGCGTGATCTGGATTTTCGCCATCGATTCGAGCAGCACCGCAGCCAGATGTCCGGGACTGCCGATGCCG
>CAZVDN010000010.1:25631-26610 GCA_964625665.1 uncultured Streptomyces sp. | reverse complement strand
TGCTGGTCGAGCGCGATCGGATTCTGTATGAATCGGACATCATCAATGAATACATCGATGACCGTTTCCCGCATCCGCAGCTGATGCCGGCCGACCCGGTGATGCGCGCGCGGGCACGCCTTTTCCTGTTCCGTTTCGAGCGCGAACTGTTCTCGCATGTCGAGACCCTGGAAAAAGGCCAGCAGCGCAATGCCGACAAGGCGCGCGCGGCGATCCGTGACGGCCTGACGCAGATTGCGCCGGTGTTTGCCAAGCAGAAGTTCATGCTCGGCGAGGAGTTCTCGATGCTCGACGTGGCGATCGTGCCGCTGCTCTGGCGCCTCGATTTCTACGATATCCAGCTGCCGAAGACCGCCGCGCCGCTGATGAAATACGCCGAACGCCTGTTCAGCCGCCCGGCCTATATCGACTCGCTGACCGCATCCGAAAAGGTCATGCGGAAGTAGTTGCATCGTCATGGCACGCGAACGCTCGACCAAGCCCTACCTGATCCGCGCGATTTTCGAGTGGTGCAGCGACAGTGGCCTCACGCCTTATCTGTCGGTCAAGGTCGACAGCCAGACGCGTGTGCCGCTTGAATACGTGAAGAACGGCGAGATCGTGCTCAACATCAGCCCGGATGCCACGCACCGCCTGACGATTGATGAAGGCGGCGTGCAATTCTCGGCGCGCTTCAACGGCGTATCGCGCGAATGTGCGATCCCGATCGGCGCCGTCACCGGCATATTCGCGCGCGAAAACAATCAGGGTTTGTTTTTCGCGCCGGAGTCCGCCGACCCGGTCGAGGGCGCCGGCGAGCCGGCAACGACCCCCGAGCCGACGCCGCCCGCGGGCGGCGGCAAGCCCAAGCTGCAAATCGTCAAGTAATCTTGCCGGGTCGCCGCTTGCAGCGCGCGGCCGAGTAACCGATGGGCGCTGACCGCATCGCGCATCGCGTTTCGCTTGCGCGCTGCAGTGACCGGCCATCAAATCGAAAGGA
>CAZVDN010000010.1:13137-25621 GCA_964625665.1 uncultured Streptomyces sp. | reverse complement strand
AACCTCAATGTCTGCATCCGGCAAAAACGGCGCCGCCAACGGCACGGTCTGTTACACGGTGTTGCCCGAGCGCATGCCGCCGCTCGCGCCAGAAAACTACAATGAGCTGCAGAAAAAAGTCGCCGCCGACCTGTCGTCGTCCCGCGGCTCGGTGCGTGGCCCTTACGGTGCGATGCTGCGCAGCCCGGAACTCGCCGATTGCATGCAGAAGGTCGGCCAGTATGTGCGCTTCAAATGCGGACTCGACAAGCGCCTCAACCGCCTGGCCGGCATGCTCGCTACGCGGCACTGGTGCAACCAGTATGAATGGAACGGCCATGTGCCTTATGCGTTGAAGGCGGGCATGGCACAGCCGGTGATTGATGCCATCGGCGAGGGCCGGCGGCCTGTCGAACTCCGCGACGACGAGGCGGCTGTCTACGATTTTGTCACCGAGCTGTACGCCAACAAGGGCGTCAGCGATACGACCTATGCGCGCGCGCTGCAACTGTTCGGCGAGGCCGGCATTGTCGATATTCTCGGTGTGGTCGGCTATTACGCGACTAACGCCATGATCATGAATGTCGCGCGCACCGCGGTGCCGGGCGAACGCCCGATGCCGTTGATTCCGCTGCCGCAGCAGCTGGCGCCGCTCGATTGAGGCGGGGGCGGCGCGCGGTTTTTGTGTAAACGTTTATTGTTCGTTCGCAGGCAGCGGCCAGCCCAGCCATTCGCACAATCCGCGCCCCATGATCCATTCCTTGTCTTCGGCGCTGAGCCAGGGCAGTTCTTCCGTGAAGAGCGTGATGGCCTGACGATAGGTGCAGGGCAGGCGCGAATAATCCGTGCCCCAGAACATGCGCCGCGGGCCGAAGGCATCGTAGACGCGGCGCAAATGGGGATGCAGATCGCGATAGGGATAACTCTCGGTCGAATAACTCGGCAGGGCCGATGCTTTCACCGCGAGGTTGGGATATTTCGCCAGTGCCAGTAGTTGGCCGAGCCCGGCAAACGCTTCAGTGCCGCGCGTCTTGGTCGGGATCGACAGGTGGTCCATGGCAAAGCGCAGGCCGGGATGGCGCGCAATGATCGGTTCGAGCACGGGCAACAGCTTGTGCGGTACCAGCACCATGACGGGCACACCGGCGCGTTCGGCAGCCGGCCAGAACAGGTCGAGCTTGCCGTTGGTCAGGAGCGGCAACAGCCATTCGGTATGAAACGTCAGCCGTATGCCGAGCATGCCAGGCTGCTTGCGCCAGCCGGCAAGCGCTTCGATGGCGCCAGGCTTTTCCGGATCGAGCCGGCCCATGATTGCGAAGCGATCGGGATGCGCGGCGGCGGCGGCCAGCGCGAGATCATTGCGTTCGCCTTCCCAGCCCGGCGGCACAAGCACGGTGCGGTCGACGCCGGCTTCGTTCATGGCGGCGAGCAGTTCATCGGCGCCCAGCGGATTCGGGCGATGCGGCCCCTGACGTTTGGGCCATGGCCGCTCCGGGGTATCGGCCCCCCAGATATGGACTTGTGCGTCGGCAATCAGCATTGAAGGCTCCCGTGTTTCTAATCCACCTTCATGCCGGTGGTCTTGACGATGCGCGCGAAGCGCGTCATCTGGTTGCGAATATAGGTGTCGAGTTCTGCCGGCGTGCTGCCGACCAGTTCGAGGCCCTGTGTGGCCGCCTGTTCGCGCGTTTCCGGATTGCGCGCCATTTTTGCGAGCTCGCCGCTCATGCGTGCGACGATCGCTGCCGGTGTGCCGGCCGGCGCCAGCACACCGTGCCAGGTGCCGATGTCGTAGCCGGGCAGGGTTTCAGCAACGGTCGGTACATCGGGCAGGCGGGCGGCGCGGCGCGGGCCGCCGATGCCGATGGCGCGCAGGCGCCCGGCACTGAGCAGCGGCAGCGCCGCCGGCAGGGTGACGAAGCTGACCTGCACTTCATTGGCGAGCAGTGCGTTGAGATTTTCCGCAGTGCCTTTGTAGGGCACGCGCACGAGATCGATGCCGCCCATCAGTTTCAGGAGTTCGCCGCCGATGTGCGCCGAGGAACCGTTGGTGCCCGACGAGTAGTTGAGTTTGCCCGGATTGGCTTTCGCGTAATCGACCAGTTCGCGCACGCTTTTTACCGCCAGAGAAGGGTGCACGAGCAGCACACTGTGCGTCAGCGCGACCAGGCTGACCGGCGCAAAGTCCTTGATCGCGTCGTAGGGCAGTTTGGCGTGCAGGCTCGGTTGCACCGTGTGCGCGGTATTGGCCATCAGGATCGTATAGCCGTCGGGGCGCGCTTTTGCGGTAAGATCGGCCGCAATGACACCGCCACCGCCGGGCCGGTTGTCCAGCACAACCGTTTGACCAAGGCCGTCGCCAAGCGCGCGAGCAGTGGCGCGCGCGACCATGTCGGTCGAGCCGCCCGCCGAGGAGATGACGATCATGCGTATGGGCTTTTCCGGAAAGGCGGCAAATGCTGCGGCGGACCAGCACAACAACGCAGCCACGCCGGCACTGCAGCAATGCAAAGGAATATGAAAAGTCATGACAGTGTTGTTGCGGGATGGGTTCACGTGCGAACGGGAGCCGCCACGATACGGGGCGACTGCTTCGCTGTAAAGAGCGCGGCGGGGAATAATTGCCGGGAGGGCGGGACGCGCTACGCGGCAGAAGCGCGGGTGCTAAAATCGTGCGCATCTTCGGCACTGTCCGGACAGGCGAAATCGCGCCCCGCGCGCAAAAAAAGCATACGGTTTTTCACCATCATGTTAAGACTTTCAAACGACGACGCCGAAAAACTGCTGACGATGGGCGATTGCATCGCCGCGCTCGAGCAGGTCTACCGCGACATCGCCGAAGGGCGCGCTGCCAATGCGGTGCGTTCGGACGCGGTCACGACGACGTCCCGCACCGATACTGTTTATTCGTTGAAGATGATGGGGGGCGTCGTGCAGAGCACCGGCATCGGCGTGGTGCGCATCAACTCCGATATTCTGTCGTTTGCAAACAAGCGGCAGGTCAAGCTGCCGCTGGCGCCGGGCAACCGTTACACGGGCCTTGTGTTGTTGTTCAGCGTCGAGACCGGCGAACCGCTGGCGATATTTCCTGACGGCATTTTGCAGCGCATGCGCGTCGGCGCCACCTCGGCGCTGGCCGCGCGTTATCTCGCGCGCAAGGATGCGACGACGGTGGCGGTGATCGGCGCCGGCTGGCAGGCCGGCGGCCACGTCATGGCGATCGCCGCACTGCGCAAGCTTGATGAGATCCGCGTCTACAGTCCGACGCGTGAAAAACGCGAAGCGTTCTGCCGCGAAATGGGCGAGTCGGTCGGCGTCAAACTGCGCGCTGTGGCCACGCCGGAAGAAGCGGTGCGCGGCGCAGGCATCGTGCTCTGCGCGACCAATGCGTCGCAGAATGTATTCGTCAACCGCTGGGTCGAACCCGGCATGCATGTCGGCACCATCCGCGGACCGGAACTCGAGCCGGCCGTGGTCTTGAATGCCGACATTGCCGCGCTGAATGATCGCGTGGTGCATGAAAGCGTCAGCAAGACCGCTGGCGTGGTTCTGCCGAAGAACCGGCATGCCATCGAGGGTTTTGATGTCGCAGCGGCACCGACGCTCGCTGAATTGGTCGCCGGCCTGGCGCAGGGGCGGCAGTCGGCTGAACAGAAAACCGTTTTCGTCAATCTGCCGGGTCTGGGCTTGCAGTTTGCCGCCGTCGGCGAGGCGCTCTATCGCAAGGCGCGGGCGGCCGGGAACGGACACGAATTGCCGACCGAGTGGTTTACCGAAGACGTCGTGCCCTGACAGGAATTATTCAATGAACGCACCGATCGCCAAAGAACTGCCGCCGCACGGCTACAGCATCACGCGCCCTGTGCGCGGCTCTTCGATTCCGCTGGAACTGACCTTCGTGCTGACGCGCGATGAAATCTACGTGCCGATCGGCATTCGCAAGCCGGCCGGTGACGGCCCGTTTCCTGTCATTACCATGGGCCGCGGCGACGGCAAGGGCGGCGTGCCCCACCTCGAAGCACAGGTCGATCTGCTGGCCTCGATGCAGGACGAGATGATCGCGCGCGGCTATGTGGTGGTCTACGTCAACTACCGCAACGAAGTGCCCCATCTGTATGAAAACATCGCGCGCGCCGAAAACCTGCCGGACGATGTCAGCGGCGGCGCGCGGCGCACGCTGAAATCGTCGCCGACGCTCGACTCTGACGACCTGATTGCGATTTTCAAATATCTGCGCACCCTGCCCTATGTGAATTCCGATGCAATCGGCGCGATCGGCGTCAGCCACAGTGGCGAGATGATTCTGAAGGTGGCTGCGGAAATGAATTTCGGCGCCGGTGTGGCCATCGAAGGCGCATCGCACGAATTCATCAGCGTTGATACCGGGCCGTCGGCGCCGCGCAAGGGCACTGAAATCCAGTATCAGGACATCGAAGTCGTTCGCAAAAACGCCGACAAGCCACGCGCCATGGAGCGCATCCGCCGCATCAACACGCCGATCCTGCATCTGGCCCGCGATCATGATCACCTGCAGGGCATCTTCAAGCTCGTGCATGAATGGATGCTGGAAGCCGGCAAGGATTCCACGCTGGTCAGCTTCGACCATCCCTCGCACGGTTATCCCTATATCTATCGAAAACCCGACGGCTCGTTTCAGCCGGAGCCGATCCAGCAGCAGGCGTTCGACCTGTTCATGGCGTTTTTTGATCGGCACCTCAAGGTGGGCAACTGATCGTGGCGCGCATTGACGGGGTGCGATCAAGGCTGGCCGCAAAGCCGGCAACCTGGCTGATTACGGGTGCCGCCGGATTTATTGGATCAAATCTGCTTGAGATGTTGCTCAAACTCGACCAAAAGGTGGTCGGATTGGACAACTTTTTTACCGGCCACCGTTCCAATCTCGATGAGGTTTGCGCCCGGGTAACGGCGGCGCAGTGGAATAATTTCCGGTTTGTTGAAGGTGATATCCGTTCGCTTGAAGATTGCCGTATCTCGTGTGAAGACGTGCAATATGTTTTGCACCACGCGGCGCTCGGAAGTGTGCCGCGCTCGTTGCAGGACCCGATGCTGACTAATGAATGCAATGTAACCGGCTTTCTCAATATGCTTGTGGCGGCACGCGACGCGGGTGTGTTCCGTTTTACGTACGCCGCATCGAGTTCGACCTACGGCGATCATCCGGACCTCCCGAAAGTCGAGGAAAAAATCGGCAAGCCGCTGTCGCCTTATGCGGTGACCAAGTACGTCAATGAGTTGTATGCGGACGTATTCGCGCGTTGCTATGGTATGCAGACGGTGGGCTTGCGTTATTTCAATGTGTTTGGCCCTCGCCAGGATCCGCAGGGCGCCTATGCTGCGGTGATTCCACGCTGGATTGCCGGCATGATCTCTAATGAGCCGGTTGAAATTTATGGCGATGGCGAAACCTTTCGCGATTTCTGTTACATTGAAAACGTGCTGCAGGCGAATCTGTTGGCATCAACCGAGCAGAATCCGGATGCGCTGAACCGTGTCTACAATGTCGCTCTGGGGGATCGCACGACGCTGAATGGATTGTTTGAAATGATCCGCGTACTGTTGGCCGAGCGCTTTGAACATCTCGAGTCATTCAAGCCGCATTACCGGCCATTTCGTGACGGCGACGTGCGTTTTTCGCAGGCTGACATCGGCAAGGCGCGCAGTCTTCTCGGGTATGCGCCGACGCATCGGGTTGTTGACGGCATGCGTGCGGCGATCGATTGGTATATTGCGCGCGCAGGTAATGGCGGTGCGAGATGATTGGCGGGTTGCGCGAGTGGATCGGAGAAGGATTGCAATGCAGACCGTCGCCGTAGTCGGGCTGGGTTATGTGGGATTGCCGCTGGCCGTCGAATTCGGAAAGGTGTATCCGACAATCGGTTACGACCGATCACAAACGCGCATTGCCGAATTAGGGCGGGCACACGACCGTACCGGCGAACTGTCGGCAGACGACATTCGTGCATCACGCCGCTTGCAGTTGACAGGCGATGCGGCGAGACTTGGTGAGGCCGATTTCATCGTGGTTGCCGTGCCGACACCGGTTGATGATTCTCGAAATCCCGATTTCGGGCCGCTCATATCGGCCAGCGAAACCGTCGGGCGGCACATGAAACGGGACGTGATTGTCGTATACGAATCAACCGTCTATCCGGGCGCCACAGAAGAAGTGTGCATTCCTGTCCTGGAAAAACATTCGAATATGCGCTGGCGGACGGATTTTCACATTGGCTATTCTCCGGAACGCATTAACCCTGGCGACAAGGAACATACCCTCTCACGCATCGTGAAGGTGGTTTCCGGCGATGATGCAGTCACTCTCGAAAAGGTCGGGGCGTTGTATTCGACCATCGTCAAGGCGGGGGTTTTCGCGGCGTCCTCGATCCGAGTCGCAGAAGCGGCCAAGGTGATCGAGAATACGCAACGCGATCTCAATATCGCGCTGATCAATGAACTGGCGATTTTGTTCGGCCACATGGGACTCGACACCCTCGATGTACTGGAGGCTGCCGGTACCAAATGGAACTTTCTGCCCTTCCGGCCCGGCCTGGTCGGCGGTCATTGCATCGGCGTTGACCCCTATTATCTGACCTACAAGGCGGAGCAGCTCGGATATCATCCCCAGGTCATTTTGGCGGGCCGCCGCATCAATGACGGGATGGGGCAGTACATTGCGGACAAGATCGCAGAACAGCTCGCCGGTTCAGGGCGAGGCATCAAGGGCGCGTGCGTCAATGTGCTTGGCCTGACTTTCAAGGAAAATGTGCCTGACCTCCGCAATTCAAAAGTGGCCGATGTGATTGCCGCATTGCGCGATGCGGGTGCCGTCGTGAACGTGCATGATCCGCTTGCGGATGCCGCCGATGCGCGACATGAATACGATATCGATCTTGTTGGCTGGGAAGCGCTGCCGCGAGCCGACGCTGTTGTACTTGCGGTGCCCCATCGACAATTTCTTGAAATGTCGACAACCGTTTTCGTCGAAAAGCTTGCTGCCGGCGGGTGCGTCATCGACATCAAATCGGCGCTTGACCGCTCTGCACTGGAACATGCCGGTGTCCGCTTGTGGCGTCTCTAGCGCCCTCTATGCGAAAATCGCCCGCGCGCCGGGTTAGCTCAGTCGGTAGAGCAGCGGTTTTGTAAACCGAAGGTCGCGGGTTCGATCCCTGCACCCGGCACCACGTACTCCCCGGTTGGCGCACATCCCGCGGGAAACCTGCGATAATAGCGCCCGCACAGCGGGTCTGCGGGCGCGCGAACCGGTATTACGGGCACGGGCGCCGGCTTTCGGCCTTTGCGGGAACCTCCCGCGGTGGCCGGGGTCGATAGGAGCGCGGGCCTTGAAAAGCGGCAGTGCGACCCCATACAAGCGAAAAAATCACGCGCACCGGCAGCCGCCGGCTGACGTGGTGGAGGACGACAATGATCAAAGTAGAGAATCTGGTGAAGACGTTCGGCGCCAAACGCGCCGTGGACGACGTGTCTTTCAGCGTCGAGCGCGGCGAGGTGCTCGGGTTCCTCGGGCCCAACGGTGCCGGCAAGTCAACCACCATGCGCATCATCACCGGCTTTTATCCGCCGACTTCGGGGCGCGTGACGGTGGGCGGTTTCGACATCGTTGAAGACCCGCTGCCGGCCAAACGCCTGATCGGCTATCTGCCGGAAAATGCGCCGGGTTATGCCGACATGACGGTCTACGGCTTTCTCGCGTTTGCCGCCGACCTGCGGGCCATGACCGGCGACGCCAAGAAAAAGGCGATTTTTCGCGCTGTGGAAACCTGCATGCTTGAAGGCGTGCTGTATCAGACCATCGACACGCTCTCCAAGGGCTACAAGCACCGCACCTGCCTTGCGCAGTCGATCATCCACGATCCGGACATCCTGATTCTCGATGAGCCGACCGACGGCCTCGATCCGAACCAGAAACACGAAGTGCGCGGGCTGATCAAGCGCATGGGCGAAAAGAAGGCCATCGTGTTTTCGACCCACATTCTCGAGGAGGTCGAAGCGGCCTGCTCACGCGTCATCATCATCGACCGTGGACACGTCGTCGCCAACGGCACGCCGCAGGAACTGAAGGCGCGTTCCGAAACGGCCGGCGCAGTGCATCTGTCGGTGCGCGGCACGGCTGGCGCGGCGATCATGGCCAAGCTCGCCGGCGTGGCAGCGCGCAGCGAAATTCTTTCCGAGCACGGCGGTCTCGCCGTGGTGCGTGCTTATCCGCAGCAGCGCGGCGGCAATGCGGCTTTTGTCGGCAGCGTTGCGGAACTGGCGCAGCGCGAACAATGGAAACTCGACGAAATCCACGTTGAAGAGGGCCGCATGGACGATGTGTTCCGCAGCATTACCCTGCCCGATACGGTAAGGAGGGCTGCCTGATGGGTGCCTGGTCCAATATCAAGGCGCTGATGAAGCGCGAACTCGGCGGGTACTTCACGTCGCCGGTTGCCTATGTATTTCTGGTGATCTTCCTGCTGATGACCGGGTTTTTTACCTTTACCGTCGGCAACTTTTTCGAACGCGGCGAAGCGTCGCTGGTGTCTTTTTTCACATGGCACCCCTGGCTTTACCTGTTCCTGGTGCCGGCCGCCGGCATGCGCCTGTGGTCCGAAGAGCGGCGCCTTGGCACACTTGAATTGCTGCTGACCATGCCGATCACGACCTGGCAGGCGATCGTCGGCAAGTTTCTCGCCTCATGGCTGTTTCTTGGCATCGCCCTGGCGCTGACCTTTCCGGTCTGGATCACGGTAAACTGGCTGGGCAGCCCGGACAACGGCGTCATATTCGCCGGTTACGTCGGCAGCCTGCTGCTCGCCGGCGCTTATCTCGCCATCAGCTGCATGACGTCGGCGATGACGCGCAACCAGGTCATCAGCTTCATCGTCTCGGTCATGTTGTGCCTGTTTCTTATTCTCGCCGGGTTTACGCCGGTCACCGACCTGCTGGTGCGCTGGGCCAATCCGGCGGTGGTGCAGACCATCGCCTCGTTCAGCGTCATGACGCACTTCGAGAGCTTTCAGCGCGGCGTGATCGATCTGCGTGACGTCATGTTTTTCGCCTCGCTGATGGGGTTTGCGCTGTTTACCACGGGCGTGGTCATTCGCGGCCATCGCGCGGGTTAGGAACAGATCATGAACAAAAAAAACCTCGAACAATTGTTGTACTCGGCCGGCGGCGTCGCCGCGCTGATCGTAATCCTGATTGCTGCGAACTTCATCATCAGTTCGCTGAATCTGCGCGCCGACCTGACGCAGGGCAGCGTTTACACGCTGTCGCCCGGCACCAAGGCCATCCTCTCCAAGCTCGAAGCGCCGGTCAAAATCCGCTATTACTATTCGCAGGGCAACAGCGCGCTGCCGGTCGGCCTCAAGACCTTCGCCAAACGCGTTGAAGACCTGCTGGGCGAATTTGCGCGCGCCGGCGGCGGCAAGGTCGTCATCGAGCGGCTCAATCCGGAACCCGATTCCGATGCAGAGGAATCCGCAACGCTCGACGGCATCGAAGGTCAGCTGACCAATACCCAGGAAAAGTTCTATCTCGGCCTGTCGGTCGCGTTTCTCGACCAGAAATTCCCGCTGCCGGTGCTGGCGCCGGACCGTGAGCAATTGCTCGAGTACGACATCACGCGCGCGATTACGCGTGTCGCTTCGACCACCAAGCCGGTGATCGGCGTGATGAGCGGCCTGCCGGTGCTCGGCCAGCCGCTCAATCCCATGAAGAAGCAGCAGCCGACCGAACCGTGGACGCTGATGACCGAGCTGCAGAACCTCTTCACGGTGAAGAAGATCGACCTCACCACCGACAAGATCCCCGACGAGATCAAGGTGCTGCTGGTGATCCACCCGCGCGACATCCAGGAGACCGCCGAATACGCGATCGACCAGTTTGTGCTGCGCGGCGGCAAGTTGATCGCCTTCATGGATTCCTACGCCTACTTTGACCAGCAGCCCGATATGCAGAACCCGCTGGGCGGCACGGCCGCAGGCCAGTCCACCTTCTATCGCCTGCTCAAGCACTGGGGTTACGGCATGGAAATGGGCAAGGTCGTTGCCGACCTGACTTACGCCAGCGGTGCCGGCCCGCGCATACTGCCGACACTGCTGTCGCTGCCGCAGGACGCGCTGAACAAGGACGACGTGGTGACCAGCCGTGTCGGCCAGCTGCTGATTCCGTTTGCGAGTGTCTTCACCGGCAAACCGGCCGAGGGCCTGACGCAAACGACGCTGGTGCAATCGTCGCCCAATGCGATGCTCGCCGACCTGATCATCGCCACGCTTTCGGGCGAGCCGTCGACGCGCGGCTTCCAGCCGAACGGCACGCCGTATCCGATTGCGATCCGCGTGTCCGGCAAGTTCAAAACGGCCTTCCCCGAAGGCAAGCCGAAACCCTATGAACCGCCGCGCGACCCGAAGAAGGGCGAGGCCAAGGCCGATGAGGCCAAAGCCGACACGTCGCTGAAGGAATCGGCGCAGGAAAATTCCGTGGTGCTGGTTTCCGACGTCGACATGCTGACCGACAACGCCGCGGTCGAGGTGCAGGAAGTGTTCGGCCAGAAGGTGATCGTACCGCGCAACGGCAACCTTAACTTCGCGCAGAGCCTCGTCGAGCAGGTCGCCGGCGATTTCGATCTGACCGGATTGCGCAGCCGTGCCGCCTTCACGCGGCCGCTGACAGTGATCCAGCAGATGGAATCGCGTGCGCAGCAGAACTACCTCGGCAAAATCAAGGAACTCGAAGACACGCTGCAGCAGACGCAGGAGAAGCTCACGGCGCTGCAGAAACAGCGCGGCGGCACGCAGAGCTCGATCCTGACGCCCGAGCAGCAGACCGAGGTCGATAATTTCCGCAAGAAAACTGCCGACACCAAACGCGACCTGAAAGACCTGCGCAAAAACCTGCGTGAGGAAAGCGAACAACTGCAGTTCTGGACCAAGCTCATCAACATCGGCACGGTGCCGTTGCTGGTGGTGATCCTCGGTGTCGCGCTGGCCGTGGTGCGCCGGCGCAAGGTGGCTGCCAAATGAACCGCAAATCCTTTCTGATCCTGCTCGGGCTGGTGGCCATCCTCGGCGGCGCCGGGCTCGCGCTGTTCTGGAATGGCCTCAGCGCATGGCGCAAGTCCGACGCGAAAATCGGTTCAAAGCTCTTCGAGAAACTCGCCGTCAACGACGTCGCGCAGATCCAGTTGACCGACGGCAAGGGCAGCGTGCGCCTGCTGATCAAGGACAAGCGCTGGACGGTCGAGCAGCGCAACGGCTACGGCGCGAACAACCAGGACATCGGCGACCTGCTAATTAAGCTGACGGACCTCAAGGTGGTGCAGACCGAAAGCGTTGGCGAATCATTGTTGCCGCGCCTGAATCTGGTGGATCCGGGCAAGGACGCCAAGACGGACGCCAAGGCCGATGACAAAGCTGATGCCAAGTCGGATGCCAAGGGCACGCGGCTTGAACTCTTCGATGCGGCCGGCAAGTCGATGGCGAGCATTCTGCTCGGCAAAAAAGTCATCAAGACCGAAGACAGTCCGCTGCCGATCAAGCCGCAGACGCCGGTCGGCCGCTATGTGCTGATGCCGGGCAGCCCGACGGTACTGGTGGTGTCCGATGCGCTGGTGGTCGCTGAAGCGAATGCCGGGCGCTGGCTGGCGAAGAATTTCTTCAAGGCCGAACGCATTCGCGCACTTGCCGTCAGCGGCGACGGCGCGCAGTGGAAAATTTCGCGCCCCGAGGAATACGGGCAGTGGAAATTCGCCGACGGCGGCGGTGAACTCGATGCGAGTGCGGCAGTGGGCGCAGTCAATGCGCTGGCCGGTCTTGCCTTCAATGACGTCGCCATCGACGTCAAGGCCGATGCGCTGGCGAAGGCGCGGACGTTTGTTGCCGAAACCTATGACAACCTCAGCTACACCGTGAAGATCGCGAAGAAGGCCGAGAGCGATGATTATTATCTGACGGTCGCGGTTGCCGGCGAACCGCCGCGCGAACGCAAGCCGGAGAAGGGCGAAAAGCCCGAGGACAAGGAGCGTCTCGACAAGCAGTTCGCCGATGCGCTGACCAAACTCGACGAACGGCTCAAGGCGGAAAAGGAACTGGGCGCGTGGACATTTGTGGTCGCCGGCAAAACGCTGGAGCCGCTGCTCAAAGACCGTGCCGGCCTGATTGCCAAACCGCGCCAGCCCGGCGCCGGCGGACCGCCCGGAATGCCGCCGGGCATGTTCCCCGGTATGCGCTAGAATCACTTCTGCGGTCGTCATCCCACCAGCCACGCGGAGCACGCTGATGAAATTCATGGAAATCCTCAAGTCGCCGGTCTTTCCGCGCGGCCATCGCTGGGCGTTCGAGAAGCGCAAGGGCGTTTACGAATCCGAGGCCACTGCGCTTGTGCGCAAGATGCTCGAGGACGAAAGC
Source organism: uncultured Streptomyces sp. (assembly GCA_964625665.1). Lineage (GTDB taxonomy): Bacteria > Pseudomonadota > Gammaproteobacteria > Burkholderiales > SG8-41 > PALSA-1004. The sequence continues at coordinate 13,217 of CAZVDN010000010.1, read as the reverse complement.
ATTCAACGCGACCAGCGTTTCGCCTGGGAACGCTGGCGTGCCGACGACCGCGCTGCCAAACGCTAGACGCTGCGTGCGCG
>CAZVDN010000010.1:2096-13127 GCA_964625665.1 uncultured Streptomyces sp. | reverse complement strand
GTCTCGCGCCGCTAACCGCGGTCGCTGCCGACCCTGCCTTTCCGACGCGTCCGGTGCGCTTCATCGTGCCGTTTGCGCCCGGCGGCAGCACCGACACGCTGGCGCGCACGCTTGCGCAAAGACTTTCCGATGCGCTGGGCCAGCAGGTGGTGGTGGACAACCGCTCGGGCGGCAACGGCAATATCGGCACCGAAATCGTTGCGCGTGCCGCGCCTGACGGCCATACCATCGTGCTGGGCTACATTGCCAATCTCGGGATCGGCCCCAGTCTCTACGCCAAGCTGCCTTATGATCCGATGAAGGATTTCGCGCCGGTGACGCTGCTCGCCGTGGCGCCAAACATTCTGGTCGCGCATCCCTCGGTGCCGGTGAAAACCGTGCGTGAACTGGTGGCTTATGCCAAAGCCAATCCGCAGAAGGTCAATTACGCCTCGGCTGCCGTCGCCAGCCTCGGTCATCTCGCCGGCGAACTGCTCAACAGTTCGGCCGGCATCCAGATGCAGCATGTGCCTTACAAAGGCAGCGGACAGGCGGTCATTGATCTGCTCGCCGGCCAGGTGCAGGTCATGGTCAGCGGCATGTCGTCGGTCATGCCGCACATCCGTGGCGGCAAACTGCGGCCGCTCGCCGTTACGGGCGCGCAGTGCTCGCCGGCCACGCCTGACGTGCCGACCATCGCCGAGGCCGGTTATCCCGGATTCGAGGCCAGCGCCTGGTACAGCGTGATGGCGCCGGCCGGCACGCCGAAGCCGGTAGTGATGCGACTGAACGGTGAAATTCTGCGCGCGCTGAAAATTCCCGAAGTCAAAGACCGGCTGGAGAACGTCGGTTTTGAAATCGTCGGCAGTTCGCCTGAACAGTGCGGCACCTACATCCGCAATGAAATCGCCAAATGGGCCAAAGTGGTGAAGGCGTCGGGCATCAAGGCGGAATGAAGCGCTTCCTCTTTCTGTTACTGGTGATGCCGGCGATTGCCGAGGCGCAGAACTATCCAGCCAAACCGGTGCGCCTCATTGCGGCGTCGTCGCCGGGCAGTGCAGTCGATATCGTCTCGCGCGTGATTGCGCAAAAGCTGTCTGAACAGATCGGACAGCAGGTGGTGGTCGATAACCGCGCCGGCGCGGGCGGCAATCTAGGCGCCGAACTGGCGGCGAAAGCGGCCCCCGACGGCTACACCGTGTTCATGGCGACGCCCGCACAGGCGATCAATACCGGCCTCTATCGCAAGCTTGATTACGATCTCGTGCGCGATTTTCTGCCGGTGAGCCAGCTGACTGTCGGCCACTATTGTGTGGCGGTGCATCCGTCGCTGCCGGTGCAGTCGGTGAAGGAGTTGATCGCGCTGGCACGCACGCGGCGCGGCCAGCTCAATTACGCCTCGGCCGGCAACGGCAATGCAACCCACCTCGCCGGCGAATTGTTTACCAGCATGGCGAAAATCGAACTCGTGCACGTTCCCTACAAGGGCAGCGGCCCGGGCCTGACCGACCTGATCGGCGGCCAGGTGCAGATCATGTTTCCGAATCTCACCGCGGCCATTCCCTACGTCAAGGCGAAGCGCCTGCATGTGCTGGCGGTCAGCGGCGAGAAGCGCTCGGCCATCATGCCTGCGCTGCCGACGGTCAGCGAAGCGGGACTTCCGGGTTATCGCGTCATTTCATGGTTCGGGCTGCTGACGCCGGCCGGCGTGGCACCGGAGATAGTTACACGCCTGCAGCGCGAACTGGCGGCGACCATGCGTGCAACTGATGTGCGCGACAAACTCGCCGGTGAAGGCGCCGAGCCGATGGCGAGCACGCCGGAACAGTTCGGTGCTTTCATCAAGAGCGAAATCGCGCAATGGGTGAAAGTCGTGCGTGCCGCAAAGATCAGTGCCGAATGATTTTTTCCCGGCGCCTTGTCGCCGCTCAACCAACGGGGAGAACGTGGTGAAACTTTTCAAATCGAGCATGATGATGTTGTTGTCGGCTGCGGCATTCACTGCGGTCGCGGCCGAGCCCGGCTATCCGAGCAAACCGGTGCGCATGATCGCGCCCTATCCGCCGGGCGGCACCTCCGACATCATCGCGCGCATCGTCGGCCAGAAGCTCAACGAAGCCTGGGGCCAGCAGATCGTCGTCGATAACCGCGCCGGCGCCAACGGCGGCATCGGCAGCGAACTGGCGGCAAAGTCGCCGGCCGACGGCTACACGTTGCTGGTCGGCAACATGACGCCGATCGCGGCGAATCCGTCGCTCTACGCGAAGCTCGGCTACGACTCGCTGCGCGATTTCGCCGGCATTTCGCTGGTGGCGGCCGGCCCCAATGTGCTGGTGGTCAACCCTGGGCTGCCGGTGAAATCAGTGCAGGAACTCACGGCGTATGCAAAATCCAACCCGGGAAAACTGAACTTCGGTTCGGGCGGCGCCGGCTCGCCGGCGCATCTGGCCGGCGAAATGTTCAAGACACTGACCGGTGTGGTCATGACGCACGTGCCCTATAAAGGCACGGTGTTGTCGGTCAATGATCTGATCGCGGGCCAGGTGCAGCTGGTTTTCTCCGATGCGCCGCCGGCGGTGCCGCACGTCAAGAGCGGCAAGTTGCGTGCACTCGCCGTCACCGGTGCAAAGCGCACGCCGCTGCTGCCGGAACTGCCAACCGTAGCCGAGGGCGGCGTTGCCGGTTTTGCATTCGACAACTGGTGGGGCATCCTCGTGCCGGCCGGCACGCCCAAGGCGGTGGTCACGCGCATCAACGTCGAAATCGTCAAGGCGATGCAGACGACCGACGTCAAGGAACGCTTTGCCAATCTCGGCGTCGAGGCGATCTACAGCACGCCGGCGGCATTTGATGACTACATCAAGGCCGAACACGCCAAGCTGGCAAAAATCATCAAAGCCTCGGGCGCGCGCGCGGACTGAGGCTGCAGCAAGCCGCAGCCGCGATGTCAGTTGCGGCTGCGCGCCACGTGGTGGGTAACGACTTCGAGCACGCGCGCGCCGGCGTCGTTTTTGACTTCGGTGCGCACCACAGCGATCGTCTTGCCCGCGTGCACGGTGCGTGAACGGGCGATCAGCGCTTTGCCGCGGCCGGGGCTGATATACCAGGCGGTAATGTTCGACAGCATCATGCCTGCCGGCGCTGCGGCGCAGGCACAGCGTGCCGCAACGCCGACTGAAATCCCGCCCTGCACATGGCCGACCCGGTTGGTCAGATGCGGCCCGATGACAAAACGCGTGCGCGCGCTGCCCTCGCCGCGAAGCGGCAGTCCGCCCCAGAATTGTTGAATGAACGACGGTTGATCGATGGCCTTGGCCAGCGCGCTGTTGCAGGCGCGAAACACCGGCTTTTCATCAGCGGCCAGATCGCGCGGACGCAGTGCTGGCGGTTGCGGCGGCACCTCGAGTTGCCAAGGTAGCGGTGCCAGCGCGACGCCGGGCGGCGGGTCGAGCGCAGCGAATTCGCCGCTGGCATGACAGACCACGCCGTCGGTGCCCTCAATGGTGGCGGTGGCCATCAACTGGCGCACTGCGGTGTCAACGCAGGCACCGGTCGAATGCGCGCGCGCATGCATGTCGGCGGTGGCATGGCGCCCGGTGAACTGCATCTGCAGGTGCAATGTCGCCAGCCGCGCGCCGGGTGCGACCTGGCTGCGCGTTGAAGTGGCGAGCGCGCTGTCGGCCAGAAAACACAGCGCGGTCAGATCAATGGCGCCGTCGGCATCGCGCGTAAAGGGCGTGCACGGCACCGACATATCGACCGTGTCGCCGTCGATGCGCGGCCGCGAGATGCCGAGAAAATAGCCGGGGAAATGCAGACCCGGCGTGCGGTTGCCGGCGATGCCGAGGAGAACGCGCGCCTGCACTTCGGCGGCGTCGGGGTGTTGGGCTGCGGTTTGTTTTTTCATGATGATCGGGTTGGATTCAGGACGCCGCATCGAGTCCGAGACGCGCGTAGGTTGCGCGCATTTCGCGGCGCAGGTGCGGCAGCCTGCGTGCGAGATAAAGGGCGCCGGTCATGCAGACCAGTCCGGCCACCAGCAGCGTGTTAGTGGCGCCGATGCGGTCGGCGAGCGCGCCGGCGATCATGCCGCCGAGCGGCACCACGCCGAGAAAGGCGGCCGTATAGAGGCTCATGACGCGGCCGCGTTTGTCATCATCGACGATGGTTTGCAGGATCATGCTGATGGACACCGAGGTTACCAGAATGCTGCCGCCGATGACGGCCATCAGCACCAGTGAAAGCGGCAGCAGGCGCGATTGCGAGAGCGCGACCAGCGCGCAGCTGGCCAGCAGCGCGGCGGCCATGATGAAGCGCAGCAACCCGCGCACGTTGCCGCGCGACGCGAGCAGCAGCGTGCCGCACACGGCACCGCAACCGGCGGCACCGACGAGAAACCCCAGTGTCTGCGAATTGCCGTCGAAGGCTTCGTGCACCACCGCCGGCATCAGCGTGCTGTAGGGCGCGGCCGTCAGCGCCAGCAGTGACAGCAGCGTCAGCAGCAGGCGGATGGGCACGGTGTGCCACGCATATTGCAGGCCTTCCCAGATGCCGCGCAGCGCCGGCGCATGTTTACCGGTGGTCTGCTGCGGCTTGACGCGGATGAAGGCAAAGCTGACCAGCACGGCAATATAGGAGATGGCATTGATCAGGAAGCAGGTCGCTTCGCTGAACCACGCGATCAGCAGCCCCGCGATCGACGGGCCGATCAGCCGGCCGCAGTTGGCCACCAGAGAAGTCGTGGCGACCGCGTTGGGCAGGTCCTGCCGATCGTCGATCAGTTCGAGCAGGTAGGCGTGGCGCACCGGCAGTTCGACGGCGACGCACAAGCCGAGCATGACGGTCAGCACGACGATGTGCCAAATCTCGATCCAGCCGCCGTAGGCGAGGATGGCAAGCGCGATCGCCTGCAGCATTTCGAGGACCTGGGTCGCCAGCATCATGCGATGGCGATTGAAGCGGTCGGCCCAGATGCCGGCGACCGGTGCGAGCAGCAGGATCGGCATATTGGCGGCGAAGCTCAGCACGCCCAGCAGCGTTGCTGACCCGGTCAACTTGTAGACCAGCCAGTTCACTGCAATCTGCTGGATCCAGTAGCCGATCAGTGCGATCGACTGCCCGGCGGCGAAATAAGCGAAGTTGCGGTGGCGCAGCGCGCGCAAGGGGGAGGGCATGGCAGCGCGATTTTAGGGCAACGCTCCGGGCGTGGCTATGTCGCAGTCTGTCATAATCGCCGGCATGAATGATGAATCTGCAACAAACGCATCGGCGGGATCGCTTGAAGAAGCAGACCGCCTGATCACGGCCGGTGACTATCCGGCGGCGCGCGATCTGTGCGAAAAACTGATTGCGGCTGATTCCGCGGATGCCGATGCGCTGGCGACCCTGGGTCGCGTCGCGATGCTGCAATATCGCTGGGCTGAGGCTATCAGGGTATTTGATCAGGCCCTGTGCGTGCGCACCGATCCGGTGACGCTGACCAATCTGGGGATCTGTTACTGGAAGACCGGCGAAATCGATCAGGCCGAATATTGTCTGCACGGCGCGCTGGCGCTTGAACCCGGGTTTGCCGCCGCACGCACCGGCATTGCGACACTGCGCCATGCCTGCGGGCGTTTTGAGGAAGCGCTGGCCGAACTCGATATCGTGCTCAGGGTGGTGCCAGGCGAACATCAGGCGCAGACCCGGCGCGGTTGCGCGCTGGCAAGGCTGACCCGCTACGATGAGGCACAGGCTGCATTCAAAAAAGCCGCTGCCGACGCAGGCACTTTTATTTATCCGCGGCTCGTTTCGTTTGATGCTGAAATGTGGACGCAGGTCAGTGCTCCGACACGCGTGATGGAGCCACCGCAGATCGCGTTTGCCGTCGGCAGCGCGGCGGATGCGGATTACGTTACGCTGATCTCCTGCGATCCGCCCTATGTGCGCAAGTTCGGGGTGCCCTTTCTGCGCTCGTTTGCCGATCACGCGCCGGACCGCGGCCTGCTGCATTTGCACGTCTATGATCCGGATGACGGTATCGTCGGCGAGGTGCGGCAAGAAGTCGCGCGCAGCGGCCTGAAACGGTTTGTGCTGACCACCGAACACAGTCCTTTCCCGGCTGAGCGGCCGTTTCAGCGGCGCGCCTGGTACGCCTGCGGCCGACTCGTGCACATGAGCCGCTGGCTGGCGCAGTATGCGCGGCCGATTCTTTGCCTTGATGTCGATTTCATCGTTCAGAGCGGCTTGTCGGAGCTGGTGGCGAAGGCGCAGGGCGTGGATATGGCGTTGAATCCGCGCGTGCCGATGGATTCGCCCTGGCTCGACATCATTGCCAATATCATCGTTGCCAATCCGACGCCGGCGGCGATCGCTTTTTTTTCCGCGGTGAGCAACTACGCCATGGCGATGCTGGAGCGCGAACCGGAATCGTGGCTCGTTGATCAGACCGCCATGTATTGCGTGCTGGCCATGATGCGGCGCTTCGCCCGTGAGCCGGCGATTGCGTGGCTCGCACCGGATGCCGCGGAGGGATTGCTGTGGCACATCGGCCACGCCTACGAACATCTGCTGGATGATCCGCGCTACAAAAGATACGCGGTCGCGGTCGACTGAGCGGCCGGACGCGCGGCGCTCAGGCCAGCGTTTGTTTGAAATAGCGAATGGTTTCGCGCAGACCGTCTTCCAGCGGCGTGTGCGGTTGCCAGCCGAGCTCCGCGCGCGCCAGCGCAATGTCGGGCTGGCGCTGTTTCGGATCATCGGCGACCGCCGGCTTGAAGGCCAGTTTTGAGCGTGATGCGGTCAGCCGCAGTATGGTTTCGGCGAGTTCGGCTACGGTGATTTCCTGCGGGTTGCCCAGATTGACAGGGCCGGTAAAGCCGTTGGCGCTGTCCATCAGCCTGACGAGCCCGTCGATCAGATCATCGACGTAACAGAACGAGCGCGATTGCGAGCCGTCGCCGTAAATCGTGATGTCCTCGCCGCGCAGCGCCTGCACAATGAAGTTGCTGACCACGCGCCCGTCGTTCGGATGCATTTTCGGGCCGTAGGTATTGAAGATCCGTGCCACCTTGATATCGACGCCGTGCTGGCGGTGGTAGTCGAAGAACAGCGTTTCGGCACAGCGTTTTCCCTCATCGTAACAACTGCGCAGGCCGATTGGGTTGACGTGGCCGACATAACCTTCCGGCTGCGGGTGCACTTCGGGGTCGCCATAGACTTCGGAAGTCGAGGCCTGCAGGATGCGTGCCTTGACGCGTTTCGCGAGGCCGAGCATGTTGATTGCGCCGTGCACCGAGGTCTTGGTGGTCTGCACCGGATCGAACTGGTAGTGCACCGGCGAGGCGGGGCAGGCGAGGTTGTAGATCTGGTCGACCTCGACATAGAGCGGAAAGGTGATGTCATGCCGCATCAGCTCGAAGTAGGGCTGGCCGATCAGTGAAACGACGTTTTGTTTGCCGCCGGTGAAGTAATTGTCGGCGCACAGCACCTCGTGACCGAGCGCGAGCAGCTTGCCGCAGAGGTGGGAGCCGAGAAATCCGGCACCGCCGGTCACCAGAATTTTTTTCACGCGCGATCCTTGGGGTTGCCGTCGCCGCATTGTATTGGATCGGGCGCAGGGCTGCCATCCGCGGCGGTCTGCTATAGTCGGCGCTGAAATTTCCCGACCGGATCGCGGTAGCGGCCATGAATGTCTATCTCATTCTGCTGGTGGTGTTGTGCAACGTCATCTGTTTGCGCGCCAGCCGGATCATGGTGTCGCTGTTCGCGATTGAACTCGGCGCGCCGCAGTACCTGATCGGGATCATGATCGGTCTCTACGCGCTGTTTCCTGCGCTGCTGGCGGTCTATGCCGGGCGCCTGTCCGACCGCAAGGGCCCGCGCCTGCCGATGCTTGGCGGCTCCGCGGGGGCGGTGGCCGGGATGCTGATCCCGTTCGCCATGCCGACCATGCCCGCGCTGGCGCTGTCGGCAGTGGTGTTCGGCGTGGCCTTCATTTTTTATCACGTTGCCGTGCAGAACATGCTCGGCACCATCAGCAGCGACACGACGCGCACCCGCAATTTCAGCAATTACAGCCTGATGATTGCGGCCGGCGGATTTTTCGGGCCGCTCGGCGCCGGCATTTCCATTGATCACTTCGGCCATCGCGCGACTTACCTTTTTGTGGCGTTGTTCGCGCTGCTGCCGTTGACGCTGCTGGCCACCTCGCGGGCGCTGCGCGAAATACATGCGCCTCCGCAGAGCGGAGACGGCCGCGAGGGGGAAACGCGCGCCACGCGCGAACTCTGGCAGCACCGGCCGTTGCGCGGCCCCCTGATCGGCAGCACCGCAGTGCTGACTGCTACCGATCTGTTCGAGTTCTACATGCCGATTTACGGTCACTCGATCGGCCTGTCTGCCGCGCAAAGCGGTCTGGTGCTCAGCATGGTCGGCATCGCGGCGTTTACGGTACGCATGCTCATGCCGGCACTCGCGCGGCGCACCGGCGAGGCGCGCCTGCTGTCTTATTCGTTGTTTCTCGGCGCCGCAGCCTTCATGGTTTTCCCGCTTGTCAAAAGCATGCTGGTGCTGACGCTGTTCGGATTTTTGCTCGGCCTCAGCCTCGGCTGCGGCCAGCCGCTGTCGACCATCCTGATTTATGCGCATTCACCGCAGGGGCGCACCGGTGAGGCGCTCGGGCTGAGGCTCGCCATCAACAATGCGATGCACGTGGTGATTCCGGTTGCCGCGGGTTCCATCGGTTCGATGTTCGGCGTCGCCCCCGTGTTCTGGGCCAACGCCGTCCTGATGACCGGGGGCGGCACTCTCGTGCGGCGCAGCGGTGCATAATACGGAATTTTCGGGGGGAACACGGCATGAAGATCGCAGTCATCGACGATTATCAGGACGCATTTCGCAAGCTTGCCTGCGCAGCGCGCCTGCAGGGGCATGACATTCAGGTTTTCCGCGACACGGAAAAAGACCCCGCCAAATTCGCCGCGCGCCTCGAAGGTTTCGAGGCGCTGATTATGACGCAGCAGCGCTCACCGCTGCCCAAGGCGCTGGTCGAAAAACTGCCGTCGAGCCTGAAACTGCTGTGCAACACCGGCCGCAATGTCGGTCATATCGATCTCGCGGCATGCACGGCGCGCGGCATGATCGTTGCCGCTGCCGGCGGCGGTCTGCCCAATGCGACGGCCGAACTGACCTGGGGCCTGATCCTGTCGAGCCTGCGCAGTATTCCGCACGAGGTCCAGCAATTGAAGCAGGGCGTCTGGCAGACCACGGTCGGCACCGGCGCGCACGGCAAGACACTCGGCATTTACGCGCTCGGCAAGATCGGCAGCGTGACCGCGCAGGTCGGCAAGGCTTTCGGCATGAAGGTCACCTGCTGGGGCCGTGATGCGTCGAAAGCCAAGGCCAAAGAACTGGGCTACGAAGTGCCGGCCAGCCGCGAGGCGTTTTTTGCCGGCGCCGATGTGTTGTGTCTGCACATTCCGCTGAACAAGGAAACGCGCGGCATCGTGACGGCGGCTGACCTGGCGCAGATGAAACCGACCGCCTTGCTGGTCAACACCAGCCGTGCCGGGCTGATTGCCGACGGTGCGCTGGTCGAAGCGCTGAAGAAGGGCCGCCCCGGATTCGGTGCGATCGACGTCTATGAAGACGAACCGGTCGTCGGCGGCAACCATCCGCTGTTCAAAATGCCCAACGTTGTCTGCACGCCGCACCTCGGCTATGTCGAAGCGGGCACTTATGAAAGCTATTACGGCACGGTGGTCGACAGCATTCTGGCTTACGCGGCCGGCAAGCCGGTGAATGTATTGAATCCGGAAGTGCTCAACAAATAGGGCGCACGGCGTAAGGCTCAAAAGGCGCGGCTAACCGGCCGCGCTTTTTTTTCGGCCCGTTTAACCCCGAATCGGCCGCCCGCCCGTTTGCAGGTTGGACATCGATGTGGTGTCCAACCGAGGGAGAGCACCATGCGCTTTACGCATTTCATTTTTGCTATCGGCCTGGCCTTGCTGACAGCGCAGGCGCAGGCGGTCGGCAGTCTGGTCGATGTCACCGTTTACGACCGTGCCGAAAACCGGACCCTGCCGGTTTATTTTCATGGCGGCCGCTATTACGTGGTCGGCAAACCCGGCAACGAGTATCAGGTGACGATCCGCAATCGACAATCGGCCGACATCATGACGGTGGTTTCGGTCGACGGCGTCAATGCGGTATCGGGCGAAACCGCGCACTGGAGCCAGACCGGCTATGTCTTCGGCGCGGGGGTGTCCTATGCCATCAGCGGCTGGCGCAAGAGCCTGCAGCATGTGGCGCGTTTTTATTTCACCGAACTGGAAAACAGTTACGCCGCGCGCAGCGGCCGGCCGGAGAATGTCGGCGTGATCGGCGTGGCGGTATTCCGCCGGAAAAACGAACCGACAGTCGGCCTCGGGCGCATCTGGGAGCAGAAGCGCGAGGCGCACCGGCTGGAATCGGCCGGCCCCAATGCGTCAGCTGACTCGATGGCGGACAACGTCGCAGAGAAATCGATCCGTCAGCCTGCAGCTTCGCCGCCGCTCCCGGCTGAAAAAAGCCTGGGCACCGGTCACGGGGCCAGCGAGCAGGCACCGGTGCGTTACACGAATTTCGAACGGGCATCGGCGACGCCGGACGAGGTCATTACCCTCTATTACGACAGTTATCGCAATTTGCAGGCGCAGGGCGTGATCCGGTCGCCGGCGATCGCCCGTCCGGCGCCGTTTCCCGGGCAGTTTGTCCCTGACATCAACTGAGCGGCGTGGTGATGGTCGGCATGCGTTGCGCATGAGGGTTGCCGTTGCGCACCGGCTTGCGCATACTCTCGTCGCCAGGCCTGCGGACGGGATTGCCAGCGACGAAGAATTGATGGAACGCTATCGGGATGGCGACGCCGGTGCTTTTGATCTGCTCTATTCCCGCCACAAGGGCGCGGTCTACCGCTATATGTTGCGCCAGTGCGGTGACCGCGGCGTTGCCGAGGAACTGTATCAGGATGTCTGGATGAACCTGATCCGCGCCAGGGCGGATTATGCAGTAACGGCAAAATTCACGACCTGG
>CAZVDN010000010.1:0-2086 GCA_964625665.1 uncultured Streptomyces sp. | reverse complement strand
CCGAACTGCTCGCCTGGCTCTACCGGCTCGCGCACAACCGGTTGATCGATCACTATCGGTCGCGTTCGGGCGGCGTGCCGGTTTCGTATGATGCAGACGACGGACCGGTGCTGGACGATGTTGCCGCGGCGCCGGGGGCTGATCCCGCGGTCAGTGCAGATGTTCGACAGCAGGCCGGCCGGTTGCTGCAACTGATCGGCGAACTGCCGGAATCGCAGCGCGAAGCATTTCTGTTGCAACAGGAATCCGACATGAGCGTCGAAGATATTGCGCAGGCCACGGGCGTCAGCCGCGAAACGGCGAAAAGCCGTTTGCGTTATGCGCTGGCGCGGTTGCGCGCAGGCATGCGGGAGGCCGGGCCATGAGCGAGATGCCCCCGGATCTGCGCGACGGCAATCTGTCGTCGGTTTACCGCGCCGCACCGGCGGACGAACCGCCGGCGGCGCTCGATGATGCCATTCGCGCCGCCGCCCGCCGCGAGGTCGGTTCACGCCCGCGTTCGGCCGACAAGCCGTTTCATGTGCGCTGGCAGATGCCGTTGTCGGCGGCCGCGGTGCTGGTGCTGTGCGTCAGCCTGATTGCGGTCATGCGTGACGAAGGCGGCGAATTGACACGGGTGCCGCGCGCGGACGCACCTGCACCCGGTGCAGATCGGGCGGCGGAGGTCGCCAGTGCAGTACCGAAAGTCGAGCTGGCGCCCGAAGCGTCCCGCGCAAAAAGCATCGGGCTCAAGCAACCCGGCGATTCCGCCAATGCACCGGCGGTTGGCGCCGACCCCTATTCACTGGTGGCGCCGGGGGGCGGCATCGGCATGCGCGCGCCCGGCACGGCGCCTGAGGAGGCGCGCCGGGCCGCCGAGCCGTTTGCGGCGGACGCGATGCCGCGCCGACCCGTGTTGCCGGCGCTGAAGGACAAGGCAGATCTTGCAGCGGCCGAGCCTGCGGCCAACAATGCCGTCAAATCCAGTGCGCCGCGCGAAGTTGCACAAGCCGCGACGGTGCCTGAAACCCGTGGTGAATTACAGGCGAAAGCGCTCCCGGCCGAGGTCAGCAAACGCACTGAGGCGGTGGAAACGGGCAAGTCGCTGCGCCAGCAGGTGGCTGCGGCAGACCAGCTCGAGCGCGATGCGCGCCCGGCCAGTCCGCCGGCTGCAGCGCCCGCGGCGAGAGTCGCTGCGGCGCCGGCCGCACGCGTCGCTGAGAAATCCGGCAAGGAAACGGCCGGGGTGGTCGAGGAAATGACGCGCATGGCGCCGGATAAATGGATTGCGCGCATTGAAGAATTGCGCCAGGCCGGCCGGCTGGACGAGGCGCGCGCGGGGCTGGCTGAATTCCGCCGCCGCTATCCGGATTTTGTCCTGCCGGCCGCATTGCGCGACGGAATTCAGCGCTAGTCAGCATCATGGAACTGCGTCCGAGGCCCCAGCCACCGCGTGAACCCGAGCCCGCTGAGTGTTGTCAGAGCGGGTGCGATCCCTGCGTTTATGACCGCTACTGGGACGCGGTTGAGAAATTCGAGCAGGCGCTGCTCGAGTGGGAGTCGGCGCAAACAATGCGCCCGATTTGCCCAAAATCAACCGATTGATTTTATTGTAATTAATCGGGTTTTCGGCAGGTTGAAGGCGGCGGTGTCGGCGGTGTTGACCGGGCGGCGCGCCAGCCCCATGGAATTGGCTCTTTTGTCAATTTGACAAGCTGGCGGATTCCCCTATAATGCCGCCCCTGCTGCGTCGCAACATTTTCATTTTTAAGGCGAAATTGACCGTCATCAAGCCGCAACAATTGTTGTTGCGTCGATCGGGATGACCCACTAGAATTGCCGAAATTTTTGGGTGTGACCACAACCTATAGTGGTCACTTACATAAACACTGAGTTTCAAGGAGCACCGTTACCCTAGCAAGGTAACACTACGCCGGCGGGCAGTTGGCCGGCGCTTAACGAAAGGAGGTTTTGCGTCATGGCAAAATCACACCCCGCACTGTCGCACGATCAAGTCACATCCCGCCCGGTTTCCAGGGCACGCAATTCGCTAGCAGCCCTTACAGTCCTGTTAAGCCTTGCCTCTCTCGCCATCCTGTTGAACGCC
>CAZVDN010000009.1:28190-29300 GCA_964625665.1 uncultured Streptomyces sp. | reverse complement strand
CGCCGCCAGCGGCGCCATCAGCGGTTGCTGGGTTTCGAGCTGGGCTTTCAACTTGTCGGTCTGGCCCTTCGGCACGCTCGCGTACATTTCAGTCTGGAAGCCCGCCTTGACGCTGTTGGCCGCGCCCTTCCAGACGGGCACGCTGGAGACGGCCTGGCCGCTCTCATAGAGCTTCACGCTATCATAAAACTGAAAACCGTAGTTGAGCAGTTTCTGGCTTTCCGCGGCACGCCCGCCTTCTGACGCGGTGCCCAGCACCACCGACAGCAGACGGCGTTCGCCGCGCTTGGCCGAGGTAATCAGACAGTAGCCGGCGTTTTCGGTGTAACCGGTTTTCATGCCGTCGACCGTCGGGTCCGTCCACAGCAGGCGGTTGCGGTTGGCCTGCGTAATCTTGTTGTAACGGTATTCCTTCGTCGAATAGATCGGATGGTATTCGGGAAAGTCGCGGATGATCGCCGAGGCGAGCAGCGCCAGATCGAAGGCCGTCGAATAGTGTTGCGCATGGGGCAGGCCGGTGGCGTTCATGAAGCTGGTGTTTTTCATGCCGAGGCGCTGCGCTTCCTTGGTCATCATCTGCGCGAAAACTTCTTCGCTGCCGGCAATCAGTTCGGCGAGCGCCACGCAGGCGTCGTTGCCCGACTGGATGATCATGCCGTGGATCAGTTCATCGACGGTGACCGGTTTGCGCGGTTCGATGAACATGCGCGAGCCCTCGGCCTTCCAGGCGCGCTCGGAGACCGGCACGGTCTGCGTCAGTTCTATTTTCTTCTGCTTGAGCGCGCTGAAGGTCAGGTAGGCGGTCATCAGCTTGGTCAGCGAGGCCGGCTCGAAACGCTCGTCGGCCTTTACGCTCGCCAGCGTCTGCTGGCTGTGATAATCGAGCAGCAGATAGGCCTTGGCAGCGATGGCCGGCGGCGGGGTGCCGGCAGACTGCGCAGAGCAGCAGGCCGCGGCGAAGATTAATGCAAAAGTAAGGAGGGCGCGCATGGATTCCAAAAGCGCGCATTATAACAAAGCGCCCCTCTCGAACCGGGCGCGCCGGCGCCTCAATCGTCGTCGCGGATGCGCCGCAGCGTGGCGCGGATCAGATCGAGCTGGCGGCTGAAG
>CAZVDN010000009.1:0-28164 GCA_964625665.1 uncultured Streptomyces sp. | reverse complement strand
CAGATCAGCAGGTGCAGTTTCAGCACCAGCCGCTCGCGCAGACCGAGCGGGCGGTCCTGCGCCTGGGAAAGCAATTCGCTGGCGTCTTTGCAGGTCAGCATGGCATCAGGCGCCGGCGGCGCCCCATTTGATTTCAATGCACTCGCGCAGGCTGAGCCTCGCCCGGTGCAGGATTACCCACAGGTTGGTCGGCGTAATGCCCAATTCCTTGCAGATTTCTTCGGTCGACATCTCGAGGACCTCGCGCATCATGAAGACACGCGCGTTGCGCACGGGCATCGCCTTGGCGCACAGCTCGAAGGCCTCGCGAAAGCGTTTGTCTTCGAGCGCGCGCGCCGGGCTGCCCCAGTCGGCGGGCGGCTGCTGCCAATGACCGTCACGCTGGAAAATCGCATCGATCGCTTCAGCCTCGGAAGCGTCATCGTCGGTGGTCAGCGGCTGTTCGCGCGTTTTGCGCCGGATCAAATCGATGATCTTGTGTTTCAGGATCCCGGTGAGCCAGGTCTTCGCGGTCGATTTGCCCTCGAAACGCGCGCGCCCTTCGAGGGCGGCCAGCATGGTTTCCTGCACCACATCTTCGGCGGCATCGCGGTCGTGCAGCTGCAGCAGCGCGTAGCGCAGCAGATAGGGCCGCAACTGCTCGAGTTCCTCGGTGCCGGGGTGGCTCATGTGGGGTCTTGAAATGGCGCGGAATGGCGCAACTTACGGCCTTTCGTGCCGGCGTTCAAGCAAGCCGTCGTGCGGCAAACCTGCGCCGGGCCGGCCTTGAAATTCCGCTGCGTGCACCGATATTCAGACCGTGGGGCCGCCACACCATGGCCCGAACGAACAGGAGAATCGATCATGGCAAATCTTGCACGCTTCAACGTACTCGACAACACGCTGGACGACATGCTGCGCGGCTTTTTCGTGCGGCCGATGAATTTCGAACCGAACCCCGCACCGGTGCAGCTGCGCGTCGATGTCAGCGAGACCGAGGACGGTTACACCGTTCGCGCCGAGATCCCCGGCGTGAAGAAGGACGACATTCACGTTGCCATCGACGGCAACCAGGTCGAAATCAGCGCCGAAGTGAAGAACGAGAAGGAAGTGAAGGAAGGCGAAAAAGTGCTGCGCGCCGAACGCTACTACGGGAAGGTCTATCGCGCCTTCGCGCTGGCCAGCGATGTCGATGAGGCGGCGACCGAAGCGCGTTACACCGACGGCATCCTTGAACTGAAACTGCCGAAGAAGACCTCGGCCAGGGTCAAGCGCATCGCCATCCAGTAAGCCGGCGCGCTGCTCGATAAGCGGCCGGATGAAGTGCCACGGCGGGCCTGCGGGCCCGCCGTTTTTTTGTCGCCGCCCCCTTGCGAAAAGGCACAGTCATGTAAAATGGGTGAACCCTCACACACCTGACACGATCTCCCATGGTACTGACCGCGACTACCGCCGAAATCAAGGCACAGGTTCTGGCCGAGGCGCTCCCTTATATCCAGCGCTTCCACGGCAAAACCATCGTCATCAAATACGGCGGCAACGCCATGACCGACGAGAAACTGAAGCACAGCTTTGCCAGCGACGTCGTCATGCTCAAGCTGGTCGGCATCAACACCGTAATCGTGCACGGCGGCGGACCGCAGATCGACGACCAGTTGTCGAAAATCGGCAAAAAGGGCGAGTTCATCCAGGGCATGCGCGTGACCGATGCCGAGACCATGGACGTCGTCGAAATGGTGCTCGGCGGTCAGGTCAACACCGACATCGTCAATCTGATCAACCAGCACGGCGGCCGCGCGGTCGGCCTCTCGGGCACCGACGGCCCGCTGATCCGCGCGCGCAAAATGATGATGCGCGGCAAGGACAACCCGGAACAGCTGATCGACATCGGTCAGGTCGGCGAAGTCGAATCAATCGACCCCGAGGTCGTGCAGTTGCTGACCTCGCAGAACTTCATTCCGGTGATCGCGCCGGTCGGCGTTGGCAAGGACGGCGAGTCCTACAACATCAATGCAGATCTGGTGGCTGGCAAGCTGGCGGAAATCCTCAAGGCCGAAAAGCTGGTCGTGCTGACCAACACGCCGGGCGTGCTCGACAAAAGCGGCAAGCTGCTGACCGGTCTGACGGCGCGCCAGATCGACGAGTTGTTCGCCGACGGCACCATTCACGGCGGCATGCTGCCGAAGATCGGCTCGGCGCTCGAAGCGGTGAAGAACGGCGTCAATTCCTGCCACATCATTGACGGCCGCGTCGAACACGCCCTGCTGCTTGAAGTGCTGACCAGCGAAGGTGTCGGCACGCTGATCAAGCGGCGCTGACCGCAGCCCGTGAAATTCAACCGTGTCTGGGTGTTCGATCTCGACAACACTCTGCACAACGCCAGCCCGCATATCTTTCCGCACATCAACAGCGCGATGAACGCCTACCTGCAAAAGCACCTCGGCCTGGATGAGCACGCGGCCGGAGAGTTGCGGCGGCATTACTGGCAGCGTTACGGCGCGACCCTGATCGGCCTCATGCGCAATCACGCCACCGATCCGCAGCATTTTCTGCGCGCCCCCCCTGATCTTCCGGCCCTGCGCGCGCAACTGGTGAGCGAGCCCGGGCTGCGCGCCACATTGCGCCGCCTGCCGGGCCGCAAGCTGGTGTTTTCCAACGCGCCGGCGCATTATGCTGCGGCGGTATTGAAGGCGCTGGGCATCGCCGATCTTTTTGACGATGTGTTTTCCATCGAGCACACCGGTTACCGGCCGAAGCCCGACAGTTTCGGTTTTTTGCGGCTGTTTCGCCGCAACCGCGTGCGCGCCGATCGTTGTGTGATGGTTGAGGATACGCTGGCAAATCTCAAGACTGCCAAGAAGCTCGGCATGGCCACGGTGTGGGTCGCGCGCACTTCGAAGGCACCGGCCTATGTGGATTGCAGCGTTCGTAGTTTGATGCAGTTGCCGCGCTTGGCGTGGCGTTTGAATTGACGGAGATTGCGATGACCAAACGCGGCGATCGCAAATTGCAGATTCTGCAGACCCTGGCCGAAATGCTCGAACAACCGGCCGCTGAGAAAATCACCACCGCCGCGCTGGCGGCGAAAATCGACGTCTCGGAGGCGGCGCTCTACCGGCATTTCGCCAGCAAGGCGCAGATGTTCGAGGGCCTCATCGAGTTCATCGAAGAGACCCTGTTCGGGCTCATCAACAAGATTACCGCCGAGGAAAAAAGCGGCCTTCTGCAACTCGAAGCGATGACCACCATGCTGCTCGGGTTCGCGCAGAAAAACCGCGGCATGACGCGGGTGCTGATCGGTGACGCGCTGGTGCACGAAAACGAGCGCCTGCAGGCGCGCATTAATCAGCTGCACGATCGCGACGAGGCGGCGCTCAAGCAGTCGCTGCGTTTTGCCGCCGGCCAGAATGAGTTTCCGGCCAATATTGACCCCGCCGCGCGCGCCAATCTCATCATGAGCTGCGTGTCGGGCCGCTGGCAGCAGTTCGCCAAGAGCGGATTCAAGCGCGATCCGATGCAATACTGGCCGGATCAATGGCGCGTGCTCATTTCACACTGATTCGGCAATTTCCGGAGGCCACATGAACGTCACCACGCAGCAACTCGCAGAACTGTTGATCGGCATCGCGCGCTCGCAACAGGCGATCATCGATGCGATCGATGCGCAGAAGGCCGGTTTCAAGGGCACCTATCTTGCGCCGGCGCTCGACAGCGTGGCCAAAATCCGGTCCACCAACCGCGCGCCGTCGCTGCAGGAATTTCCGGCGCGCGTGCTCTCGCAATGCCAGAGCCGCATCGGCCCCAATCTCGAGCAGGTGGTGAAAGATCTCGAAGCGCTGTTGTCGGGCCAGGTTGCGGCCCCGGCCGCGGTATCCCCGGCCGCCGCCCGTGCCGCTGTAGCGGCGCCGGCAGCGCCCGCTGCTGATGCGCCAGCGCCCGCAGCAGCGCCTGCCGCTGCGGCCGACGACGATCTGGACATGACCAAGACCTAGCTTGGTGCTGGACGCTTCACATCTGCGCGTTGCCGCGTCGCGTTTGCTCAGGCCTTGCGCAAAATAAATACGAAGCCGTTGACGTCACCGCGGATGTGGTGGGGGAAGGCCTCGATTTCCTC
Source organism: uncultured Streptomyces sp. (assembly GCA_964625665.1). Lineage (GTDB taxonomy): Bacteria > Pseudomonadota > Gammaproteobacteria > Burkholderiales > SG8-41 > PALSA-1004. The sequence continues at coordinate 24,071 of CAZVDN010000009.1, read as the reverse complement.
GAACCCGAGACCGCCGCAGACACGGCGGACGTAATCCGCCGCGTGGGCATAGCGGCCGCTGGGTTGCAGCACAAAGTCTCTTTCCTCGGCCAGTTCGATGGAGAAGGCATAGAGCCCGCCGCCGCCGAGCGTGCGTGCGATGCGCGCGAACAGCGGCGCCAGATCGCCGAAATAGACCAGCACGTCGGCCGCCAGAACCAGGTCAAAGGCGCCGGGCGCCGCGGTTTCCAGCCACTCGCCGAGGCTGGCATCAAACAATTCCGTATAGAGATTGCGTGCCCGCGCTTTTTCCAGCATGGCGGCTGATAGATCAACGCCGGTCAACCGGCTAAAGCAGCCGGCGAACTGCACGCCGCACAAGCCGGTGCCGCAACCGACATCGAGCATGCGCAGATTGCGCCGCGGATCGATCGCCTTGATGCGGGCCGCCAGTGTTTCGGGAATGCGGTAACCGAGTTCATTGACCAGCCGGCGGTCAAAATCGCCGGCAAAATTGTCAAACAGGCTGCGTGTGTAATCGTCGGGTGCCTGCCCGGTCGTCTCGCCACGCAGCGCGCTCAGCAGATGGTTGAAAATTTCGACATCAATGCCGCGCGCAATCGCCTGCTGAAAGGTCGCTGCGGCATTGTCGCGGTCGCCGCCTGATGCGTAGAGGCGACCGAGGTTCAGATAGGGCTGGGCAAAGTCGGGGGCGAGCGCGACGGCGCGGCGATAGGCCTCCAAGGCTGCGTCGTTGAGGCCCTGCATCTGCAGCACCGAGCCGAGGTTGTTGTGGGCTTCGATGTAACCGGGCCGCAGTTCGATGGCGCGCCGGTAGGCACTGGCGGCGCGTTCGAGCTGCTGCTGATCGCGTGCGGCGAGGCCGAGACGAAAGTGGGCTTCGGCGTTGTGCGGATCGATGGCCAGCGCCTGTTCAAACGCGCGCGCCGCGTTCTGATGTTCGCCGGCCATGCTCAGGCGCTTGCCTTCTTCAATCGCCGCGCCGATGTTCCGCCTGCGTTGAAGGGCGCCGCCCGTCAGACGGCGCAGCAGGGTGCGAAGCAGCGAGTCTGCCACCGCTCAACGCTGCGCGCAGACTGCGCAGGCCGGGTCGCGTTTGAGGCGCATGCTGCGCCATTCCATGTTCAACGCGTCGAGCAGCAGCAGGCGGCCGGCGAGCGAGGTGCCGGCGCCGGCAATGACTTTCAGTGCTTCAGCAGCCTGCGTCGAGCCGACGATGCCGACCAGCGGCGCGAACACGCCCATCACCGCGCAGCGCATGTCGCTGTCCTCGCCGCCGGCGGGAAACAGGCATTGATAACAGGGCGATTGCGCATCGCGCAGGTCGAACACCGAAATCTGTCCGTCGAAACGCACGGCGGCGCCCGACACCAGCGGCTTGCGATGAGCGACGCAGGCGGCGTTGATGGCGTGGCGCGTGCTGAAGTTGTCGCTGCAATCGAGCACGATGTCGGCGGCGGCCACGCGCGCATCCAGTGCTTCGCCGGCGAGACGTTTGCAGACGGCTTCGACGCGCACTTCGGCATTGATGCCGGCCAGCGTATTGCGCGCCGAACTGGCTTTCGCCGTGCCGACGGCATCGACCCGATGCACGATCTGGCGTTGCAGATTGGTCAGATCGACCGTGTCGCCGTCGCAGATGGTCAGCGTGCCGATGCCGGCCGAGGCCAGGTAGAGCGCTACCGGCGAACCCAGTCCGCCGGCACCGACAACGAGGGCGTGCGCGGCACGGATTTTTTCCTGCCCTTCGATGCCGATTTCCGGCAGCAGGATGTGGCGGCTGTAGCGCAGCAGTTGTTCGTCGTTCATGGTGGCACTAGTGTCCTGAGTCTGAAATTACTTGCAGAATTATGTTGTGTGCTTGCTGCGGCTTTGTCGCGCTCCTCGCCGGGTGTCCAACCCTGTCTCGTCGCGCTTCGCGCCTCGCGGCGCACACAACATAATTCGATACACTCATTTTCTAGGTTTAGATTGCGCTGCGAATTTCAGACTCAGGACACTAGCTTAATTTGGTCGGGGCCGGCTGTAAAACAAAAACGCCCGGCACAGGCCGGGCGTGATGTCGCAGTCGCGTGGCGACGGCTACTTGCTGCTGGCGCGCGTCGTCGGCAGGCGGCTCTTCAGGAAGGCGATGGCCTGCGACAGTTCGTAATCGTATTTCGCCACGACTTCACCCGGTTCGACCTTGAGGTCTTTTTCCGGCACATCTTTCTGGCGCGGCGCGGCCACGAAGTTGTAGGAGTTGGGCGCCGGCGTGGTCGGTGCCGCGGCCTTCGGTTCGGCCTTGGCGTCCTTGTCGCCGTCGAGATGTTTGGTCAGGTCGGCTTCGCGCAGTTTCAGGCCGGGTTCGTTTTTGCCGGCCGAGCCGTCGTCGAGCTCAATGTCCGGCACGATGCCCTTGGCCTGAATCGAACGTCCGTTCGGCGTGAAATAACGCGCTGTGGTCAGTTTGATGGCGGTGCTGTTGCCGAGCGGCAGGATGGTTTGCACCGAACCCTTGCCGAAGGTCTGCGTGCCCATGATGACGGCACGCTTGTGGTCCTGCAGTGCGCCGGCGACGATTTCGGAGGCTGAAGCCGAGCCGCCGTTGACCAGCACGACCATTGGCACGTTGCGCACATCGGCCGGCAGGCGCGAGATGTAGTCTTCCTTGGCGCCGCGGCTGCGCAGATAGTTTTCGGGGCTGGCGGTCAGGCGCATTTTCGCGTCTTCGGCACGGCCTTCGGTGTAGACCACCAGCGCGTTCTGCGGCAGGAAGGCGGCCGACACGGCAACGGCGCCGTTCAGCAGGCCGCCCGGGTCGTTGCGCAGGTCGAGGATGATGCCGCGCATTGCGCCCTGGTTCTGTTTGTAGAGCGTCTGGATCGCAGTGGCGAGCGTCTCGCCGGTGTGTTCCTGGAACTGGGTGACGCGGAAATAGGCGTAGCCCGGTTCGATCAGTTTGTATTTGACGCTCTGGATCTTGATCACGGCGCGCGTCAGCGTGATGACCAGCGGCTTCTGCTCGTTCTTGCGCACGACGGTCAGCGTGATCTGCGTGTTCGGGCGGCCGCGCATTTTCTTCACCGCGTCATTGAGCGTCATGCCCTTGACCGAGGTGTCGTCGAGTTTGACGATGAGGTCGCCGGCCTTGATGCCGGCGCGCGACGCCGGCGAGTCGTCGATCGGCGACACCACCTTGACGAAACCGTCTTCCATGCCGACTTCGATGCCGAGTCCGCCGAATTCGCCCTGCGTGCCGACCTGCAGTTCCTTGAATGCGTCCTGGTCGAGATAGGCCGAATGCGGATCGAGGCCGTTGAGCATGCCGGTGATGGCCTCGGTGATCAGTTTTTTGTCTTCGACCGGTTCGACATAGTCTTTTTTGATGCGGCCGAACACTTCAGTGAACGAGCGCAGTTCTTCGACCGGCAGCGGGCTGAGTGCTTCGCGCTGGGCGACGGCCGAGAAGTTGAGCGAAATCATCACGCCCAGGCATGCGCCGAGTGCAATCAATCCGATTTGGTTCAGTTTTCCACGCATGGCCGATGGCTCCGAGGTCGCTGCAAATTGGCGTCAGGAATATTGCTGAATTACTTCAGATTGACCCACGACAGCGGATCAAACGCTTTTCCCTGATGCCGGATTTCAAAGTATAAACCGTAATCCGTGTTCCCGCCGCTGTTCCCGACGGCGGCGACTGCTTCGCCGCCCCGTGTCGGTTGCCCGACCTGCTTGAACAGCGACTCGTTGTTCCCATAGAGGCTCATGTAGCCGCCGCCATGGTCGATGATGAGCAGATTGCCGAAGCCCCTTAACCAATCAGCGAAAACCACACGCCCTGCCGCCACGGCCTTGACCTCCTGCCGCGGCTGGGTGGCGATAAAAACCCCTTTCCAGGAAAGGCCTCCGTCCGCTCTTGGGCTGCCAAAGCGGCCTTTTAGTTCCCCCCGCACCGGCAGACTGAGTTTTCCCTTCAGATCGGCGAAGGCGCTGCCGTCGGTCGAGCCGTCCGGCACGCGCTCGTTGCGCGGGGCATCGGCGCGCGAGCGCGCGATGACCTGGCCGATCTGTTCGACCAGTTTGGCCAGCCGTTGCTCGTCGCGCTGCAGGGTCGATATTTCGCGGCGCTGGCTCTCGATTTGGCGTGAAACCTTGTGCAACACATCGCGGCGCGCCAGTTTGTCGCGCTCGAGTTTCTCGCGTTGCGCCTGTTGTTCGGCCTGCACGGCCGCGAGTTCATTGCTCTGCTGGCGTGTTTCCTGCGCCAGACTGTCGAGTTGTTTGATGTTGGTGCGCAGGCCGCGGATGAGGTCGGCACGCAGGCGCGCGAGGTAGGTCAGATAGTGCAGGTCGCGCGCGATCTGGTTGGGGTCTTCGCGATTGAGCAGCAGTTTGACGGCATCGGGCTGGTTGCCCAGATACTGCTGGTAGAGCTGTTGCGACAGCATACGCTGCTGCGACTGGATGTCGCTGCCGGCGCGTCGGCCCTGTTGCTGCAGGTCGTTGAGCTTCGACTGGATCTCGCGCTGTTTGACGGCGAGATCGCGCAGTGAGCGGTTCGATTCCGAGATTGCGTGCTCGGAATCGCGCAGCGCGTCGGTGGCTTCGGTGCGCGCGCCTTCGGCGGCCGACAGGCGTTTTTGCAGGGCCTCGATGCGGTTGCGCAGTTGCGACAGTTCTTCCTTCCGCGGCGCCGTGGCGGCCGTCGCGGCGCCGGCACAGAGCACCGCGAAGATCAGAAGCGCATGCGCGGTTTTAGACAAATTCGATCAGCGGCTTGCCGGTCATTTCCGCGGGCTGCGGCACGCCCATCATTTTGAGCAGCGTCGGCGCCACGTCGCGCAGCGCGCCGCCGTCGGCGATTTTCGCCTTGCGCCCGATATAGAGCGCCGGCACCAGGTTCAGCGTGTGCGCCGTGTGCGGCTGATGGTTGATTTCGTCGAGCATGGTTTCGGCGTTGCCGTGGTCGGCGGTGATCAGCACTTCGCCGCCAATCGCCTGCATGGCCTTGATGACGCGGCCGAGACATTCGTCAAGCACTTCGATGGCGCGCGTTGCCGCCGACAAAATGCCGGTGTGGCCGACCATGTCGCCGTTGGCGAAATTACAGACGATCGCGTCGTATTTCTTCGCCTCGATTGCAGCGACGAGTTTGTCCGTGACTTCGTAAGCGCTCATCTCCGGTTTCAGGTCGTAGGTGGCGACCTTCGGCGACGGCACGAGCACGCGGTCTTCGCCGGGATAGGCGGTCTCGATGCCGCCGTTGAAGAAGTAGGTCACGTGCGCGTATTTTTCCGTTTCGGCAATGCGCAGCTGTTTGAGGCCGAGCTTCGAGACGTATTCACCGAAACCGTTGGCCACGCTTTGTGCTCCGAAGGCCGCTGGCAGATGGCTGAAATCCTCGCCGTAACTGGTCAGCGTGCAGTAGTAGCCGAGTTTCGGCGTGCGGGCCCGCGTGAAACCGCTGAACGCGGGGTCGGTCAGCGCGCGCGTCATCTGGCGTGCGCGGTCGGCGCGGAAATTCATGAAGACGACGGCGTCGCCGTCCTTGATCGGCGCCGGAGCGCCGCCGGCCGGCACGATGGCGGTGGCTTTGCCGAGTTCGTCGTGTTCGCCGCGCGCATAGGCATCGCGCAGTGCATCGACGGCATTCGCCGCCTGAAACGACGCTTTGCCGGCGGTCAGCAGGTCGTAGGCTTCCTGCACGCGCTCCCAGCGCTGGTCGCGGTCCATCGCGTAGTAGCGGCCGACCACCGAGGCGATGCGCCCCCCTTTGAGTTCGTCGCATTTTTTCTGCAGCTGTACGAGCGAGGCTTCGGCGCTGCGCGGCGGCGTGTCGCGACCGTCGAGAAAAGCGTGCACGCAGACATCCTTGACGCCGCCCTTGACTGCCATTTCGAGCATTGCCGCCACCTGCGCTTCGTGGCTGTGCACGCCGCCGGGCGACAGCAGGCCGAGAATGTGCAGCGTCGTGCCGTTGCTGCGTGCCGTTTCGACCGCCTTCGACAATACCGGGTTGGTATTGAATTCACCGCTGGCGATCGCGGCTTCGATGCGCGTGTAATCCTGATAAACGACGCGGCCTGAGCCGATATTGAGGTGGCCGACCTCGGAATTGCCCATTTGCGCGGCCGGCAGACCGACCCATTGCTCGGAGGCATCGATGGTGGTGTGCGGGCAGGTCTTCCAGAAAAAATTCCAGTGCGGCTTGCGCGCCTGACAGATCGCGTTGTTGTCGCATTCCTCACGGTGGCCGAAGCCATCGAGTATGATCAGCAGCACGGGCGTTACATGCATGATTAAATGGCGTTCTTTGTCAATGAAAGCAGGCCTGCATTTTAAGCCAATTCATGCGGTTCCGGCGCCGTGTTTGCGCCGGTTGCGGCCGGTTCGACGCGTGGCTGGTTTTGCCCGCATCATGCGGTGTTGCTAAAATCCGCGCTTTCCCATGCTGTGCGTTTTGAAGGAAGTCGTTTGGAACCGTCCTTTCTGGTGTTTTTGCAAAAAAGTCCGTTCAACATGGTGTTGTTCGGCACGGCAGTGGTCACCGGCGGCATGCTGGTGTGGCCGTTGTTCGGCCGTCTCGCCGGCGGCGCCGTGCCGCAGGTCGGTGCCTTCGAGGCTGTGAACCTGATCAACCGTCGCGATGCGACAGTGATCGACACGCGCGACAAGGCCGATTTTGCGGCCGGGCATGTGCCCAATTCACGCCATATTCCGCTCGCCGAACTGGCGGGGCGACTGGCCGAAATCGAAAAACTCAAAGCGCGACCGGTGCTGCTCAATTGCGGCGCGGGTGTGGCCGCCGGCAAGGCCTGTGCCGCGCTGAACGCAGCCGGGTTCAAGGAGGTGTTCGTATTGCGCGGCGGCATGGCCGGTTGGGCAGAAGCCAGTCTGCCGGTGGAAAAATAATGGCCGCGGTCCTCATGTACAGCACGGGTGTTTGCCCCTACTGCGTGATGGCTGAACGCTTGCTGGTGTCGAAGGGCGTCACCATCGAGAAAGTGCGGGTTGACCTTGAACCGGCGCGGCGCAGCGAAATGATGGAACGCACCGGTCGGCGCACGGTGCCGCAGATTTACATTGGGGAAACACACGTCGGTGGATACGACGATCTTGCCGCTCTCGATCAGGCCGGCAAGCTGGATGAACTGCTGCGCACCTGATCTCGCGCAAAACAATTTGGAAACGACATGAGTGAAGCGCTGCAACCGGTGTTTGCCATCGAAAAAATCTATCTGAAGGACCTTTCGGTGGAGGCGCCGAATACGCCTGAAATTTTCTCCGAGCGCGAAGCGCCCACGGTGGAAGTCGATATCCACAGCGAAACGCGCGAAGTGCAGCCGGGCCTGTTCGAGGTCGTGCTGAAGCTGACGATTACCGCGAAGGCCAAGGAAAAAGCGATGTTTCTCGTCGAGGCCGCGCAGGCCGGGCTGTTTCAGATCCGCAATGTGCCGCCGCAGGACATGGGCCCGCTGCTGGGCATTGCCTGCCCGAACACGCTGTTCCCCTATGCCCGCGAAACCATCTCGACGGTGACCTCGCGCGCCGGCTTTCCGCCGGTGGTGCTGGCGCCGATGTCGTTCGAGGGCATTTACCAGCAGCAACTCGAGCAGCAAATGCAGGCGGCGCAGGCCTCGGGTGGCAAGCCGAACTGATGTCATGAAGTTCGGCGCACTGTTGTGCGTCTTGCTGGCTGCTGCGCTGCCAGCAGCGGCCGCCGAATTTCGTTCCGTCGGCGAAAACGCCGCGGTGTTGTTCGATGCGCCGTCGCTGAAAGCGAAAAAAACGCACGTCATCAGCCGCGGATATCCGGTTGAAATCATCGTCGCGGTCGAGGGCTGGTACAAGGTCCGCGACGCCGGCGGCGATCTTTCCTGGGTCGAGGCCAAATTGCTCTCCGAGCGACGCACGCTGATGGTCAAGGTCAAACTCGCCGACGTGCGGCAGTCCGCCGCGGACAGCGCGCCGCTGGTTTTTCAGGCAGAACAAAACGTGTTGCTGGAGCTCGCTGAATTGACCGACTCGGGCTGGGTGCGCGTCACGCATCGCGACGGACAAAGCGGATATATCCGGGCCAATCAGGTCTGGGGCCTATGAAACTCGCGGTGCTGGGCGCGGGGGCGTGGGGCACGGCCATCAGCATCAGCCTGGCCACGCGTCACGCCGTCAGGCTCTGGGTGCGCGATCCTGCTGCGGCCGCGGGCATGCGCGCGTCGCGCGTCAATGCGCGCTACCTGCCGGACATTCCGATTCCCGCAGAAATTGAAATTACCGCGCAGTTCAACGATGCGGTGGCCGCGTGCGATCTGGTGCTGGTGGCAACTACAACTGCCGGACTGCGCACCGCACTGCGGCAAATTGCGGCAGCCAAAGTCACCGCGCCGGTCATCTGGTTGTGCAAGGGTTTCGAGAGTGAATCCGCGCAGCTGCCGCATGAAATCGCCGCGGCTGAATTGCCGAAGGCGACGCTGCGCGGCGCGTTGTCGGGCCCGAGTTTTGCGCAGGAGGTTGCGCGCGGCATGCCGACCGCCCTGACACTGGCCAGCAACGACGGCGAATTCGCCGCGCGCATTGCGCGTGATCTGCATGCGCAGGCGCTGCGCATTTACTCGAGCGACGATCTGCCCGGCGTCGAGGTGGCCGGCGCCGCGAAAAACATCATGGCGATCGCCTCCGGCATCAGCGACGGTCTCGGGCTCGGCGCCAACGCGCGCGCTGCGCTGGTCACGCGCGGCCTCGCGGAAATGACGCGGCTCGGTCTGCAACTCGGCGGGCGCATGGAAACCTTCATGGGCCTTACCGGCGTCGGCGATCTGATTCTGACCTGTACTGGCGACCTGTCGCGCAACCGGCGCGTCGGGCTCAAACTCGCGCAGGGCCTCGGGCTCGATGCCGTGTTGAAGGAACTCGGCCACGTCGCCGAAGGCGTTTACACCGCGCGTGAAGTGGCGCGCATTGCGTCCAGCCTGTCCATCGAGATGCCGATCACGCGCGCCGTCTGCAGCGTTCTTGATCAAACGCTGTCTGCGCGCGAGGCCGTGCAGGCTCTGCTGCGGCGCGATCCCAAGTCGGAGTTTTAGCCGGGGGTTTTTCGCCGGCAGCGGCGGCTTCCCGCCAGCCCAAATCCTTGATTTTTTCGGAGTGTGCGCTCACAACGTACGGGCACTCAACACTCTGTGACTTTTCTCTCGGAACGTATTCCATAACTATTTGAAATAATTCACTTATTTTCAAGTGTGACTTATTGCTCGCTTTATAAGGAAATTAATCATTAAAATTCCGATACTTGGCGCGAAGATTGCGAGTACCTTCTTATCATCGGGAACATGATGATGGAATGTATCGCTGGCGGATTTATTTCCGCATCGCGCAGTGATTCGGGTGACATGAGAAAAAACAAACAAATCGCACTCCAGCGCAAGCTGGTGGCTGTGGCAGTCGCGGCGTGCTTCGCGGGCCGGTTCTCGTACGCGAACCCGGTCGGGCCGACGGTTGTCAGCGGCAAGGCGACGATCTCGAGTCAGGGCAATGTGTTGTCGGTCATCAACACGCCCGGTGCGATCATCAACTGGCAGCAGTTCTCGATCGGCGCCGCCGAAACCACGCGCTTCATCCAGCAGTCCGCAGCCAGTACCGTGCTCAACCGCGTGACCGGTGTCGATCCCTCGGTCATTCTCGGCACGCTGCAATCGAACGGCCGCGTGTTCCTCATCAATCCGAACGGCATGTTCTTCGGCGCCAACGCGCGCGTCGATGTGGCCGGGCTTGTTGCTTCGACGCTGAACATCACCAACGAAGATTTCCTTGCCGGCCGCATGCGTTTTGCCGCCGACCGCGCATTTGCGGCACCCGTGATTAACCAGGGCAATATCACCGCGGCGCCCGGCGGTCGCGTCATGCTGATCGGCTCGGCCGTCGATAACCAGGGCGTGATCAACGCGCCCGGCGGCGAGATCGTGCTTGCTGCCGGCAAGTCGGTGCGCGTTGCAGAGGAAGGCGCGCCTCGCCTGCAGGTGGAAATTGCCGCGCCGGAAGACCGCCCGCTCAACCTCAGCGAAGTCGCCTACGGCAGCCGCGGCATTTACGCCGGCCTCGTACGCAACAGCGGTGTCATCACCGCCAATGCGGTTGTGCAGACAGCCGACGGCCGCATCGTTCTTAAATCATCAGGCGATGTCGCAACCGTTGCCGGCAGCAGCATCACGGCCAGCGGCGCCAAAGCCGGCAGCATTGAAATCGACGCCGGCGGCAGCGCCAACATCGCCGGCGCGGTCGAGGCCAATGGCGACGCCAGTGCCGGCGGCACCGTCAGCCTCAAAGCCATCATCGACACCACGCTCGCCTCCGGCAGCCGTATGACTGCAAACGGTTCGAGCGGCGGCAATGTCACGATTACCGCGGGCGGCACTGCCAGCACGGCGGGCACCATCGAAGCCAAAGGCGAGACCGGTGTTGGCGGACAGGTCGCGATGGTCGGCGACATGACCGGCATTTTTGACGGCGCGCGTATTGATGCGTCGGGTGCGACGGGCGGCGGCAACATTCTCGCCGGCGGTGACAAGCAGGGCGGATTCATTTTCAGCGGCGGGCAGCTGTTGCCGAATTCGCGGCGGACGTTTGTCGGTCGCGAAACTGAATTGCGCGCGGATGCGATAACGAGCGGCGATGGTGGCAAGGTCGTTGTCTGGTCCGAGGATTACAGCGCGTTTCTCGGCTTGATTTCGGCGCGCGGCGGCGCAAGCGGCGGTAACGGTGGCTTCGTTGAAACATCAAGTCACCGGCTGCTGAACGCCAGCGGGTTGGTGATTACATCGGCAGCGATGGGCAAATCGGGTTTGTGGCTGCTTGATCCGACCGACATGACAATCACGACGACGGCGGATGCTTTTGTTACTGGCGTCAATCCGTTCATACCGACCGCGTCGGGTTCAGTAGTGACCTGGAACACACTCGACGCAGCGCTGGCCACCGGCAACGTCAGCGTGCTCACCACGTTGGGCTTCGATGCCGGTCAAGCCGGAAATATCACGATTGCGAACGGCTTTGCCTATAACCGCGCCAACACGCTCTCACTGAACGCCGCTAACGACATCGTGGTCAACGGCGCGGTCAGCAATACCGGCGCGGGTGGATTGACGCTGACAGCCGGTAGCACCGGTTCGGTGGCGGTCAACCAAAATCTCACCACCGCTGGCGGCACGATTGCGATCAATGCCGGCAGTGGCGGCGTCAGCCTTGCGGCTGGCAGAACCATCGATGCCGGCAGCGGCTTGATCGCGATCGACGCCGGCGGGGGCGCCGCAAGCTTCAGCACGGGCACGCTTCAAACGAGCAATGCGACTGCGTCGGCAATCGGTGTGACGAATGCATCGACGATGACACTCGGCAACGTTGCGCTGAGCGGTGGTGGAACGCTCGGGGTCAGCCACAGCGGCGCCGGTACACAGACCGCAGCTACCGCTATCAGCGGCACGGGCGGCTTGACCAAATCGGGTGCCGGGACGCTGACGCTGTCACAGGCGAACACCTATAGCGGCACGACCACCGTCAGCGCAGGCACTCTGGCCGCCGGTGCGAACAATGTCATTGCCGGGGGCGCAGTGACGGTATCGGGTGGCACCTTCGACATGGTGACCTTCACCGACACGGTGGGCGCCGTCACACTCGAAAGCGGCAGCATTACCGGTTCAACCGGCGTGCTGACCGGAACATCGTATGGTGTGCAAAGCGGCTCGATCAGCGCGATTCTTGCCGGCGCAGTTGGTTTGACCAAGACGACGTCGGGAACCGTCACGCTGTCCGGCGTGAACACCTATTCGGGCGGCACCACGATCAACGCCGGCACGCTGTCGATCGCCAATAACAACAACCTCGGCAACGTTGCCGGCGGCATCACCTTCGGTGGCGGCACGCTGACTACTTCGGCGGGGGTTGCGTCGGCGCGTACGATTTCGCTCGGCACGGCCGGCGGCACCATCGACGACGGCGGCAACAGTTCGAGTTTCTCCGGCGTCATCAGCGGCGGCGGCGCATTGTCGAAGGCCGGTGCAGGAACCGTAACCCTGTCCGGCGCGAATACCTTCAGCGGCGGCACCACGATCAAGGCCGGCACGCTCTCCGGCACCACCAGTGCTGCGGCTTTTGGTACTGGAACAATCACCATCGGCGATTCGAGCGGCGCGGCGAATGCAACACTGAGCGGCGGTCTTGCGGCCGGCACCTTTACCAACGCAATCACCGTAGCTGCCGGCAACGCCGGCACTGCCACCATCACCAATTCTGCAACGAGTACCTTCAGCGGCTCGGTCGCGCTGCAAAATCACGATCTGACATTGACGACTGCCGGCAGCACGCTCGCCCTGAGCGGCGGGGTCACCGGCAGCGGTAACCTGACGCTCAATGCAACAGCAGGCAATGCCATCACCCTGTCGGCGGCGGTAGCCGGCACCAGCGTCAACAATGCTGGCACCATTACAAACTCCGGCGCAGGTGGCGCGGCCAACACGATCAGTGCACCGGTCGGTGCCAGTGTCACCGGCATTACGCAGGCGAGTGGAACGTCCGCGCTGACGGTGAGCGGCTTGCTCAACGCGAATGCAACAGCAACGACACTGACCAATTCCGGCGGTGCGGCACTGACGTTCAGCGGCGGAGTGGCCAATACGGCCGGCAATCTGATCCTCAACAACAACAGCACGCTGGCCAACGGCATCACGCTATCAGGTGCCACCGCTGTTAATAATATCGGCACCATCACGAATTCCGGCAGCGGTGGCGGCAGTACCGGCTCGACACGCATCAGTTCAGTGATCGGTACCGGCGTTACCGGTGTGACACAAAACGCTGCGAATTCGACGCTCAGATTGTCGGGCGCCAATACCTATACGAGTGCGACCACTGTTACCACCGGTACGTTGCAACTGGCCGCTGCAAACACGATCGGTGCGGGCAGCGCGGTAACGGTCAACGGCACGCTCGATCTGGCGGGTTTCGCCGATTCGATCGGTTCGCTGTCGGGCGCCGGTACCGTGACCAATTCAGGGGCAGGTGCGACCCTGAGTGCAGGCGCCAACAACGGTTCGACAGCATTCTCGGGAGTGATTCAGAACGGCGCGGGCACCGTGGCGCTGACCAAGCTGGGCACCGGCTCGTTGACATTAAGCGGTGCCAATAGTTATTCGGGTGCGACCATGATCAGCGCCGGCACGCTGGTTGCATCAAATGTGTCGGCACTGGGCAATACAACCGGTGGAACCACCGTTGTGGCCGGCGCGACGCTCAATGTCAACAACGTCGCCATTGGCGCCGAGGCTGTCACCGTCAGCGGTACGGGCGTTGGCACCGCCGGTGCATTGAAGGCTACGGGCGCGGCAGCGCTTGCGGGCAACGTTACGATGGCCGCCAACTCCACGTTCGGCACGGCGACCGGTGGCGATACGCTCGGCCTGTCGGGCGTGGTCAGCGGCGCGTTTGCGTTGACCAAGGTGGGTGCGGGCGCGCTCAACCTGACCGGCACGAATACATATTCAGGCGCCACCAATGTCAGCGGTGGTGGATTGACTTTCAGCGGCGCCAACGGATCGGCCGCCAGCGCGACCACTTTCACCGTTGCCGCTGGTGCAACGCTCACACTCGACAACACCGCGGCGAACAACAACAACCGCATCGCAGGCGCAGTGACGTTGACGGGGGGCGAATTGGTCGTCAAGGGTAATGCGACCGCAAACACTGTTGAAGCCGTCGGCGCGCTGACGTTGAGCCAGGGGCACTCGACGATCACGCTGAATCCCGATGCGGCAAGAAACACGCAGGTGACCTTTGCCTCGCTCACCCGCACGGCGGGTGCCACCGGGCTGTTCCGCGGCACCAACCTTGGCGCGAATACCATCGCGTCAAATACTGCCGGCGCTTCCAACATTGTATTTACTGCGGCCCCCACGCTGCTGGGAGCGGGTGGTGCTGTCGGCACCACCACCATGAGCATCGTCAAGGGCGCGATCGGCGCCGGTGGTGCAGGCGGCAGCACCAGTGCGGGAACGGATTTTGTCACCTATGTCGCGGCGGATGGCTTGCGTCCTTTGGCGGCGGGCGAATATCAAACCGATCCGGCGGGTGCCTTTACCGCTTCGGCCAACGTCAAACTTACCGCAAGTCGCAACGCCGACGATACCCAATCGATCAATTCGCTGTTGCTGTCCGGCGGGATTACTTATAACCACGACAATGCAGTGGGTGCCAATACACTGACGCTCGGTTCGGGAACGTTGAGCGGCAACGTATTGTCGATCGGCGCCGCCAACACCATACAGTCAGCGCAGGCGCTGGGCACCAGCATTCTTGCTTTTGGAACGGTTGCCGGTAGTGAAGCGAATATTTTCACTGTGGCCGATCTGACCCTGGGCAGCAATGTTGCCATTCTTGCAGCAACATCTTCCCGCGGTTTGACCAAGAGCGGCGCGGGAATATTGACTGAAAATCGCGCCACGACATTCACTGGTGGACTTTTCGTCAATCAGGGAACGTTGCGATCCGGTATCAATGCGGCATTTGCGTCTCAGGCATTGACCGTTCGAGCGCCCGGGACATTTGATCTGAACGGATTCAATAATTCGATCACGACATTGGCCATGGATAGCGGTTCGGTGTCCGGAGCCAATGCGACAACGGGTGCCGGCACGCTGACGCTCGCCGGCAATGTGACGCTGACCGCGAACGGCGACGGCGCGCTCGGTGCAGCCATTGCCGGCAAACTTGCCATCGGCGGCGCAACGCGCACGTTCAGCGTCGCCAACGGACTCGCCACCGATGACCTGACGGTTTCCGCGGTGATCAGCGGAACCGGTGGCCTGACCAAAACCACCGCCGGACAACTGAAGCTTTCCGCGACAAATTTGTATACCGGCGCGACGACCATCACCACCGGCACGCTGAATGCAAATTCAAGCGCCGCGCTTGGCGACGGCAGTGCTACCAATACGCTGACATTCGGCGGCGGCACGCTACAAGCCGGCGGCACGATTGCTTCGCCGGCCACGCGCGGCGTCACGATGACCGCTGCAGGCGTGTTCGATACCAATGGCAACGACATCAGCATCGCCGGTATCGTTGGCGGCGCATTTGCTTTGACCAAAAACGGTGCGGGCACGCTGACGTTCTCGAACACGAATACCTACACCGGTTTGACCACGATCAATGCCGGCACGCTGATTGCTGCATCCAATGGCGCGCTGGGCACGGTTGCGGGGGGCACCACGGTCAATAACGGCGCTACGCTGGGTTTCTCCGGCGTCACTTATTCGACGACGGAAGCGGTCACCGTTAACGGTACAGGGGATGCTGCGAACAGTCGTGCCGGCGCGATCGACAACATTTCCGGAACGAGCACCTTCGCCGGCAACATCACGCAAGGAACAGCGGCGACACTAGGCGCAGCCGCAGGCGCATTGACGCTTTCCGGCACTCTTAACAATAACAGTGTCACTGCGACGTTCAACACGGCTACAGGTTCGATTTCGGCCAATGGCGTTATCAGCGGTACCGGCGGCCTCGTCAAGAACGGCAGCGGCACGTTGACGTTGGGCAACGCCGCCAATACCTACTCCGGTCAAACGACGATCAACAACGGCACACTGAGCATCGGCACGCTGGCCGCGGCCGGTGCCAGCAGTTCACTTGGCGCGACCGCACTGGCAACGCCGATCCTGCTTGGCAGTGCAACCGGCGCAACGTTGTCGTACACCGGCGGTGCTGTTTCGACCAACCGCCAGTTTTACATCAATGGCGCTGGCGGCGGCACGATTCAGTCGACCACCGGCACGTTGACCCTGACGGGCGCCATCGGCAACAACGGCAATACGCTCACCTTCGATACCAACACCGGCAACATCGTCGCCAACGGCCTCATCAGCGGCCCGGGCAGTCTGACGAAAACCGGCAGCGGCACGCTGACACTCGGTTTTGCCGACAGCTACCTCGGCGCGACCAATATCAACGGTGGCACGCTTGCGCTCGGCGCGAGCAATGCAATCGGAGCACGCAGTGCTGTGACGGTCGGCGGCAGCGGCACCTTGAACCTTGCCGGCTTCAGCGACATCGTCGGTTCGCTGGCAGGGAGCGGAATCGTTACCAACAGCGCCGGGTCGGCCACGCTGACCGCCGGCGGCGACAATTCGTCAACCGCATTTACCGGCACCCTGCAGGACGGCGGCGGCACGCTCGCGCTGGCGAAGGCCGGCAGCGGCACGCTGACATTCACCGGCAACAATAGCTATTCGGGCGGCACCACGATCAGGTCTGGCACGCTTTCCGGCACGACTAACGCGACTGCCTTCGGCAGTGGCGCTATCACCATCGGCGATAGCGCTGGCGCCGCTGATGCAACTTTGAATGGCGGTTCGGCGCTGACCTTCGCCAATGCGATTTCGGTCGCCGCGGGCAACAC
Organism: uncultured Streptomyces sp.; assembly: GCA_964625665.1. GTDB lineage: Bacteria > Pseudomonadota > Gammaproteobacteria > Burkholderiales > SG8-41 > PALSA-1004. The sequence continues at coordinate 7,645 of CAZVDN010000009.1, read as the reverse complement.
CGGCGCCGCGACGATTACCGATACCGCGAACAGCACATTCAGCGGTGCGGTCACGTTGAACAATCACAACCTGACACTGACGTCGGTGGCGAATTCGCTGACCTTGAGCGGCGGCGTCACGGGTACGGGCAATCTCACATTGAATGCGACCGGCGCCGGCGCGATCACGCTGTCGGGCGCGGCGGTTAATCACACCGGCATGCTCACGAATGCTGGCAGCGGCGCGGCGACCAACGCGGTGAGCGCGGCGATTGGTGCCAACGTCACCGGTGTAACCGAAAACAGCGCGACCTCGGCGCTGCAGTTGTCCGGCGCGAATACCTATACGAGCGCCACCACTATCACCGCAGGCACGTTGCAGCTCGGCACGGCGAATGCAGTTGGCGCCGGCAGCGATGTGACCGTGGCGGGTGCCGGCACTTTCGACCTTGGAGGTTTCAGCGACACGATCAAGTCGTTGTCCGGCGCCGGCACCGTTACCAGCAGTGCGGCCGGTGCGATCACGCTGACGACCGGCAGCACCGCCAGCACGACCTTCAGCGGCCTGATTCAGGATGGTGCGGGCACGGTCGGTTTGACCAAACAGGGCACCGGCACATTTACGTTGTCCAACGCAAACACCTACACCGGTGCGACAACGATCAACAATGGCACCTTAAGCGTGTCGTCGCTTGCCAACGGAGGCACCGCGAGCAACATCGGTGCGTCGTCGAATGCGGCGGCGAACCTGGTCATCGGCGGCGGCACGCTGCGTTACACCGGGACCACGACCACGATCGACAGAAATTTCACGTTGACTAACGCTACCGCAAGTGCGGTCGATATCAGTGCCGGCGCAACCAACTTGACGCTGGCCGGCGCGAGCGCGTCGACGACCGGTGCATTGACCAAGATGGGCAGCGGTTCGCTGACGCTGACCGGGGTCAATGCTCATTCGGGAACGACGGCGGTCAACGAGGGCACTCTGGCAGTCAGCGGAACCGGTGTGGCCGGTTCGGGAACCATCGTGGTTTCTGGCGCCACCACGCTCGACGTCATTAATGGTGCGACCGTCGCCAACGCCGTCACGATCAATGGTGGAACGCTTGCCAACTCTGCCGGTTTAGGCGCGGTATCGACGGGTGGCATTACGTTGTTCGGTGATTCGACGTTGAGTTCGAGCGGTGCGGGACTCACGATCGATGTCGTGGTCAATGATGGCGCAGGCAGCTTTGGACTGACCAAGCTGGGCGCGGGCACCGTAACGCTGGCAGCGGCCAATACCTATGACGGCATTACGACCAACAGCGCGGGAACGTTACAGGTGGGTAACGGTGGCACTGCCGGCACCCTGGGTGCTGGCAACATCGTTAACAACGCGTCACTGGTTATTAACCGTTCTGATGCGCTGACGGTAGCGAATGTCATCAGCGGGACAGGGTCTCTGACGCAGGCCGGAGGCGGCACGACCACGCTGACCGGTGCAAATACCTATTCCGGCATTACGACCATCAGCGCAGGCACCCTGCAGATTGGCAATGGCGGTACCGCCGGAACCCTCGGTACGGGCAATGTGGTAGATAACGCAACGCTGACGATCAATCGTTCGGATGCAGTGGCGGTTTCCAATGTGATCAGCGGTAGCGGTGCGCTGATTCAGTCGGGCGGCGGTAACACGACGCTGTCAGGGGCAAACAGTTATACCGGACAGACAACAGTCAGTGCGGGTACCCTGACTGTGTCGAACCCCACGGCGTTGGGCTCCACGGCCGGAACGACCACTGTCGCCAATGGCGCAACGCTCAACATCAACGCTGTTGCGATCGGAAACGAATCAGTCGCGCTCAACGGCGCGGGCGTCGGCAGCAACGGCGCACTGACGGCAACCGGAACCGCGTCACTGGGCGGTGCGGTTACTTTGGCAACGGATTCAACCATCGGCGCTGCAACCGGTGCTGATGCGCTGACGCTATCCGGGACTGTCAACGGGGCGAGTGCTTTGACCATCGCTGGTGCCGGCGGCGTGACCTTCGGCAATTCGGTCGGCGCGACGACGGCGCTGACGTCGCTGAGCCAGGGCGGTTCGAATACGCTCAATATCAACGGCGGGCTCGTCCGCACTGTGGGCGCACAAACATACAGCGGGACGGTGACCTCGAGCGGGCCGACGACCCTGACCAGCACCGGCGGCGGCAGCGATATTTCCGCGCTCAGCACCAGCAACAGTTTCAGTGGCAACCTCTCCCTGAATGCCGGAGGGGATGCCAGTGTTGTCAATTCGACTTCACTCGCGCTCGGCGGATCCGCGGTAGGCACCTTGACGGCCAAGTCGCAGTCGGGTGATCTCACCCTGAATGGCAGCGTGGTTGTGACGAGCACCAGTGCAAACGCGGTGACCCTGATCGCGGATGCGGCCGCGACGCCAAATGCGACGGGCACTGGCGGCAATTTCATCAACAATGCCGGCGCTGCGGCGATCACAACCGGTGCAGGCGGCGCTTGGCGCATTTACACCGGCAATCCGACTGGGACCGCGCGCGGTGGACTTGTCGAAGCGGCTAAACGCTACAACGTCGATGACGGCAGCGATCCGCTGGGTTCGGGCAACCGGATCTACTTCCGCGTGCAGCCCACGCTTACGTTGACTGCCGATAACCAGACGAAGACTTACGCCGCTGCGAATCCCGTATTTACGTTCAGTGCATCGGGCCTGATCGACGGTGACACCGCATTGACCGCCGTCAGCAGCGGCCCCAGCTATTCGGTCGACGGCACCGTTTCGACTTCCGGAAATCTTACCGCCGGGACGCTGCATAACATCACGCCCAGTGCAGCGGCCTCGAACCTGGGGTATTCGCTGGGGTATGCGAGCGGAACGCTGACCGTCAACAAACTGGCGTTGAGTGGTGCGGCGATCGCGGCGGGCAGTTCGACGTATGCGTCGGCGTTGACGCCTGGGGCGGTGAGCTTTACGAACATTAATGGTACGGACGTGGTGACGAGCACGGCGAGTGTGAACACGTCGACGTTGAGCACGAGCGGCAAGCCGATCGTCGGGACGTATACGCAGACGGCCAGCGCGATAACGGGAGCGGATGCGGGCAATTACAGCTTTGGTGGGTTCACGACGGGGACGCCGAACTACACGATCAATCAACTGGTGTTGACGGGCGCCATTACCGCCGGCAACAAGATTTATGATGCAACCAATGCCGCTACGATTACGGGCCGCAGTTTGACCGGGGCTGTTGTGGGTGATGTTGTTGCCTATTCGGGCGGGACGGCGACGTTCTCTGATCCAAATGCGGCATTGGGCAAAGTGGTTACCGGGACTGGTCTTGGGCTTTCCGGCGCGGATGCGGGAAATTATTCGGTGAATGCGACTGCGCTGACTGCTGCGGACATCACACCGGCTGCCCTGACGATTTCGGCGAACAATGCCTCACGCAGTTTCGGCGTTGCTAACCCGGCATTTTCTGCGAGCTATGCGGGCTTTGCGGGCGCAGATTCACCGGTCGTTTTGACCGGGACGATCAATTTCACCACGCCAGCAGCGATTGGGTCGCCGATTGGCCCCTACGTCATTATTCCGTCGGGTCAGACGTCGACGAATTACTCGATCAGCTATGTGAATGGAACGCTGACGATTCTGCCGCCTGCTGGCGGGGGCGGCAGCAGCGGCTCGTCGTTGTTCCCGACTCCGCCCCAGGGCCAGGCGTTGCAGACGCTGGGCGTCAAGAGTTATCCGGAGCTGTGGTCTGATTGCGTGGCCGGCAGCAAAGCCGGCGGCGGCGGCGGGATTGCCGGTGGCGCGCAGCTGGGTTGCGGCGGCGGTGGGCCGGTTTCGATAGAACTGCCGGGGGCGGCGGGGCGTTAATCAGATGGAGCGGGTGTTGTGAACCCGCATTGTCTCCAGGCTTCATAGGCAACGACGGCAACTGCGTTGGCGAGGTTGAGGCTGCGGCTTTCGGCGACCATCGGGATGCGCAGGCGGGTTTCCTCGCTGAAGCTCTCGAGCAGCGTGTCCGGCAGGCCGCGGGTTTCGGGGCCGAAGATCAGGATGTCACCGGCGGCAAAGCGGGCCTGATGATAAGGCGTTGTGCCGCGCGTGGTGATGGCGTAACGGCGCCCGTTGCCAAGCGCGGCGAGACAGGTGTGCCAGTCGTCGTGCAGGGTGTGGATGGCGCGCTCACGGTAATCCATGCCGGCGCGTTCGAGTTGGCGGTCGGAGATTGAAAATCCAAGGGGCCGGATCAGATGGAGCTCGCATCCGGTATTGGCGCACAGGCGCATGATGTTGCCGGTGTTGGGCGGAATTTCCGGCTGGTAGAGGACGATTTTGAACATGAGTGGCTGGCGGGTGGGACAGATTCAATGCATCGCAGCGCAAGGCGCCCGATTCAAGGCTGCAGTGTATCGTGTCGATAGCAGATGAGTATGCGTGTTGACGCGCCTTGTCACCCGCTGGAAAACACGCTAACTTGCTGCCAGCATACCCGTTAACTGCGCCCGGTCGCAGTCCGGTTGATCCGGTAATACTTCAGTTGGGATAATCCGCGCATGGCCCGCCCCGAAAAAGTTCGCCTCGGCGAAATCCTCGTTCAGCAGAACCTGCTGACGCCCGAACAGCTCAAACTCGCGCTCGATGAGCAAAAACGCAGCGGCCGCAAGCTCGGCCGCGTGTTCATCGAGCAGGGCTATGTGACGGAGGAAGAGATCTCGGAAGCGCTGGCAAAACAGCTGCGCGTGCCCTACATCAATCTCAAGTATTACAACGTCAACCCCGAGGTGGTGCAGAAGCTGCCGGAGACCCAGGCGCGCCGTTTCCGCGCCATTGTGCTGGAAGACAATCCGAAGGCTCTGAAGATCGGCATGGCCGATCCGACCGATCTGGCGGCCTATGACGAGATCGCGCGCATCGTCAAACGCGAGATCGAAATCGCGGTGGTCACCGAAACGCAGTTGCTCGGCGTGGTCGATCGCGTCTACCGCCGCACCAGCGAGATCACTGGCCTTGCGCAGGAACTGCAGGCGGAACTCGGCGACGATGCGGTTGATTTCGGTGCGCTGGCCGTCACACCTGGCCTCGAAGAGGCGCCGGTCGTCAAGCTGCTGCAATCGGTGTTCGAAGACGCGACCCAGGTGCGTGCTTCGGACATTCACATCGAGCCGCAGGAAAAGAAACTGGTCATCCGCTTCCGGATCGACGGTGTGCTGCATTTGCAGACAGAAGCCGACACCAAAATCGCTTCGGCGCTGGTGTTGCGACTGAAGCTGATGTCGGGCCTCGATATTTCGGAGAAGCGCCTGCCGCAGGATGGCCGATTCAACGTCAAGATCCGTACGTCAATGGTGGACGTGCGTATTTCGACAATGCCGACGCAGTATGGCGAGTCGGTGGTGATGCGTTTGCTGAACCAGGGCAGCGGCATTCTGACGCTGGACCGCATCGGCATGCCGCCGCAGATTCTCGAGCGCGTGCAGGCGGTGTTGCAGCGGCCCAGCGGCATGATGCTGGTGACCGGCCCGACCGGCAGCGGCAAAACCACCACGTTGTATGCGTCGCTGGCAAAGCTTAATACGCCTGAGCGCAAGATCATCACCGTCGAAGACCCGGTCGAATACCGCCTGCCCGGCATTAATCAGGTGCAGGTGCACGACAAGATCGATCTGACGTTTGCGCGCGTGCTGCGCTCGGCGTTGCGTCAGGATCCGGATGTGATTCTGGTCGGCGAAATGCGCGATCAGGAAACGGTCGAAACCGGCCTGCGCGCGGCGATGACCGGGCACATGGTGCTCTCGACGCTGCACACCAACGATGCGGTGACTACACCGATCCGTTTGCTCGACATGGGCGCGCCGCGCTACATGGTGGCGCTGTCGCTGCAGATGGTGCTGGCGCAGCGGCTGGTGCGTCTGATTTGCGAGAGCTGCACCGAACCCTATAAATTGCTGCCCGGCGAGCACGAGTGGATGTCGCTCGAAATCGGCGCTGAAAAAGTCGACAGCCATCAATACGTCAAGGGCAAGGGCTGTTCGCATTGCAACGGCACCGGTTATCTCGGCCGTACCGGCGTGTACGAAATGCTGGAAATGACCAAGGCGGTGGTCGAAGCTGCCAACCAGGACGACCCGGCGAAATTCATCGAGGTTGCCACGCGCGAAATGGGCGGCAACACGTTGCGCGCGCATGCGGTGCAGCTGGTGGTTGACGGCAAGACCACGGTGGACGAGGCGATGCGTATCAGCAACCAGTTTGAAGACGCGTAAACACGCCGGCATAAAGTCCCGGCCACCCTGTCCACTGTGCCTTTCCCCCGATAATGCGCCGCGCTGATTCTGCGCCGGTCGTCACTGCGGTGGCGTTCCTGATCTTCGCTGTAGTAGTGCTGGTCTACGGGCCGGCCCGCCATGGCGAACTGGTTTGGGATGATCTGAGCTACATCGGCAATGCGGTTTATCAGGACCCTGCGCTGTGGCGCGAGGCGTTGTTCAATCCACCCACCGGTGATGCGGTATTTCGTCCACTGACGTTGCTGAGTTTCGCGCTTCAGCAATGGGCCGGTCAGGGGGCTGCCGCGCCGTTTCATTTGTTCAGTTTTGTTTTGCACGGCATCAACGCCGCGCTGGTGTTTCTGCTTGCGTTGGTCGTGCTGCGGCATTCCGCGGATGGCGGTGTGGCGTTCGCGGCTGCAGGGTTGGCGGCGCTGGTCTATGGTTTGCACCCGGCGCTCAGCGAGTCGGCTTTGTGGGTGGCTGCGCGTTTTGATCTGCTGATGACCTCGTTGCTTTTGGCGGCACTTCTGGCCGATCGCGTTTCGCATCCCGCTGCGGGGGCGCGTCCTTGGGTGGTGTCATTGCTGTTTCTCCTGGCATTGCTGAGCAAGGAAACGGCGGTCGGGTTTCTCGCGGCATTGCCGTTGTTTCATCTGGCGGTTGCGCCCGAACAGAGCAGTCGCGGGGCGTGGCGCGTGCTGGTGGCGACCCTTAACGCCCACAAGCGGGTTTATATTGCACTGATCATGGCATTTGGCGCTTACCTTGCGCTTCGGTTCGCGGTGCAGGGCCCGGGCATGGGCATGACGCGTGTGTTCAACCGGGCGGCCGATATTGGCGGATTGGATCAGCGGATCGTAATCTCCATGGCGAGCATGACCGAATACATCACTGATGCGCTGTGGCCGACGACGAACGTTGCGCCCAACCGCGTGCTCGGCATTCCGATTGATGATCCGATCCGAATCAGTTCATCGATCGCCACGTTGGCCGGCGGCGCGTTCATGGCTGCGCTGGCTATGCGGGCGACGCCGGTGCGGCGCGCTGCGGCCCTGCTGTTTGTCGCGTTTGCCGGCGCGCTGGTACCGGTCTGCAATATTCTGCCGGCGCCGACCTACGCGGGCGAACTGCAGATTGCGACCCGCTATCTGACTTTTCCGCTGGTGTTCGCAGCGTTGGCCCTCGGGGCCTGTTTCACGGGTATACCGGCGTTGCTGCGCGCGCGGAAGTTTTCGCTGCTTGCGGCGTGCGGCGCGTTGCTTGCGGCATGGTTCGGCGCGTCAATTTACATCATCAACGACAATATTCCGCACTGGGCAGACCGCGAAACCTTCTACAAGTTTGCGATCAGCCAGTCACCGCCGAGTTCCTGGCCTTATCTTTACGCCAA
>CAZVDN010000008.1:2549-29448 GCA_964625665.1 uncultured Streptomyces sp. | reverse complement strand
CGCTGGCGCCCTGCTGGTGGGTGCCGCCGTTGCCCGGGGACTGGCCTGGTCACTCGATGTGCCGGCCATCGGCATCCACCACCTTGAAGGCCATTTGCTCGCCCCCCTGATGGAAAAACCGGCGCCGGAATTTCCGTTTGTCGCCCTGCTGGTCTCGGGCGGACACACGCAGCTGATGCGCGTCTCCGGCGTCGGCCGCTACGAACTTCTGGGCGAAACGCTCGACGATGCCGCCGGCGAAGCCTTCGACAAAACTGCGCAGTTGCTGGAAATCGGCTATCCGGGCGGGCCGCAAATTGCGCGCCTCGCCACACGCGGGAAGGCCGGCCGCGTCAAGCTGCCGCGACCAATGCTGCACAGTGACGACCTCGATTTCAGCTTCAGCGGACTGAAGACCGCGGTCATGTTGCAGGTCAGGGACCGCGGCCTCGACGAGGCGGCAAAAGCCGACGTTGCGGCCGAATTTCAGGCCGCCATCGTCGATGTTCTGGTTGCCAAGTCCACGGCGGCAATCCAACGCAGCGGCTTAAGCCGGCTGGTCGTTGCAGGCGGAGTGGGCGCAAACATTCTGTTGCGGGAAAAGCTTAATGCGGCGGCATCGCGCGAAGGGTTCGAGGTCTTTTATCCGGCACCGGAATTCTGCACCGACAACGGCGCGATGATTGCCTTCGCCGCGGCATTGCGCCTGAAAAATTCAGCGGGCGCGGAGGATTCATCCGCGCACGGCTTTTCGGTCAAACCGCGCTGGCCCCTCGGCTCACTCGAACCGGTCAACGCGTAGGCGCATAGGGCGCCGGATCAACTTCGGGGGCGTGGCCCGATACCAGGTCGGCGAGCAAATGGCCGGAACCGCAGGCCAGCGTCCAGCCCAGCGTGCCGTGACCGGTATTCAAAAACAGATTGCGATAACGCGTGGCGCCAACGCAGGGCAGGTTCGACGGTGTTGCCGGTCGCAGGCCGCACCAGCGGGTGGCGCTGCGAAAATCGCCGGCCGCCGGAAACAGGTCTTCGACCCGCCTGAGAATGGCGTCGCAGCGCAACGGATTGACGCTGTTGTTGTAGCCGTTGAGTTCCGCCGTGCCGGCTACGCGCAGGCGCTGGCCGAGCCGCGAAAAAACGAGTTTGTGTTCGTCGTCGGTCAGGCTGACGCGCGGTGCGGCATCGGAATCCGCCACCGGTATCGTCAATGAATACCCTTTGACCGGATAAATCAGCGGGCGCAATCCCAGTGGCCTCAGCAGCTTCGGGCTGTGGCTGCCAAGGGCAACCACATAGGCATCGGCGGTCAGCGTCGTTGCCCCGCCCGACACATCCGCGATTTGCACGCCGCTGACGCTGCCGCCGGCCGTTTCCAGAAAACGCGCAGTCGCATTGGTGCGGAACTTCACGCCGGCATCGGCACACCTCGCAGCAAGTCGCTGGGTGAATGCGCAGGCGTCACCCGATTCATCCTCGACCGCATGATCGCCGCCGACAATGCGCGGCAGGGCGTGGCCCAGCGCCGGTTCGATCGCGACCAGTTCCTGCGGCGTTTTGATCAGGCGTTCGCAACCAAACTCGGCCATCACACTCACGGCTGACTGTGCCTGCTCGAACTGTTCAGCATCGGTATAAAAATGCAGGATGCCGCGCTCGGCGTGATCATAGGCAATGCCCGTTGCAGCGCGCAGCGCTTTGAGTGCCGCACGGCTGAACAAGGCAAGCCTGACGATCGCCGCGATGTTGTAGCGCGTGCGCCACGGCAGGCATTCGATCAGAAAACGCGCGCCCCAGCGCCACTGCGCCGTGTCGGCGCGCAGCCTGAACAGCAATGGGGCATCTTCGCGGCCCAGCCAGCGCAGGATCTGCGCGATGGCATGCGGATTTGCCCAGGGCTCGGCATGGCTGACGGAAATCTGCCCGCCGTTGGCAAAGCTCGTTTCCAGTCCCGGCGCAAACTGCCGGTCGACGACGGTGACCTCATGGCCCGACTGGCGGAGATACCACGCGCTGGCAATACCGACCACGCCGGCGCCGAGAACGATGACTTTCATATCAAGACCGCAAAAGACTCAGGCGCGCTTGGCGCCGATGCGCGGTTCCGTTCCGGCGAGCAGGTTTCTGATGTTCGATTTATGCCGCCAGATCAGCAGCGCCGCGATGACCGCGCACGCCAGCGTAAACGGATGCAAGCCATAGAGCAGAAAGCAAAACACCGGCGCAGACACCGCCGCCACCAGCGCCGACAGCGATGAGATGCGCAGAAAGAACGCGATCATCGCCCACGTCAAAGCGGCCCCGAGGCCGATCCAGAGATTGATGCCGAGCAGCACACCCAGCGCGGTGGCCACGCCTTTACCGCCCTGAAACCGGTGAAAAACCGGATACATGTGTCCGATGGTCACCGCCACCGCCGCCAGCGCGATGACCTCGTCGGACGACGATTCACCGGCAAAAAAACGCGCCGCCACGAATACGGCAAGCCAGCCTTTGGCGCAATCACCAAGCAGCGTCAGCGCCGCGGCGGCCTTGCGTCCGGTACGCAGCACATTGGTAGCGCCGGGATTGTTCGAACCATAAGTGCGCGGATCGGGCAGTTTCATCGCGCGGCTGACGACCACCGCAAACGACACCGAACCGATCAGATAAGCCACCAGAACCGCTGCCAGCATCTCGCCTATTGCCATCGCATGAATTCACTTAGAATAAGCCGCAATTGTAGCAGGCCATTTATTCATACTGCAGCCAGGCGATGGACAGCATATTCATTTCAGAACTGAAGATCGAAACGCGGATCGGCATTTACGAGTGGGAAAAGAAGGTTCCGCAGACGATCCAGCTCGACATCGAGGTCGGGTTGCCCGGCGCGCACGCGGCAAAAAGCGGCAAAATCGACGACACCATCGATTACAGCAAGATCGTCGCGCGCATCGAACAGCTCTTCAGTGACGAACAGTTTCTGCTGCTGGAGAAGGCCGCCGAAACCATCGCCGGGATCATACTCGGCGAATTCAGGGCGCCCTGGGTGCGCCTGTCGATCGCCAAGCTCGGCGCGCTGCGCAACGTGAAAAAGCTCGGCATCACCATCGAGCGCGGCAAGCGCGAATAGGAATGCCCTGCCGTCACCCGCGCGGGTGATGTTTGGCGTGCAACTGCTTGAGCCGCTCGCGCGCGACGTGCGTGTATATCTGCGTGGTTGAGATGTCCGAGTGGCCGAGCAACATCTGCACCACGCGCAGATCCGCACCGTGATTGAGCAGATGCGTGGCGAACGCATGCCGCAGCGTGTGCGGTGAAATCGCCTTGCGCAGCCCGGCGTGCAACGCGTGGCGCTTGAGCAAATGCCAGAACGACTGGCGCGTCATGCCTGCGGCGCGGGCCGGCACGGACAGCGCATCCGAACTGCGCCGGCCGAGGATCTGCGGCCGCGCCTCTTTCAGATAGCGTTTGACCCAGCTCAGCGCCTCTTCACCGAGCGGCACCAGGCGCTCCTTCGAGCCCTTGCCCATGATGCGCACCACGCCCATGTCCTGGCTCACCTGCGCCGCTTTCAGCGTCACCAGTTCGGAAACACGCAAGCCGCTGGCGTAGAGCACCTCGAGCATGGTGCGGTCGCGCAAGCCGAGCGGGTCTTCGACATCGGGTGACGCCAGCAGTTTTTCGACATCCTCTTCTGTCAGGGTCTTCGGCAAGCCGCGCGGCAGTTTGGGCGCGTCGATGTTCAGGCTGGGGTCGGCAGCGATTTTGTTCTGCCGCAGCGCGTGCTGATAAAACCGCTTCAGGCTCGACAGCAGGCGGCTGGTGCTGGTGGCTTTGGCCTTGCCCGCCACCTTGAATCCGAGATAACCGAGCAAATCGCCGTGCGTGGCAGTCAGCAGGTCGCGGCCGTGCATTTTTTCCAGCCATGCCTGAAATTGCTTCAGGTCGCGCCGATAGCTGTCGAGCGTGTTCCGCGAAAGGCCGTCTTCGAGCCACAACGCATCGCAGAATTCGTCGAGCAGCGTGTTATCCGCCATGTGCTCCTGCGCGCTCGTGTTTGAGCAGCCACTGCTTGATCGCAATCGGGTCGCCTTCGCTTGCATGCATGAAGCCGCCGATACTGCCGCTCGCCACCACGCGATGACAGGGAATCACCAGCGGAATTCGGTTGGCACCGCAGGCACCGCCGACGGCGCGCGGTGCGCTCTTCAATTGCCGTGCGACGTCGCCATAGGTCTGCGTGCGTCCGGCAGGAATAGCGCAGATCGCCTGCCAAACGCGCTGGCGAAATGCGGTGCCATCGAACGCAAACGGCAGATCAAAGCGGTAATGCGGATCGTCGAGATAACGTTCGATCTGCCGGCAGGCTTTTTCGGCAAGCCCGTTTTGCGGGACTAGCGTAGCAGCGCCCCGCGGCAGATAAACGATTTCGCTGAGCCGGTTGCCGCTGGTACGAATGCCCAGCACGGCAAACGGTGTTGCCAGGCGCGCGTGATACGCCTGTCCGTAGGGCAATGCGCCGGCGTCGCGGCGCGCCTCAGGCGCCTGCCGCAGCATGCGGCGGGTCTCCGCGCAGTTTCTGCAGGATGATGGCGATGACAATCAGCGCAATGCCGATGTAGTCGAACATCGGTTTCGGATAAACCAGTGCAAGCCCCGCCGCAATCAGCAGCCAGCGCTCGACGGCATTGGTGCGCTTGAACAACCAGCCCTGCACGCCTGCAGCCAGCGCCGCGATGCCCACCATGGCCGTTACGCTGACGATGGCCACCTGGTCCCAGGGCGCACTGGCGAGTTTCTTGAATGAACCCATCAGCAGCAGCGCCACGCCGGCGGGATCGAGCACGAACATGAACGGCACCAGAAACGCCGGCAGCGTGTACTTCCAGCTTTGCAGCGTCGTCTTGTAGGGATCACCGCCGGTGATGGCCGCAGCAGCGAACGGAGACAATGCCGTCGGCGGCGACACTTCCGACAACACGGCGTAATAGAAAATGAACATGTGCGCCGCAAAATCGGCAACCCCGAGCTGGATCAGCGCCGGCGCCGCAATCACGGCGCAGATGATGTAGCTCGCGGTGACCGGCACGGCGAGGCCGACGATCCAGACGATCAACGAGGTCATCACCGCCGTCAGCAGCAGTTTGACGTCGTGCAGCAGGCTGGCAGTCTGTTCGACGCCGAACGCGCCCAGCGCGCCCATGATCACCTGCGTGCCGGAATCGGCATATTGCAGCACGATCGAACTGAACTTCAGGCCGAGGCCGGTGAGGGTCACCACGCCGACGATGAGGCCGGCCGAGGCGCAGGTCGCACCGACGCTCAGCATGCCGACAGACCCCGCGCGCAGCGCCTTGACGAGCCCGGAGTTGGCGAACAATTGAACGCGCGAACCGCGGCCACGGAAAAAGTCGTAGGGCAGCAGCGCGCACTCGACGTGCAGGAAACTGCAGGCCAGCGAAACCACCGTCGCCCAGAACACCGACACCGCCGGCGAGAAGCCGACCACCATGAAAAACACGATGGCGACCAGCGAAATGAAATGAAACCAGAACTGCTTCGCCAGCACGCCCATCGTCGCGTGTTTTTCAATGGTCACCGCCGGCATGCCGAACTTGCGCGCATCGATTTCAACCATCAGGAACAGCGCGAAGTAATAGAGCAGCGTCGGGATCGTCGCCATCAGAATGACGTCGAGGTACGAAATATTCAGGAACTGCGCAATAAGAAAGGCTGCGGCACCGAGCACCGGCGGCGAGATGATGGCACCGAGGCCGCCTGCCGCAAGCAGTCCGCCGGCCGCGTCCTTGCCGTATCCCGCCTTCACCAGCATCGGATAGGCCACGCTCCCCAGCGTCACGGTGGTGGCTACACCGCTGCCCGACGGGCCGCCGAGCAGGAACGACGCGAGCACGATGGTGCGGCCGGCACCGCTCGGTTTGCCGCCCATCGCGGCAAATGAGAAGTCGATGAAAAACTTTCCGGCGCCCGAGAACTCGAGGAACGCGCCGTAAATCGTGAAGAGGATGATCAGCGACGACGAGACATCGATCGCCACGCCGAAGATACCTTCGAGCGTCATGTACATATGGCCGACGACGCGACCGAGGTCCATGCCGTAGTGCGTCCACGGCGGCGGCAGCATGTGGCCGACAAAGGCGTAGACCAGAAAGCCGAGGCAAATCGCCGGCATGATCCAGCCCGAGGTGCGGCGCGCCGCTTCGAGCACCATGGCGATCAGCGCGATGCCGAGGATTTGATCGACCGTCGAAGGGCTGATCGCGCGCTCGAGGAAGGCGTCGCCGCCGAACAGCATGTTGCCGACGATCACCAGTGATACAACCGCCGCCAGCCAGTCCCACCAGCATACGCGGTGGCGGTATTTTTTCGCCACCGGAAACAACAGGAAACAGAGGAACAGCACGAAGGCGACGTGGATGCCGCGCAGCACATGCGTCGGCATGATGCCGTAGGCGGCATAGAGATGAAACAGCGACATGATGACGGCGAGCACCGTCGTGAAGGTGCCGAGGAAGCCCGGCAGCCTGTTGATCGCGCCTTCTTCCTCTTCGATGTACTGCTCGGCTTTTCTCAGCGCCTCTTCGCTGACGACCGGCACGAAGCCGTCCGCCGTCTCCGGCCGGGCTCCGTGCTCAGACATCGCGTTCTTTCAAAAACCCCAACTCGATCCCCAGCCGTACGCCTAGTTGATCTTCACGCCTTTTTCGGCGAAGTATTTGAGCGCGCCGGGATGGTAGGGCACCACCGCCGCGCCCGGCGTCTGATATTTGTAATCGAAGTTGCGCGCCTCGGCGTGCACGCGGACGAGGTCATCCTTGCGCTCAAACACCGTTTTCACAATGTCGTAAGCAAGCTGGTTGCTCATTTTCTCGTCGGCCACCAGCACGTTCCACACGGTGGCAATCTGATTGACGCTGTCCTGACCGGGGTAGGCACGGGCCGGAATCGCATCCTTGACATAGAGCGGACCGTATTTTTTCACCATGGCATCGACGGCATCCGAGTGGTCGATCATTTTCAGCTTGAGGCCTGGGGTCGCACCGAGATCGGTGACCGCCGGCGTCGGCACGCCGCCCACCCAGAAGAACGCGTCGAGTTTCTTGTCCTTGATCGCATCAACCGATTTGCCCGGATCAAGGCGCTCGCGAATGATGTCTTTTTCCGGATCGATGCCGTAGGCTTCTAGCACGCGATAAGCCATGATCTGCGTCGCGCTGTTCGGCGCGCCGGTCGAAACGCGTTTGCCTTTGAGGTCGGACATCTTGGTAATGCCGGTGCCGTCGACGGTAACCACATGCATGCGGTTCGGATAAAGAACCATCAGCGCGCGCACATTGACCTGCTTGCCATCAAATTTGCCCTGACCCTTGTAGGCGTCCCAGCCTGCATCGGCCATCGTGAAACCGACGTCGGCCTTGCCCTGTCCCATCAGCAGCAGGTTGGCCATCGAACCGTCGGTGGTGCCGGCAGTGGCATTGAGATTGGGAATGTTTTTGGTCAGCACATCGGCAAGGCCGCCGCCGAGAGGGTAATAAACGCCTGCCGTCGGGCCCGTGGCAACGAAAATATTGATCTTGTTCTGCGCCGGTGCAATCGACGCGAGCATCAGACCGCCGGCGAGCGCCAGCAATTTCAGCAGTGTCTTCATGATTCCTCCTTGGCTGTAGGTGAAGCGGTTATGCATGATACGGGTCGGCGCCGGCGGCGCCAACCGCCGGCTGAACCTTATTTGGCAAACAGGCTGCCCATGTCCTTGAACGCCTTGAATTCAAGCGCATTGCCGCAAGGATCGAGAAAAAACATCGTCGCCTGCTCGCCAACCTGGCCCTTGAAACGGATATGCGGCTCGATGACAAACTTCGTGCCGGCCTTTTTCAGCTTGTCGGCCAGCGCATCCCATTGCGCCATGGTCAGCACCACACCGAAGTGGCGCACCGGCACGTTGTCGCCATCGACGGCGCTGGTATTGCGATGCCCGGCTTCACCCGGGCAGAGGTGGGCAACGATCTGGTGACCGTAAAAATCAAAGTCCACCCATTCCGGCGAGGAACGCCCTTCGGGGCAGCCCATCAGCCCACCGTAGAATGCGCGCGCCTTTTCAAGACTGTCGACGGGAAATGCGAGATGAAACGGTTGCAATGCCATGATGGATCAATCCGTAATCGTCTGAAACCGGCGGCAAGTTTACCGCGTTCGCCAGCGGTCTGTGTGCATCGCAGAATGGCATCCGACGCGTGCTAACATGCGCCCTTTTTGCGGCCTGCCCCCGCAGTTGTCGCTAACGGAGCCCCCATGAAAATCCTCGTTTTGCCGGGTGACGGCATCGGTCCCGAAATTTCGCAGGCGACCCTGACCGTGCTCGACCGCGCCAATGCGCTGTTCAAGCTCGGCCTCGAATGGCAGCACGACGAAATCGGCTTCGTCACGCTGAAAAAGGAAGGCACGACGCTGCCGCCGCGCGTGATGGATGCGGCACGCGCCGCCGCCGGCGTGCTGCTCGGCCCCGTGTCGCACCTCGATTATCCGGACCGCGACAAGGGCGGCTTCAATCCGTCGGGCGAGATGCGCACCAAACTCGATCTTTACGCCAATATCCGGCCGGCGAAATCACGCCTCGGCGTCGGCCTGACCGGCAAACCGGTCGATCTGATCATCTTCCGCGAATGCACCGAAGGCTTTTACGCCGACCGCAACATGCACATGGGCATCGGCGAATTCATGCCGACCGAAGACATGGCGATGGCGGTGCGGCGGGTCACCGCCAAATGCAGCGAGCGCATTGCGCGCCGCGCCTTCGAATGCGCGATGACCCGCGGCAAAAAAGTTACCGCCGTGCACAAGGCCAATGTACTGCGCATTTCCGACGGCCTGTTTTTGCGTGAATTCCGCAAGGTGGCAAAAGATTTTCCCGGGGTGACCTGCGACGAAAAAATCGTCGATGCGATGGCGGCCCTTTTGGTACGCGATCCGTCGAAGTTCGACGTCATCGTCACCACCAACATGTTCGGCGACATCCTGTCGGATGAAGCCTCGGAAATTTCCGGCAGCCTCGGACTCGCCGGGTCGGTCATGGCCGGTGACGACCTATGCGTGGCGCAGGCCCAGCACGGTTCGGCGCCCGATATCGCCGGCCGCGACATTGCCAATCCGACCTCGCTGATTCTGTCGGCGGCGATGCTGCTCGAATGGCTGGCGCGCCGTCACAACAAACCGGTCTTCGCGCAGGCCGCGCAGAAAATCGACGATGCAATCGATGCCGCCATCAAGGATACGAAGACCCGTACACGCGACCTCGGCGGCACGCTCGGCACGCAGGAATTCGCGAAGAACGTTGCCGCGAGGCTCGGCTAATTCGCCGGCGAATCGACGCCCGCCAGTTGATTTAACTGTTGCAGCATGCCGTCAGCCACCACGATGCCGCCGGCATGCGCGCCTGCCACAAGCTTTCGCCGCCGCTCACCGGGCAGACGCACGCCTTCATCGGCCAGCATGGCGGCGAGCAGCGTTTCAATGCGTTCGTAATAAACCGCCGCACCACCCAGCGCGTCCGGGTCGATTGCCAGAATTGCGTGACCGATCGACGCCGGCTTGCCCGGTTCGAAAAATGAATCGTTTTCGAAACCGAAACGGGCGCCGGTCAATGCCACGCAAACAAGTTCCACCATCAGCGCGAGCATCACACCCTTGACGCCGCCGATCGCCGTCATGCTGCCGGTCAGCGCAGCTTTGGCATCGGTCGTCGACTTTCCTTCAGCGTCGAAAGCCCAGCCCGGCGGAATCGGCTTGCTTTCTTTCGCCGCCAGCATGATCTTGCCGCGCGCCACCTCGGTCAAAGACAGATCGATGACAAGCGGCGCATGGGCTTTGCGCGGAAACGCTGCGGCGATCGGATTGGTGCCGAACAACGGATGTTTACCGCCCCAGGCATTGATCGCCGCAGGTGAATTGGTAAAGCCGATGGCCACCAATCCGGCTTCTGCCAGCGGCGCGAGGTGATGATCCATCGCGCCGCAGTGGTGGCTGTTGGTGACGCCGCAGACCGCCACGCCGCTTGAGCGCGCGCGTTGCGAAACTTCGCGCACCGCCATCTCCATCGCCGGATAAGCAAGTCCGCCCTGCGCATCGATCAGACAGGCGGCGGTCTTCTCGCGCACAATGTGCGGTTCTGCTGTGCCATTCACCCGTCCGCTGCGCAGATGATCGGCATACATCGCGACGCGTGATAAACCATGCCCGCCCTGCCCGGCACATTCCGCCGCAACCAGCGCGCGCGCCGTCGTCGTCGCCATGGCGGCAGATGCGCCGGCCTGCTTCAGCGCCCGCGCTACCAGCTCGGTCAATTCACTGACGGTTAGTGCCGGCATCAATCCAGTTTGGTGCCGGAGCGTTTGGCGACGTCGCCCCACTTGGCCGCTTCGCTGCGGAAAAATGCGGCGAATTCCGCAGGGCTGCTGCCGACCGGCTCGGCACCTTCGTCGGAAAGGCGCTGTTTGACTTCGTTGTTGCCGAGCGCCGCAACCGTTTCGCGATGCAGTTTGTCGATGATCGCGCGGGGGGTTGCCGCCGGCGCAAAAAATCCGTTCCACTGCAGCGCGACGTGACCTTTGACGCCGGCCTCTTCCATCGTCGGCACCTGGGGAATGACTGCCGCACGCGTTTTCGCGGCGACACCGAGGCCACGCAGACGGTTAACACGGATCTGCGCCTGCGCGACAGGCATGACGAGAAACGAGACATGCGCTTCGCCCGACATCACCGCAATGCCGGCCGGTGCTGCACCCTTGTACGGCAAATGCGTCAATTTCGCCGACGTCAGCAGTTGCATCAATTCCATCGCGAAATGCGACATCGTGCCGGCGCCCGCCGTCGAATAAGTCAACACCTCTGGTTTGGATTTGGCCAGCGCAATCAGATCGCGCACGGACTTCACCGGCAATGACGGGTGGGAAACGAGCACAAACGGATAAGAAGACACCATCGAGATCGGCGCGAAATCCTTGACCGGATCGAAAGTCAGTTTGGTATACGCAGCCGGGCTGATCGACAGCGACGAATTCGCAAACAACAGCGTGTAGCCGTCGGCCGGCGCCTTGGCGACGATTTCAGCGGCGATGTTGCCGCTGGCGCCGGCGCGGTTGTCGGCGACCATGGTCTGCCCCAGCGTTGCGGTCAGCCGCTGCGCCAGCACGCGGGCGACGATGTCGCTGCCGCCGCCGGCCGGAAACGGCACCACCATGCGGATGGATTTGACCGGATAGTCCTGCGCGACAACCGGCATCGCACCGGCCAGCAAAACAGCGGCAAACGGAATGACTGACGGATTTTTCATGCAACAGTCTCCTTGGCGGACGCTGCCCGCCCGGTTTTCATGGACAACACCGGCACGGTGCCGGCACGCCATTCGATTCAAAAAACGCAGCGCGGCTGAATGTCGCTGCCGGGTAAAACATGCCCCGCACGTACTGCAGAATCTGCAATAGCGGCGGGGCATCGGTTAAACACGGCGCCAAGCAGGCATCGCCGGCGCCGCAGCACATCAGGCGCTTTCGTAGAGACGGGTCAGCACGAACTCGCGGTGGCCGAGTGCCTCGGCCGCGGTCAGGCGCCCGTTGCAGGTACGCAGCATGACTTCGAGCAGTTCATCACCGGTCTGATCGAGGTTTTTCTCGCGTTGCAGCAGGCCCGAGCAATCGTGATCGATGTGTTCGGACATGGTGCGCACGGTGCGCGGATTGGCGCACAGCTTGATCACGGGAATAATCGGATTGCCGATGACGTTGCCCTGACCGGTCGGGAAGAAATGCACGACATAGCCCGAGGCGGCGCACAGCGTGACCATTTCAGCCGCAGCCGACGACGAATCCATGAACCACAGGCCCGGCTTGGTCGGCATCTCGGCCTTGTCGAGGCAGCCGACGATCTTGCACTTCTTGCCGATCTTCTGGATGTTGCCCAGGGCTTTTTCTTCGATGGTGGTCAGGCCGCCGGCAATGTTGCCCTTGGTCGGCTGCGAATCGGAGAGATCGCTCGTCTTGTGGCGCTCGACCACTTCCTGATAGCGGTTGAACATCGCCATGAACTGGTCGCGTACCTGCGGCGTCGCGCAGCGTGCGGCAACGATGTGTTCACCACCGGTGATTTCGGTGGTTTCGCCGAACACCATGGTGACGCCGAGCGGCTCCAGCTTGTCAAAGGCATTGCCGACGGTCGGGTTGGCGCCGCAGCCGGACGTCGTGTCGGATTCGCCGCACTTGGTCGAGACCCACAGATCGCTGATCGGACATTCGACGCGTTGCAGTTCGGAAGCCCACTGCACGTATTCCTTGGCCACTTTCGAAGCGCGCATGATGGTGTCGTGGTCACCATGCAGTTCGATGCCGAAGCCGATCACCGGCTTGCCGGTTTTGGCGATCGCCTTGACGACGTCCTGCGTCCATTGGTCTTCAATGCCGATGACCACCACCGCCGCCACGTTCGGATTGCAGCCGGTGCCGATCAGCGTGCGGAAATGCAGTTCAAGGTCAGCACCGAATTGCAGCCGGCCGTAGGGATGCGGGATCGCCAGCGTGCCCTTGATGTTGTTGGCGACGGCTTCGCAGGCCGCATTCGACAGGTCGTCCAGCGGCAGAATGATGACGTGATTGCGCACGCCGACGCGGCCGTTTTCGCGGCGGTAACCCCAGAAGGTCGTATTGCTGGAAATCATGATTTCTCCAATATTGTCTGCAGACGCCGCCCGGATTACCAGCGTTTGGTCTTGATGTTGTGCACGTGGGCGTGCGCGCCTGCCTTGATGTCGGCAACGGACTTGCCGATATCGATGCCGTATTTAATGATGGTGTCGCCGCTCTTGATGTCCTTGAGCGCGAGTTTGTGGCCGATCGGTATGTCCTGCTCAGCCTTCAGCGAAACCTTGCGATCCTCGTCCATGATCCAGCCGGTCAGTTCCTGGCCGGCCTTCACGCCCTCCACCACAACCACCGCGACCGTGTCTTTGGGGTCATGCAATACGAAATGAATCATGACTGCTCCTGATTGAAACCAAGTGGAATACCCGCAAATCCGGGGGAAATCTGTGAAATACAACGGCGCCCGATACTACACGGCACCAGAAAGCAGCGTCAACCGCGCGCGCCGTTCACAGGCCGCATGCAGCACCTAGAGTTTCTGCATTTCGCGGCGGATGGTTTCGAGCTTCTCCGGGTCTTTGACGTTCTTCAGCAGCCAGTTGAACTGGGCGCGTGCATCGTCCTTGAACCCGGCGCGTCCGAGGTTGGCGCCGGCGTAGATGCGCGCGTTGATCGCGAGCGCATCGGGCGTGCGCGCATCCATCATCAGTGCAGACTCGAGAAAATGATCAGCGGCGCGCGGAAAATCGTAATTGGCCTCGGCGATGCGGGCAATGCCGTAAAGAATATCGCGGCGCTCGCGCAGGGCCGCCAGCGGCAGCAGTGCCCGATAGAGCTCGTCGCCGGTCTTGTAATGGCCGCTGTCCTGCAGCTCGACCACGACCGCAATGGCGCGGCGCATCGACTCCGGTGAGAGCGTTTTTTTGTCGGCAATCAACGCACGCAGCGCATCGGCGCCGGCGGTTGCGGCACCGGCCCGCACCAGCGACTGCGCCAGACGCAGGTTCCATTCCTCAGCATCGAGGTTCGGCGGCGCCGCGAGGCCTATCCAGAAACGCGCCGCAGCCTCCTGCAGATTGATATCGGCCGCCATGCTGCCGAGAAGAAAACGCGCCTGCGCGTCAAGCTGCGTAGTCGGGAAACGCGCGGCATCGCCGAACAGGCGCACCGCGGTCAGCGGCAGCTTCGAGCTTTGCAGCGAATAAGCCAGCTGCAATTGCGCGCTCTGCCGTGTTTCGCGCACCTTGCTGGCAAGCGCTAAATAGGCGAAAAACGCGCGGCCGGTGGTCGGGTTGGCGGCAGCGCGCCGCGCGCCGAAATCCGACCAGTTGGCTTCGTCGCCGACCAGCAGTTGTTCCTGATTGGCGATTTCCTGCGCCGCTGCCGAATACGCTTTCCACAATTCAGCGGCCATGGCCGCCGTGCGCTCCGGCGATTTGTCGGGCGCGAGCTGCAGCAGGTTTTCCATCGCCTCGACATTCAGCATGGTGTTGCGCTGGGCGGCGGCGGCATATTGCAACACCACCCAATAAGGAACCGCGGCTGGATTTTTGGCCAGGCCAGCGCGGGCCTGCGCGATCGCCGCCTCCGGCGCAATCAGATTGGTCTGCAATCGCAGCAGAAGCTTGACCGGACTGGCTTCATCGAGCTGGGAAAACCAGTTGATCGCTTCCTTGTCCATGCCGCTTGCCAGCAGCGCATCGACAAAACGCGCCGCGGTTTCACGGTCGAGCGGTTTGTAGTCCTGCTGATAACGCAGCATCAGCGAATAGGCTTCCCGCGGCTTGTCTTCGGCGAGATAGGTTTCGATGACCAGAAGACGCGCCTGGGGGAGTTCTTCGGCGGAAGTTTCGTTGTCCCACAAAAGGCGCGCCAGCAGGTGGCGTGCCGAAGGCCCCTGCGCCACGGCAATCGCTGCGCGCGCGCCCTGCATCAGACAAAAGCGCGCCACGCTCTTCGGCGCCGCCGCCGGCAGGGCGGCAATTCGTTTGGTCAGCTCCTGATGGCGGTTCAACCGGAACATCAGCGTGCAACGCAACTGTTCCCAGTCACCCCAGCGCGGACCGGTCACCGCGGGCGGCTGCAACTGATCCACACGGGCCAGCGACGCCTGCCAGGCGCCGGCATCGGCAAAACGCTGTGCGATTTCGAACGCATCGCTGACACCCTGCGCGCGGGCGCCTGTCGCCGGCAACGACAGCAGCAGAATAATCAGCGGGAATACGCGCATGCAGCTATTGTAATTTCGTTGCAGGCGAAAACGAAAGCGCCGCAGGGCAATAAAAAAGGCGGCTTGCGCCGCCTTTTCAATGCAGAAGCCTGACCGGATACGGTTACTTGGCTTCGGCAGCCTGCTGCGGCTGCTCTTCAACCGGCGGCAGAATGTCGCGCTCGACGTGCTCGAGACGCTCCTTGATGCGCGCGGCTTTGCCCGAACGCTGGCGCAGGTAATACAGCTTGGCGCGACGCACATCGCCCTTGCGCTTGACCTCGACCGAGGCGATCAGCGGCGAATAGCTCTGGAAGGTGCGCTCGACGCCCTCACCCGAGGAAACCTTGCGCACCGTGAAGGCGGAATTGAGACCGCGATTGCGTTTGGCAATCACGACACCCTCGAACGCCTGCACGCGCTTGCGGTCGCCTTCGACCACATTGACGTTAACCACCACGGTGTCGCCGGTCTTGAAATCCGGAATCTTCTTGGCAAGACGCGCGACTTCTTCTTTTTCCAGCTGCTGGATCAAATCCATGTTCACACTCCACTCAGTTCCTGCTTGAATTCTTCGAGCAAATTGCGCTCGTCCACACTCATCCCACGCTGTTCGAGCAACTCCGGCCTGCGCTGCCAGGTGCGCCCCAACGACTGCTTCAAACGCCAGCGCTGGATATCGGCATGATTGCCCGACATCAACACCGGCGGCACTGCCAGTCCTTCATATTGCTCGGGCCGCGTGTACTGCGGGCAATCGAGCAACCCGCCGACAAACGACTCCTGGGCCGCCGATTGCGCATCGCCCAGTGCGCCGGGCAACTGACGCACAATGCAATCGATCAACACCATGGCGGCCAGTTCGCCGCCCGACAACACATAGTCTCCGATCGACACTTCGTCATCGACGGTCCGCGCAATCGCGCGCTCATCGACGCCTTCGTAACGACCCGCCAGCAGCACCAGACCCTGTTCTGCCGACAATTCCATCACCAGCGCATGGTTCAACAGCCGGCCTTGCGGCGACATGTAGATCACGCGCGGCTTCTTCACGCCCGTGCTCGCCTGTCGCTGCCGCGCCGCCGATACTGCGCGGTCCAGCGGCTCCGCCATCATCACCATGCCCGGACCACCGCCATACGGCCGGTCGTCCACGGTGCGGTAGCTGTTGCGCGCAAAATCGCGCGGGTTCCATGCCACCAGACCGAAAATCCCGCGGTCACGCGCCCGGCCTGTTATTCCGGCCTCGGTCACCGCCTCGAACATCGGCGGGAACAGCGTTACCACGTCAAACTGAAGCATCAGTAATCCTCGCCCCAGTCCACAACAATCCTGCCCGACTTGAGATCAACCTGCCTGACCACGTCGGCGATAAACGGAATCAGCGTCTCACCACCGCCTGCTTCCGCCGTCACCACCAGCACGTCATTCGCGCCGGTCTGCATGATCCGGGCAACCTTGCCGAAATCATGCTGCTCTATATTCACCACACTCAGGCCGATCAAATCAGCCCAGTAAAACTCGCCTTCTTCCGCGGCCGGCAGTTCGGAGCGCAGCACCGCGACATCCGATCCCCTGAGCGCCGCAGCCGCATCGCGGTCGTCGACCCCTTCCAACTGCGCGACCAGAACATTGCCCTGCATCCTGCCGGCCAGCACGCGAACCTCGCGCCAGTTGCCGTTGCGCCCCAGACGCCATACCGGGTAATCGCACAGGCTCTCCGGATCGTCAGTGAGTGTATGGACCTTGACCCAGCCCCTCACGCCGTATGGGACGGTCACCCGCCCCATCACTACCAGATCGTCAGGCAGCTTGTTTGGCGCCGAATTGCTTGACGAGGCGCGCTGCGGTGTCGCTAATTTGCGCACCCTTGCTCTGCCAGTAGGTCAGACGATCGGCCTGGTAACGAAAAGCTTCCTGACCTTCAGGCGCCTTCGGATTGTAAAAACCGATGCGCTCAATGAAACGGCCGTCGCGGGCGCGTTTCGAGTCAGCCACCACCAGGTTAAAAAACGGACGCTTCTTGGCGCCGCCGCGTGCAAGTCTGATCACAACCATGTTACCGACCCCGAAAATGCGGAAAGGGCGTGATTTTACGCTAGTTTTTGAAATCGGCGCAAGAAAAAGACCAAGACGCTCCTGCCGCCCCTGCGCCGGTCAGGAAAAATCTCAAACCATTGTTTATTATTGATTTTTTATTCTGCCCGACTCGCCGCGGCACGTCATCCGCGCATTCCGGGGAACATGCCTTTCATGGACCGCATCATTTTGGCCATGCCGCCCTTGGCCATCATCTTCATCATTTTCTGCGTTTGCTCGAATTGGGCGAGCAGGCGGTTGACCTCCTGCACGCTGACGCCGGCACCGGCCGCGATGCGGCGCTTGCGCGAGGCCTTGAGCAGATCCGGCTTGCGGCGTTCGACCGGCGTCATCGAATTGATGATGCCTTCGATACGGCGCATTTGACGATCATCCATCTGTGCGTTGCCGGCGGCCTGCGCGAGTTGCCCCGGCAATTTGTCGACCAGTGCCGCGACACCGCCCATTTTTTTCATCTGGCCGATCTGCTGCTTGAAATCCTCGAGGTCAAAGCCTTTGCCGGATTTGATTTTGCGCGCGAATTTTTCCGCCTCGTCGCGATCGACCGAACGCTGCGCGTCCTCGATCAGCGACAGCACGTCGCCCATGCCGAGAATGCGTGAGGCCATGCGCTCGGGGTGAAAGGCTTCAAGACCGGTGAGTTTTTCGCCGACGCCGGCAAATTTGATCGGTGCGCCAGTCACCTGCCGCACGGACAACGCAGCGCCGCCGCGCGCATCACCGTCGAGTTTGGTCAACACCACGCCGGTCAGCGGCAAGGCGTCGGCAAATGCCTTGGCGACGTTGACCGCATCCTGCCCCTGCATGGAATCGACGACGAACAAGGTCTCGATCGGTTTCAGCGCCGCGTGCAGTTCGCGGATTTCGTTCATCATCGCTTCGTCGACGGCAAGGCGGCCGGCGGTATCGACGATCAGCACATCGTGATAATGCTTGCGCGCGAAATCCACCGCCGCGAGCGCAATGTCCGCCGGGCGCTGCCCGGTTTCCGACGGAAAAAAATCCACCTCGACCTGCGCCGCCAGCGTCTTCAACTGCTCGATGGCCGCCGGTCGGTAAACGTCACAACTGACCACCAGCACTTTTTTCTTCTGCTGTTCGCGCAGCATCTTGGCCAGCTTGCCGCTTGAAGTGGTCTTGCCCGAACCCTGCAGGCCTGCCATGAGAATGACCGCCGGCGGCGTAGTGGCGAGATTCAGCCCGCTGGCCGCTTCGCCCATCAGCGCGACCAGCTCGCGATGCACGACACCGACCAGCGCCTGTCCCGGCGTCAGGCTGCCCGCCACCTCCTGGCCAAGCGCGCGTTCGCGCACGCGGGCGATGAAATCGCGCACCACCGGCAGGGCGACATCGGCCTCCAGCATCGCGACGCGGACTTCGCGCAAAGCGTCCTGAATATTGGTTTCAGTCAGCCGCGCTTCGCCGCGCAGCGTCTTTACCACCTGCGACAGGCGGCCGGTCAGATTTTCAAACATGCTGGTTCCCGTTTTTTTCGCGGCAGGCGCGCCGTGAATTCTCTGGTGTAAACTGCCGCAGGATGAGTGCAAACAGTTTCATATTTTATCCGATCGTCTCCGCGCTGTACGCGGCACTTGCGGCCTACTTCTGGCGCACGCGCTGGCAAAAGGCGGCACCGGCGAGCAGCGAAGCGCGCGCGGCATTCGAGCCCTACATCATGCTCGCCCCGCTGGTTCTGCACGGTGTACTGCTGTTCAACTCGGTCATCGCCGCCGATGGAGTCCATCTTGGCGTCGGAAATGCCGTCTCGGTCATCGTCTGGCTGACGGTGGCGATTTACTGGATCGGCAACCTGTTCTACCGCATCGAAGGCCTGCAGGCGCTGGTCATGCCCGTCGCGGCAGTCTGCGCCTTTCTGCCGGCCCTTTTGCCCGCAACCCGCGCCCTGCCCAATACCGAACTGCCGGTGTTTCAGGTGCATTTGATGATCGCGCTGCTGGCCTACAGCTTTTTCACCATTGCCTCGCTGCACGTCTTGCTGATGGCGGTCATCGAAAACCGCCTGCACGGCCGCGGACTGCCGACCGCTTTGCAGCGGCTGCCCGCGCTGCTGACCATGGAAACCCTGCTGTTTCGCATCATTCTCGCCGGTTTCGTGCTGCTGACGCTGACACTGATGACCGGCATCGTCTATTCCGAAGAATTGTTCGGCAAGGCAATGCGTTTCAATCACAAGACCGTCTTCGGCATTCTTTCCTGGCTGATTTTTGCCGCTCTGCTCGGCGGTCGCTGGCGCTACGGGTGGCGCGGCCGCATTGCGGTGCGCTGGACGCTCGCCGGATTTCTGATGCTGGTGCTTGCCTATATCGGCAGCAAATTCGTGCTTGAGATCATTCTCGGCAAAAGCTGAACGCCGGCCCGGCAATACGGGATGGCAGCCGTTCAAACCGATCCCGCTCAATTCTGACTGCTGAATCCTGAATGGACGACATCCCTTTATCGGTTCAATTTTCGGTTCTCGCCCTGCTGTTGCTGCTGTCGGGATTTTTCTCGATTGCCGAGACGAGCATGATGGCGCTGAACCGCTATCGCCTCAAAACCCTGGTGCGCAAGGGCCATCGCGGCGCGCGCATCGCCAATGAACTGCTCGCGCAGACCGACCGCCTGCTGGGCGTAATTCTGCTCGGCAACAATCTGGTCAATGCAGCGGCCGCAGTGCTGGTCAGCGTGATCACCGTGCGCCTGTTCGGTGAAGACGAAGTCGCGCTCGGCCTCGGCACACTGGCGGTCACCTTCATGATCCTGGTGTTTTCGGAAATCACGCCGAAAGTCGTCGGCGCCGCCTATGCCGAAACCATCGCGCCGCCGATCGCGTTCATCCTCAAGCCGTTGTTGCGCGTGCTCTACCCTGTGGTCTGGTTCGTCAATCTGTTCGTGCAGTCGCTGCTATGGATGTTGCGGCTCAAACCGGCGGACTCTGCCGAAAACAAAATGACGCCCGAAGAACTGCGTACACTGGTGCTCGAGGCCGGCAACTACATCCCGAAAAAGCACCAGAGCATCCTGCTCAACCTGTTCGATCTTGAACAAATTACGGTCGACGACGTCATGACGCCGCGCAGCCTGATCGAGGCAGTGAACATCGACGCCCCGCCGACCATCCTGCGCGAACAGATTGCCACCGCCTATCACCGGCGTCTGCCGCTGTATGAAGGCCAGCCCGACAACATCATCGGCGTTGTGCTGGTGCGCAAGGCCCTGAGCATTGCCCAGGACGACGGCATCCCGGCTGCGCAATTGCGCGGCCTGATGCGCGAGCCCTATTTCGCGCCCTCGGGCACGCCGTTGTTCACGCAATTGCAGCAGTTTCAGGAACATCAGGACCGGCTGTGTTTTGTCGTCGACGAATACGGCGAATTGATGGGTCTGCTCACCCTCGAAGACATCGTCGAGGAGTTGATCGGCGAATTCGCCACGCACTCGCCCTTGCAACCCAGCCGCTTCCACGCCCAGCCTGACGGCGGTTATCTCGTCGAGGGTGGCAGCCTGCTGCGCGAACTGAACCGCAAACTGGGCTACCGGTTTCCGCTGGACGGGCCGAAAACCCTGAACGGCCTGATTCTCGAACACCTGCGCGAGATTCCCGAGCCCGGCACACTTTTGGAGATTGCCGGCCACCCGATAAAGATCGTGCAGACCCAGGATCGGGTCATCAAAGCGATCAGCCTCGCGCCCCTTGTTTCGCAAGCGCGACCAAGCCAGCCGCTGCCGTGAAGAACGACGCTTTACAAAGGCGTCGCGGGCGGGCATGATTAGGCGAATCGTAATTTAACCAATAAGTTAGCGCGAAGTATTGCAACGCTACGGGAGAGTCTTGATGGCCACCGCGACCGCAACAGCAAAAAAAGACGTCAAGGAATTCGTCTTCTCATGGACCGGCACCGACAAAGCGGGCAAAACGGTTCGTGGCGAAATGAAGGCCGGCGGCGAAGCGGTCGTCAATGCGCAACTGCGTCGCCAGGGCATCAAGGTCACCAAAGTCAAAAAGGTGTCGACGCGCAGCGGCGGCACCATCACGGACAAGGACATCACGCTGTTTACGCGCCAGCTGGCGACGATGATGAAATCCGGTGTGCCCTTGCTGCAGGCCTTCGACATCGTCGGCAAGGGCCATAGCAATCCGGCCGTGCAAAAACTGCTGATGGAAATCAAGACCGAGGTTGAAACCGGTTCGAGCCTGAAACAGGCTTTTGAAAAATACCCGCTTTATTTCGATACCCTGTTCTGCAATCTGGTCGGCGCCGGCGAACAGGCCGGTATTCTCGACAGCCTGCTTGATCGCCTGGCGACCTACAAGGAAAAAACCCAGGCCATCAAGGGCAAGATCAAATCGGCGCTGTTCTATCCGATTGCCATTATTGCAGTGGCCTTTATCATCACCGCGATCATCATGATCTTCGTGATCCCGGCGTTCAAACAAGTGTTCGCCAGTTTCGGCGCTGACCTTCCGGCACCGACGCTGGTGGTCATGGCGATATCCGATTTCTTCGTCAAATTCTGGTATCTGATTTTCAGCGTGATCGGCGGCTCGATCTACGGCTTTCTCTATGCGTGGAAGCGCTCGCTCGCCGTGCAGATTTTCATGGACAAAGTGATGCTGCGCATGCCGATCTTCGGCGACCTCGTGCGCAAAGCCACGGTCGCGCGCTGGACGCGCACGCTTTCCACCATGTTCGCTGCCGGCGTACCGCTGGTCGAGGCGCTCGAATCGGTGGCCGGCGCGGCCGGCAATTACGAATACTTCGTGGCAACCAAAAAGATCCAGGGCGAGGTCGCCACCGGATCGAGCCTTGTGGTTTCAATGCAGAACGTCGAACTGTTCCCCAACATGGTGCTGCAGATGGTGGCGATCGGCGAGGAAGCCGGTTCGCTCGACGGCATGTTGAGCAAGGTCGCCGACTTTTTCGAGGCCGAAGTTGATGACGCGGTCGAAGCGCTGTCGAGCCTGATGGAACCGCTGATCATGGTGGTACTCGGCACGCTGATTGGCGGCATGGTCGTGGCCATGTATCTGCCGATCTTCAAGATGGGTCAGGCAGTCTGAGAAAACATGCGGCGTAACCGGGCTGCGGCAGGCAACTATACCGCCACAGCCTGTGCCGCGTTGCGGCCCACACATTAGGCGCTACGGCGCGAGCGACCATGTCATTCATTCAATCGTTGCAGAACAACCCCGCCCTGTTCATTTCGACTGTGGCACTGCTGTCGCTGATGATCGGCAGTTTTCTCAATGTCGTTATCCACCGCATGCCGAAAATTATCGAGCGGCAATGGCGCGCTGAAGTGGCCGAGTCTGGCGGGCAGCCGCTGCCCGATGAACCCGCCTACAACCTGATGGTGCCGCGCTCGCAGTGCCCGTCCTGCGGCCACGCCATCACCGCGCTGGAAAACGTGCCCGTCATCAGTTATCTCGTGCTGCGCGGCCGCTGCGCCGGTTGTAAGACGCCGATTTCACCGCGTTATCCCTGCGTCGAGCTGCTCACCGGCGGACTGTCCGCGCTGGTCGCCTGGAATTTCGGTTTTACCTGGGCCACGGCGGCCGGCCTGCTCTTCGTCTGGGGCATGATCGCGCTGGCATTCATCGATCTGGACTCGTTTTATCTGCCTGATGACATCACGCTGCCGCTGCTGTGGGCCGGCATTCTGGTCAACATGGGCGGCGCGTTTGTTGATTTGCAAACGTCAGTCATCGGCGCTGTCGCCGGTTATCTTTCGCTGTGGCTCGTCTACTGGGGGTTCAAATTCGCCACCGGCAAGGCAGGCATGGGCTATGGTGATTTCAAACTGCTGGCGGCGATCGGCGCCTGGCTCGGCTGGAAAATGCTGCCGGTGGTCATCATGCTGTCGTCCCTCGTTGGTGCCGTCATCGGCCTCGGGCTGATTGCGCTTGCAAAGCACGAGCGGAGCAAGCCGATCCCCTTCGGCCCATATCTGGTTCTGGGCGGTCTGATCGCGCTGTTTCGCGGCGAGGCGATCGTCAAATACTATCTGCAAAGCCTCTAGCGGCATGCCGTTCGTCATCGGCCTGACCGGCGGCATCGGCAGCGGCAAAAGCAGCGTCGCCGAACTTTTGGGCGGTCTCGGTGCCGCCGTCATCGATACGGATTCAATCGCACACCGCCTGACCGCGCCCGGGGAGGCCGGTTCGCTCGAGATTGCCCGGCAATTCGGTGCCGAATTTCTGCGGCCGGACGGCGCACTTGATCGCGCCCGCATGCGGGCGCTCGTTTTTGCGGACCCGGCGGCGCGAAAAAAACTCGAAGCCATTCTGCACCCGATGATCAGGGCCGAGGTACTGTCGGCCGTCGGCGCGGTGACGGCCCCCTATGCGGTGCTGGTCGTGCCATTGCTGGTCGAAACTGGCGCCTACCGCGAGCTTATCGGTCGCACCCTGGTGGTCGATTGCACCGAGGAAATCCAGATCGAACGCGTCCGGCGGCGCAACAATCTCGAGGAAAAATCAGTCCGCGACATCATGGCCAGCCAGGCCACGCGTGCGGCTCGGCTCGCGGCCGCCGACGATGTCATTGTCAACGATACCGGTCTGGAGGTTCTCGGGCAGCGCGTGTCCGAATTGCACGCGCGCTATCTGGCCCTCGCCGAAGGCGGCAAAGCGCCTGCAAAGGGGCCGGACAACCCGAAAAAAACTCACTGAAGTCTTTATTTTTTTTCGGTTTTGTAGAACAATTGGCCGCATTAATCACTCCCCCGGTGCGCCGTACTCGCCGTGATCAGTTACGAATACCCGTTGAGCGAGCGGATTCGCACGTTGCTGCGGCTCGAGGATTTGTACGAGCGCGTGCAATACTTCACCGCGAAAGCAGACGCGCAGGAACATCACGTCGCGCTTCTCTGCATATTTGAAATTCTGGAAGTCGCCAGCCGCGCCGATCTGAAGTCCGATCTGCTGCAGGAACTCGAGCGGCAAAAACACACGCTTGAAGCATTGCGCGACAATCCGGAAATTTCGCAGGAAGCACTCGACAGCATTCTGTGGGAGATCGACCGCGTTTCGTCACGCCTGTTCCAGATGTCCGGCAAGATCGGCCAGGAACTGCGCGAGAACGAGTGGCTGATGAGCATCAAACAGCGCACCAATATTCCCGGCGGTGTTTGTGAATTCGACGTGCCGTCCTATCACTACTGGTTGCATCAGGGCGCCGAACTGCACCGCCATGATCTTGAAGGCTGGCTCGCGCCGTTCCTGCCGATCCGCGACGGCATTGCGATCATGCTGCGCCTGCTGCGCGAAAGCGGCAAGGTTTCAAGCCAGACGGCGGTGCAGGGCGTTTATCAGCAGATGATGGCCGGACGCGTCGCGCAGATGCTGCGCCTCCGGTTGAGCCGTGATTACCAGTGTGTCCCGGAAATCAGCGCCAACAAATATGCGTTGAACATCCGTTTCACCACGCACGAAGGCGGCCAGCGCCCGCGCGTCATTGAAACCGACGTCGATTTTGAATTGACGTTCTGCAACCTCTGATCCGGTCGCGTCGATGACGCTCCGTGTCGTCAGTTGTCCGCAATGCGGCAAACCTGCAACCTGGGACAAAACAGCCAATCCGTTCCGCCCGTTCTGCTCGGAGCGCTGCCGCCTGATTGATCTCGGCGCCTGGGCAAATGAAAGCTACAAGATTCCGGTCGCCGATCCGGTCGACGATTTCGAAAACGAAGACCGCTCGCCACCGCCGGCGCTGAACTGAGCGCCGCGCATCACCAACCCGTCGCTAGAGACTCCACGCGCCGCGCAACATGGCAATGCCGTGCGCGCCATGCTGCCAGGCCGATTGCAGGTCCGCCGGCGTCATGCCGCCCAGCGCGTAGACCGGCAACGGATAGTTGCGGATCAGCGCCGAAAATTGTTCCCAGCCCAGCGTCTCACCGCCCGGATGACTGGCGGTCGGCGCGACGCTGCCAAGCACCGTGAAATCAACGCCCAGCGCGCGCGCCTGCTGCAGTTCGGCTGCGTTATGACAGGAGGCGGCGCACCACGCCACCGCGGGCCGGCGCGCGCAGGCCATCAGTGCCGCCGAATTCAGATGAATGCCGTCGGCCCCGGCTTCTGCCGCAACCTGCTCCGCGGCGTTGACCAGGACCAGCGCATCGAAGCGATGCGCGACCGCCACCACCTCACGCGTCAATTCGATGAGATCGGATTCCACGAGATCTTTTTCCCGCACTTGCACCAGACGCAAACCCGCCGCCAATGCGGTTTCGAGCTTTTGCATGAAGGCATCACGGCCGATTTGCGCAGCGCAGCTGATGCCGTAGATATGCGGCAATTCAAGCGCACGCAGGATCGGGCCGTTGGCAGGCAATATCGGCGCGACATTGACGTTGCGGATCGACTGCCAGGCAAATTGCTGCTGTTCGCGGCCATGCAGTTCGCCACGCCATTCAAGAACACGGAAAAAGCGCAGCGTGACCGCCGCATGCGCGTAGTCAAATTCGCGCGTCAGCCAGGGATGGGCCGTCTCGACCTCGACGCCGAGTTCTTCATGCAATTCGCGTTTGAGTGCCGCAGCGGCGGATTCGCCGGGTTCGACTTTGCCGCCGGGAAATTCCCAATAACCCGCGTAGACTTTGCCGTGCGGACGCTGTGCCAGCAGGAATTCGCCGCGGCTGTTCACCATGACGGCAGCGGCCACCTCGACACGCTTGACCGCCGGCACTACCGTGTTCCGCGCCGAAACTATTTGCCGCGGGCGGCGTGGGCGCGGCCGGCCCAGTCGCGCGCGAACTGCCAGGCGACACGGCCGCTTCGCGATCCGCGCTGGAGCGCCCACTGCAGGGCGGCATGCCTGACCTGTTCGCTCTTGGCGCCGGTGATTTTGAAGTAACCGAGCCATTGCGCGACGATCTCGAGATATTCGTCCTGATCGAACGGGTAAAACGAAACCCACACGCCAAAGCGTTCCGACAGGGATATTTTTTCCTCGACGGTTTCGCCCGGGTGAATGTCGTCGCCGACCGGTTTGGCTTCAAGATTGTCCGACATGTAATCCGGCATCAGATGGCGCCGGTTCGAAGTCGCGTAAATCAGGCAGTTTTCCGAGGCGGCCGCCACGGAGCCGTCGAGCACCACTTTCAGCGCCTTGTAGCCGGGTTCATCGGCCTCAAATGAAAGATCGTCGCAATACAGGATGAAACGTTCGGGCCGCGATGCGCTCTGCTCGACGATTTCCGGCAGATCGGTAAGGTCGTGCTTTTCGACTTCGATGACGCGCAGTCCGCGCGGCGCAAACTTGTTCAGCAGCGCCTTGATCAGCGACGACTTGCCGGTGCCGCGCGATCCGGTCAACAACACGTTGTTGGCAGGATAGCCCTCGACGAACTGACGGGTGTTCTGTTCGACGATTTTTTTCTGGCGATCAATGCCGCGCAGGTCGGCCAGGCTGATTTTGTGCACATGGTTGACGCTGTGGATCGCGCCTTGGCCGTTGCGTTTGCGCCAGCGAAAGGCAATCGCATGCTTCCAGTCGGTCGCCGGCGGCTCGCCGGGCAGCAGTTTTTCCAGGCGGGCAAGCAGCCCCTCGGCGCGCTCGAAAAATTTTTCAGTCGGATTCATGAGCTTAACTTGTGCGTGATGTGACTAGGAACGGTAGTCGGCGTTGATGCTGACGTAATCGTGCGACAGATCGCAGGTCCACATGGTTACCGCATGTTTGCCGCGGTTCAACACGACCCGGACCGTGATTTCGCTTTGTTTCATGACCCGCTGACCGTCGGCTTCCTGATAGGCCGGATTGCGCCCGCCGCCGCGTGCAACCAGCACGTCGTCGAGATACAGATCGAGCCTGGACACGTCGAGATCATCAATGCCGGCGTAACCGATGGCAGCCAGGATGCGGCCGAGGTTCGGGTCCGAGGCAAAAAACGCCGTCTTGACCAGCGGCGAATGGCCGATGGCAAACCCGACCTTGCGGCATTCCTCCTCGTCGCGACCGCCCTCGATCTGCAGGGT
>CAZVDN010000008.1:0-2539 GCA_964625665.1 uncultured Streptomyces sp. | reverse complement strand
ATTTCGTCGCGCCCTCGCCGTCACGCACTATCGCGCGCGCCAGTTCCCCCGCCACCGCAGTTATGCCGGCGCACAGTTCAGCGTATTCGCTGCCGGAATCATCGGCGATCTCCGGCATGTCGGCCGCGCCGCTGGCGATCAGCACGAAGCTGTCGTTGGTTGAGGTGTCACCGTCAACGGTAATCGCATTAAAGGATCTTTGCGCCGCATGGGCGACGATCTTCTGCAGCAGGGGTTGCGCGATGCGCGCGTCGGTGGCGATATAACCGAGCATGGTCGCCATGTTCGGATGAATCATGCCGGCCCCTTTGGCGATGCCGGTAATGGTCACGCGCGTTTTGCCTACTGTGATCTGCTTCGATGCCGCCTTCGGTATCGTGTCGGTAGTCATGATCGCCTGCGCGGCGTTCGCCCATTGATCGGCGCGCAGATCGGCCAGACAGGCCGGCAGGCCCGCAGTAATGCGTTCTATCGGCAGCGGTTCCATGATGACACCGGTCGAGAACGGCAGAATTTGCGACGGCGCACAGCCCAGCAATGCAGCCAGATCGGCGCAGGTCTTGCGCGCATGCGCGAGGCCGTCGGCCCCCGTGCCGGCATTGGCATTGCCTGTATTCACGACGAGCGCCCGGATTTTCGCGGCGGACGTGGCCAGATGCTCGCGCGTCACGATGACCGGCGCCGCACACAGCCGGTTTTGCGTGAACACGCCGGCAACGCGCGCGCCGTCGTCGAGTTTGATGACGAGCAGGTCCTTGCGCTGCGCTTTCTTGATGCCCGCTTCAGCGATGCCCAGCGTCACGCCGCGCACCGGCAGCAGCTTGCTGGCATCCGGCGGCAGAAGGTTTACAGCCATGGTCGGTGCCCTGCAAAGCGGGGTTTGAACTGCTCAGACCAGTTTGCCATGGCAGTATTTGTATTTCTTCCCCGAGCCGCAGGGACAGGCGTCATTGCGGCCGACTTTCTGCCCGCGCCGGACGAAAGTCGCCGCATCGGAAGTCTCGGTTTCGGCGTTGGCCTGTTCCAGCGCCTCTTCATGGTCGGCGTGATGGAACTGCACGTTTTTCGGCGCCTGCGGTTCCTCGACTTTCTGCAGCTCGGCTTCGCTGCGGAACTGCACGGTCATGAGGATGCGGGTAACTTCGGTATTGATCATCTCCAGCATCAGGCCGAAGAGCTCAAAAGCCTCCTTCTTGTATTCCTGGGCCGGCGTTTTCTGCGCATAGCTGCGCAGATGGATGCCCTGCCGCAAATGATCAAGCGCCGCCAGGTGCTCGCGCCAGTGGGAGTCGATGCTTTGCAGCATCAGCGTGCGCTCGAACTGGCGGATCGGTTCGGCCTCGAACGGCTTGACCTTTTCCTCGTATTTGCGGTCGGCGAACTCAACGATGCGCGCGCGCAACTGGTCTTCGTCGAGCGAACTCTCGTCGGCCAGCCATTGCTTGATCGGCAGATCAAGCTGCAGTTCGGCGATCAGGGTTTTTTCCAGCCCCTCGATGTCCCACTGCTCTTCCAGGCTTTCCGGCGGAATGTGCTGGGTGACGAAGGCATTGATCACCTCGCGGCGAATCGAGTTGATCCGTTCCGAAATGTCGGCCGACTCGAGCAACTGGTTGCGCGACTCGTAGATCGCCTTGCGCTGGTCGTTGGCAACGTCGTCGTATTCGAGCAGGTGCTTGCGGATGTCGAAGTTGCGCGCCTCGACCTTGCGCTGCGCGTTTTCAATCGCGCGGGTCACCCACGGGTGCTCAATCGCTTCGCCATCGGGCATCTTGAGGCGCTGCATGATCGAGGCGACGCGGTCCGACGCAAAAATGCGCAACAACGGGTCCTCAAGCGACAGATAAAAACGGCTGGAGCCCGGATCGCCCTGGCGCCCGGCGCGGCCGCGCAGCTGGTTGTCGATACGGCGCGACTCATGGCGCTCGGTGGCGATGATATGCCGGCCCCCCGCCGCGACGACCTGGTTGTGCAGCTTCTGCCACTCGTGTTTGATGTCTTCGATGCGCTTCTGCTTGGCCGCTTCGTCGAGGCCGGCATCGGCTTTGACTTTGGCGATCTCCGGCTCGGGATTGCCGCCGAGCACGATGTCGGTGCCGCGACCGGCCATGTTGGTGGCAATCGTGATCGTTTTCGAGCGCCCGGCCTGCACGACGATCTCGGCTTCGCGCGCATGCTGTTTGGCGTTCAGCACGTTATGCGGCAGCTTTTCCTTCTCGAGCATTTTTGACACCAGCTCGGAATTCTCGATCGAGGTGGTGCCGACCAGTACCGGCTGGCCGCGCTCGTAGCAGTCCTTGATGTCCTTGATGACCGCGGCGTATTTTTCACGCGAGGTTTGATAAACCTGGTCCATGCGGTCGTCGCGCACCATCGGATTGTGCGTCGGAATGACGACCGTCTCGAGGCTGTAGATCTGCTGAAACTCGTAGGCTTCAGTATCCGCCGTGCCGGTCATGCCGGCGAGCTTGGAATACATGCGGAAATAGTTCTGGAAGGTGATCGACGCCAGCGTCTGGTTTTCGCGCTGGATCGAGAC
>CAZVDN010000007.1:0-30155 GCA_964625665.1 uncultured Streptomyces sp. | reverse complement strand
ACCATGAAACTGACGCTCGACGGCAAGCCCTATGCGGAAATTCCCGTCGTCGCGCTCGAGGTCGTGCCGCTCGCCGGTGTGTTCGGCCGCGGCTGGGATTCGATTCGTTTGTTGTTCAAATAACGCAGCGCACAGGAGATCGCCATGGCCACCGACATCGTCTACCTCAACGGCGAATTCATGCCGCTTACGGAAGCGCGCGTGCCGGTGCTCGACCGCGGTTTCATTTTCGGCGACGGCGTCTATGAAGTGATCCCGGTCTATTCGCGCCGCCCGTTCCGCCTTGCCGAACATCTGCGCCGGCTGCAGAACAGCCTCGACGGCGTGCGCATCGTCAACCCGCTCAGCGATGCCGAGTGGACGCGCCTGATCGGCGAGATCATTGCCCGCAACGATGGCGACGACCAGTCGGTCTACCTGCAGGTCACGCGCGGCGTCGCCAAACGCGACCACGCGTTCCCGAAAGATGCGAAGCAGACGGTATTCCTGATGTCGAACCCGCTGACGACCCCGCCCGCCGCGCAAATCAGCGACGGCGTCGCCGCCATCAGCGCCTCCGACTTCCGCTGGCTCAAATGCGATGTCAAATCGGTCTCCCTGCTCGGCAACTGCCTGCTCAAGCAGATGGCAGTCGACGCCGGCGTGGCCGAAACGCTGCTCTTCCGCGACGGCAAGCTGACCGAAGCCTCGTCGTGCAACGTGTTCGTCGTCAAAAACGGCGTGCTGCTGGCACCGCCGAAAAACAATCTCGTGCTGCCCGGCATCACCTACGACGTGGTGCTGGAAATCGCGCAGGCGCGCGAGTTCGAATTCGAAGTGCGCGAGATTTCGGAAGCCGAGACCCGCAACGCCGACGAAATCTGGATCACCTCCTCGACCAAGGAAGTTCTCGCCGTCACCAGCCTCGACGGCAAAACGGTCGGCGACGGCAAGCCGGGCGCGCTGTTCCACCGCATGCACGCGCTCTATCAGGAGTTCAAACAAACCGTCATGCGCCGCGCCGCCTGACCGGCCACACCGGAACATCACCCGCATGAACGAACCGTCGCTGATCGAATACCCCTGCGAGTTCCCGGTCAAGATCATGGGGCACACCAAAGCCGGTTTTGCGCAGACCGTGCTCGAAATCGTCAAGCGCCACGCGCCGGACTTCGACGGCGCAACGATGGAAATGCGCGCCAGCAAACAGGGCAAGTATCTGAGCATCACCTGCACCATCAACGCCACTTCGCGCGCGCAACTCGATGCGCTTTATGGCGAACTCTGCGATCACCCGATGGTGGTGATGGCGCTTTGAGCGCCGGGGGTACGGCGTGAGGCGCAAGGAACAAACCCCGAAGCCGACGTCTGCTGGATCGCCGCACCTGACGCCTGACGCCTCCCGCCTTACCGTCCGCAGGCTCGGGCTGGCGGACTATGCACCGACGCTGCAGGCCATGCAGCAGTTCACGACAGACCGCAGCGACGACACGCCCGACCAACTCTGGCTGCTCGAACATCCGCCCGTTTACACGCTGGGTCTTGCGGGGCGTGACGAACACCTGCCGCGCATTGCCAATGGCATTCCGGTCGTGCGCATCGACCGCGGCGGCCAAATCACCTATCACGGGCCGGGCCAGGTGGTGGTCTACCTGCTGCTCGACATGAAGCGGCGCGGTCTGAGCGTGCGCCCGCTGGTGCGCTTGATGGAGCGGGCCGTGATCGATCTGCTCGCCGACTACGGCGTCAGCGCCGTCTATCGTGCCGATGCGCCCGGCGTCTACGTCGATCATGCCAAAATCGCCGCACTCGGCCTGCGCATCCGCCGCGGCTGCTGCTATCATGGGCTCGCCTTGAACGTCGATATGAACCTCGCGCCGTTTCGCGACATCAACCCCTGCGGATATCCCGGCCTTGATGTCACGCAGACACGCGATCTGGG
The DNA here is from genome assembly GCA_964625665.1 of uncultured Streptomyces sp. GTDB lineage: Bacteria > Pseudomonadota > Gammaproteobacteria > Burkholderiales > SG8-41 > PALSA-1004. Next base: position 28,234 of record CAZVDN010000007.1, on the reverse strand, counting down.
CATCACGGCCTCGCCCGACGTCCTGGGCGAACAACTGATTCAACACCTGACACGACTGCTGACCCCGAGCGCGACATGAGCGACCTGACGACCAAACAGAAAGGTGCGGCAAAAACCGCGCGCGCGCATGGCAAGGGGGCAATTCCGATCGTGCCGGTCGAACGCCTGAAAAAACCCGACTGGATCCGCGTCAAAGCCGGCAATTCGCAGCGCTTTGCCGACATCAAGCAGATTCTGCGCGAGCATTCGCTGCACACGGTCTGCGAAGAGGCCTCGTGCCCGAACATCGGCGAATGTTTCGGCAAAGGCACGGCGACGTTCATGATCCTCGGCGACCTGTGCACGCGGCGCTGCCCGTTTTGCGACGTCGGCCACGGCCGGCCGAAACCGCCGGATGCGGACGAACCGCTGAATCTTGCGCGCACCATCGCCGCACTGAAATTGCGCTACGTCGTCATCACCAGCGTCGACCGTGATGACCTGCGCGACGGCGGCGCCCGACACTTCGCCGAATGCATCGCCGCCGTGCGCGAACACTCGCCGGAGACACGCATCGAAATTCTCGTGCCGGATTTTCGCGGCCGCCTCGACACTGCACTCGACATTCTCGCGGGCACGCCGCCGGATGTGATGAACCATAATCTCGAAACGGTGCCACGGCTCTACAAACACGCGCGGCCCGGCGCCGATTACGCCAATTCGCTGCAATTGCTCAAGGCGTTCAAGGCGCGCGTGCCTTTGGTGCCGACCAAGTCCGGCCTGATGCTGGGGCTCGGTGAGACCGATGATGAAATCCTCGAGGTCATGCGCGACCTGCGCGCGCACGACGTCGACATGCTGACGCTCGGCCAGTATCTGCAACCGAGTGCGCATCATCTGCCGGTTGAACGTTATGTCGAACCGGCGGTGTTCGAAAAATTCGCCCAGGAAGCCTCAGCCATGGGTTTCTCGCACGCCGCCAGCGCGCCGCTGGTGCGCTCCAGCTATCATGCCGACCAGCAGGCGCACCTCGCCGGCGCGGTTTGAACCTTCACCCCACGGGACTCCACATGCGCTTTCGCACCCTTGTTTTCCTCGCCCTCCTCGCCAGCACACCGGCATTCGCCCTGGGCATCGCCGACATCACAAACAAGGACGCGGTGGCCGGCCTCAAGCAGGCGCTGACTGAAGGCTCTGCGGCAGCCATCGGCAAGCTCGGTGCGGAAAACGGTTTCTTCAGCAACGCCAAGGTGAAAATTCCGCTGCCCGAATCACTGCAGAAAGTCGAAGGCCTGATGCGTGCCATGGGCATGAAGCGGCAGGCCGATGAACTCGAACTCGCCATGAACCGCGCTGCGGAAAGCGCGGTCAATGAAGCCAAGCCCCTCTTGGTCGATGCCGTCAAAACCATGAGTGTGCAGGACGCCAAAAAAATACTCACCGGCGGCGATACCGCGGCGACCGATTATTTCCGCGGCAAGACCGCCGACCCGCTGGCGAAAAAGTTTCTGCCCATTGTGAAAAAGACCACGGCGCGTGTGGGCCTCGCTGAAAAATACAACGCCATCGCCGGCAAGGGCTCGCAGCTCGGCCTGATCGACGCCGAACAGGCGACGATTGAACAGTACGTGACGAAAAAGGCCCTCGACGGCCTCTACCTGATGATCGCCGACGAGGAAAAAGCCCTGCGTCAGGACCCGGTCGGCGCCGCCAGCAGCCTCGTGCAAAAAGTGTTCGGCGCCTTAAAATAACGACACTAACGGATTGCCACCATGCCACGCTTTTACATCGGCCTTGAAGACGGCGAAAAAGAACTCTGGAAGGCGAACAACGTCACCAGCCAGGGCAATTTCGTCGTCACTGTGGAACTGTCGTTCTCTGGGCAGGACGGCAAACCGCTCGAGCGCTACAAAGCCGCGATGCTGGCACTCAACCGCGACGCTACCAAACGCCGGCAGCTCTCCAAATATTCATGGCTGTTCGCGCTCGATGCGCGCCTGAATGATGTCATGCAGACGCTCGTCAACCACCTCGGCGTCGAACACCACTCATTCACCGTAACGGAAATAAAATCCGGCGAAGGCCTCGCCTACGACGCCGACAAACGCGTCGTCTGCGAGTACTACGCCAAAGCGTGGATGGAATAGCCCGAACGTTTCGCCGCAGGCGAACGACCGTCAGTGCGCCTTGTCCCAGTTGGCGCCGACGCCGACCTCGACGACCAGCGGCACCGCGAGCGCGGCCACATTGCACATCAGTCCCGGCAGCTCGCGCCTGATCACCTCGAGTTCGGCATCCGGCACCTCAAGCACCAGTTCGTCATGCACCTGCATGATGAGCTTGCTCTGATGACCGCCTTTTTCCAGCCATCCCTGCACCGCAATCATCGCCATCTTGATCAGATCGGCTGCCGTGCCCTGCATCGGCGCGTTGATTGCAGCGCGCTCGGCGCCCTGACGGCGCGCGCCGTTGCTGCTTTTGATTTCCGGCAGCCAGAGGCGGCGACCGAACACCGTTTCGACATACCCTTGGGCGCGCGCCTGTTCGCGCGTGGCGCGCATGTACTCGGCGACCCCCGGGTAACGCGCAAAGTAGCGGTCCATATACTGCTGCGCGGCTGAACGTTCGATGCCGAGCTGGCCGGCGAGCCCGAAGGCCGACATGCCGTAGATCAGCCCGAAGTTGATGACCTTGGCGTAGCGTCGCTGTTCCGAATCGACCGCGCCCGGTTCGGCACTGAAGATTTCCGCCGCCGTCGCGCGATGAATGTCCTCGCCCGCTTCAAAGGCCTTCAGCAGGCTGGCATCGCGCGAAATATGCGCCATGATGCGCAACTCGATCTGCGAGTAGTCGGCCGAGACGATATGACTGCCCGGCGGCGCGATGAACGCCTCGCGGATGCGGCGACCTTCGGCGGTGCGCACCGGGATGTTCTGCAGGTTCGGATCGTTGCTCGCCAGCCGCCCGGTAATCGCCACGGCCTGCGCGTAATTGGTATGCACGCGCCCGGTGTCCGGGTTGACCATGCGCGGCAGCTTGTCGGTATACGTGGACTTGAGCTTGGCGATGCCACGGTATTCAAGCAGCAGTTTCGGCAGCGGATGGTCCTGAGCCAGTTGCTCGAGTGCATCTTCGTCGGTGGACGGCGCGCCGGTCGGCGTTTTTTTCACCGGCTTGATGCCCTGCTTCACAAACAGGATTTCCTGGATTTGTTTGGGCGAATTCAGATTGAAGGGCTGGCCGGCCAGCGCGTGCGCAGCGGTCTCGAGTTCCTGCATCTTGGCACCGAGCTCGCCGCTCTGGATTTCGAGCAGACGCGCATCGAGCAGCACGCCGTGGCGCTCCATTTTCTGCAACACCACCATTGCCGGCACTTCGAGCTCGCCGTAAATCTTCGCCAGCTTCGCATCGGCGGCAATCTGCGGATGCAGCGCATGGTGCAGCTGCAGCGTGATATCCGCATCCTCGGCCGAATACTCGGCCGCAGTTTCAATCGACACCTGATCAAAGCAGATCTGTTTGGCGCCCTTGCCGGCCACCTCTTCGAAGGTAATCGTCTTCACGCCAAGGTGACGCTCGGCAAGACTGTCCATGTCGTGCGAGCGATGGCTCTCCAGCACATAGGACTGCAACAACGTGTCGTGCTGAATGCCGGCCAGCCGCACGCCGTGATTGGCAAACACATGCGTGTCGTATTTCAGGTTCTGTCCGAGTTTGGCTGCCAGCGCGTTTTCCAGCCAGGGCCTCAGTTTTGCCAGCACCGCATCGACGCCGAGCTGTTGCGGCGCGCCGGCGTAACGGTGATCAAGCGGAATGTAAGCGGCATGCCCGGGCTCCACCGCCAGCGAAATACCGACGATGCGCGCGCGCAGCGGTTCGAGACTGGTGGTTTCGGTATCGACCGCCGTCAGCACTGCCGCTGAAATTTTCTGCAGCCATTGGTCGAGCTGCGCTTCGGTCAGGACCGTTTCGTAGTCGCGCGTGGTATTGGCAGCCACCGGTGCAGCGGTTGCCGCGGGCATGGGCGTGGCGGACGCAGTTGCCGGAGCGGCCGGTTCTGCAGCAGCGCCGCCCTGCAATTCGCGCAGCCAGGTTTTGAATTCAAAGCGGCTGTAGAGTTCGGCGAGTTTGGCTTCGTCGTGTTTCTCGTGCGAGAGCGCTTCGACCGTCACCGGCAACGCGACATCGCATTTGATGGTCAGCAGTTCGCGCGCTTTCGGCAGCCAGTCGAGCGTCTTGCGCAGATTTTCGCCGACCACCCCGCTGACTTCGCCGGCATGCGCCATCACGTTGTCGAGCGTCTGGTATTGCGTCAGCCACTTCACCGCTGTCTTCGGCCCGCACTTGGGCACGCCGGGCACGTTATCGACGGCGTCGCCGATCAGCGCCAGATAGTCAACGATGCGTTCGGGCGGCACGCCGAATTTGTTTTGCACGCCGGCGATGTCGAGCATCTCGTTGCTCATCGTATTGACCAGCGTGACCTCGGCGTTGACCAGCTGCGCGATGTCCTTGTCGCCGGTCGAAATCACGGTGCGCATGCCGCGCCTGCTCGCCTCTACGGCGAGTGTGCCGATCACGTCATCGGCCTCGACCCCCTCGATCATCAGCAACGGCCAGCCCATGGCGCGGATCGCCTCGTGCAGCGGTGCGATCTGGCAGGCCAGATCATCAGGCATCGGCGGGCGGTTGGCCTTGTACTCGGGATAGGCATCGTCGCGGAACGTCTTGCCCTTCGCGTCAAAAACGCAGGCGCTATAATCGGCCGCATAATCTTTGTGCAAACGCCGCAGCATGTTGAGCACGCCGTAAATCGCGCCCGTCGGTTCGCCGCGGCTGTTGCGCAGATCGGATTGCGACATGGCGTGAAAGGCGCGATAGAGGTACGACGAACCGTCGACCAGCAGCAGCAACTTGCCATTCGATGATGCGGGATTATTCAAGGGGATCCAGATGAGCCATTCAGATAAATTGCCGGGCAGCGTCTCACCCGACCGCCAGTTGTCGGCGCGCGAGTCGTGGCGGATGTTCGGCATTATGTCAGAATTCGTCGAGGCCACCGACCGGCTGAGCCAGATCCGGCCGGCGGTCAGCGTCTTCGGCAGCGCGCGCATTCCGCCCGATCACGCCTATTACATGCTGGCCGAACAGATATCGCGCAAATTGTCCGACGCCGGCTTCAGCGTGATCTCCGGCGGTGGCCCCGGCATCATGGAAGCCGCCAACAAGGGCGCCTATTTCGGCAAATCGCCGAGCGTCGGCCTGAACATCACGCTGCCGCACGAACAGCGGGCCAATCCCTACCAGGACATCAGCCACACCTTCCGCCATTTCTTCGCGCGCAAGGTCATGTTCGTCAAGTTCGCCATGGCCTATGTGGTGCTGCCCGGCGGCTTCGGCACGCTCGACGAATTGTTCGAGGCGCTGACCCTGGTGCAGACCGGCAAGACGCGCAACATGCCAATCATCCTCGTGCATGCGCCGTTCTGGAACGGCCTGCTGGCGTGGCTGCGCGACGCGCTGGTCGCCAACGGCACGATCAATCCGGAAGATATGGACCTGCTGCGCGTGATCGACGACCCGCAAAAGGTGGTCGATGCGATTTTCGAGCATTACGAGAAGCGCGGCTTCGAGCCCTCGGCGGCCGAACGCGAGATCCTGCTCAACCTGTAGGGCGTCCCGCCGGCCCGCAGTCCGGCGCCGCGCGACCTTTATATTTTCCGGCGGAAAGCCGATAATACGGTTCCGCGAACCGAGGAATGAACATGCGTAACCTGCTCGCCATACTGCTGCTCACCATCGCCCTGCCGGCGGCTGCCGCAGAGCGCCCGGGCAATCTGCAACCGGCACCCGATCTGCCGCCGCCGCCGGATTTCAGCCTTGACCCGGCCCTCGAAACCCAGATCACGATCATCAAACGCGGCACCGACACGGTTGAGGAACATCGCGTCGGCGGCAAACTGTTCATGCTCAAGGTCACGCCGGCCACCGGCGCGCCGTATTACCTGATCGACGAAAAGGGCGACGGCAAAATGACGCGCCAGGACAGTTTCGACAGCGGCATCAGGCCGCCGATGTGGGTCATCCACTCCTGGTAATTGCAGCGCGCGCCGGTCGCGCAATCCCAACCGGCCGAAGCTGCAAACGAATGTTGTGAATCCGTCGTCACTCTCACCCGCGCCGACTGCCGCGTAGATCCCATGTCCGTATTCACCACCGTCACGACCGAACAGCTGCAGTCGTGGCTCACGCGATACGCGCTCGGCACGCTGAGCGGGCTCGAGGGCATCGCCGCCGGGATTGAGAACACCAACTACTTCGTCACCACCTCGCAGGGCCGTTACGTGCTGACGCTGTTCGAAAAGCTGACACCGGCCGAACTGCCTTTTTATCTCGGACTGATGGCGCACCTGGCCGGTCGCGGCGTGCCCTGTCCGCAACCGCTGGCCGCCAATGACGGCGCCACTCTCGGCAGCCTGAACGGCAAGCCGGCCGCCATTGTCAGCTGTGTGCCGGGCCGTGATCTTGCCGAGGTCGATGCAACGCATTGCGCGAAAATCGGCGCGCTGCTTGCCGCAATGCATATCGCCGGCCAGAGTTACGCTGTGCCGATGCCGAACCCGCGCGGTGCCGCATGGTGGACGGCGGCCATGCCGCAAGTGCTGCCTTTTCTCGATGCGCCGGCCGCCGGCCTGCTCAAGGCGGAAATCGGTTTCCAGGCGTCCCAGCGCTATGCCGCGCTGCCGCAGGGCGTGATTCACGCCGACCTTTTCCGTGACAACGTCCTGTGGGACGGCACGAACATCGGCGGCATCATCGATTTTTATTTCGCCTGCAACGACTGCCTGCTCTACGACGTGGCGATCACCGTCAACGACTGGTGCGGTGCCGCCGACCAGTCGCTCGACAGCGCGCGCGCGCGCGCCTTGCTCGCTGCCTATCAGAAGGTGCGGCCGCTGAACGCCGCCGAACGCGCAGCGTGGCCGGCGCTGCTGCGCGCCGGCGCACTGCGCTTCTGGGTATCGCGCCTCTACGACAAACATCTGCCGCGGCCGGGCGAACTGACCCATGCCAAGGACCCGCGCCATTTTCAACGCGTGCTCGAACAACGCATCGCGCACGCTGCCGGACTCGACGCGCTGCTCGCGCCGTGAACATCCGCATTTTCGATGCGCGCCAGGGCTGGCGCTGGATCGTCGCCGGCATGCAGCTGTTCCGCCGCGATCCCGCGCAGTGGCTGCTGCTGATCGGCATGCTGTTTGTCGGCAGCCGCCTGCTGTTTCTATTGCCGCTGGCGCCGCTGGTCGCCATCCTGATTGCGCCGCATTTCCTGGCCGGCCTCGCGCACGGCGCCCAGGCGCTGGAACAGAAAAAACCGCTGCGCAACGGCTACCTTATCAGCGGCTTTCTGCGCAATGCCGCACCGCTGCTGACGATCGGCGGCATCTCGCTGCTCGGGCAATTGCTGACGCTGATGGTGATCGTGTCGGTCGCCGGCGACACCTTCAACGAAGTGGCGAAAAACATCGGCGCCGGCGCTGCAACGCCCGAGAGCCTGCGCGCCTTGCAGGCGGCCGCGCCGCGCATGATGGTTGCCATGCTGGCCGGCTTCAGCGTGTCGTTGCCGCTGATGATGGCGACCTGGTATGCGCCGCTGCTGGTGTTTTTTGACGACATCAAACCGGCGGCGGCGCTCTACCTCAGTCTGCTTGCCTGCGTGAAAAACGCGATGCCGCTGCTGGTCTACGGCGTGGTGCTGATGTTTCCGCTGTTTATCTTCACGCGCATCGGTCTGGTGCTCGGGCAGGTCGATCTCGGGCTGTGGCTGCTAGCGCCGCTGATCGTTCCGTCGATTTACGCCAGCTACCGCGACATCTTCGTGCACACGCCGGCGGCACAGTCGTAATTTGCCGCTAGGCGGGTTCGAGCTTCGCGAATTCCAGCGCCAGCCACTTGGTGCCGTGGCGGTGAAAATTCACCTGCACGCGCGCATCGGCGCCGCGCCCTTCGGCATTGATGATCACGCCGGCGCCGAACTTCGGATGTGTGACGTTCTGGCCGACGCGCCACGGTGAGGTGGTGTCGGCAAAACCGGCTTCGCGCACGATCTCCGGTTTGGCGCCACGGCCCGCGGTCATGGTCGAATACGGCGCGCGCGGCTGCGCCGAGGCAAACAGGCGCGCGCGATTGACCGGCTTCAACAGCTTTTCCGGAATTTCGTGCAAAAAACTTGAGGCGATGTTGTAGCGCGTCTGCCCGTGCAGCATGCGGCTTTGCGCGAACGACAGATAAAGCCGGCGCCGCGCGCGCGTCAGCGCCACGTACATCAGGCGGCGCTCCTCTTCCTTGCCATCGGCCTCGGACAGACTGTTTTCGTGCGGGAACAGCCCCTCTTCGAGCCCGCTGATGAAAACGCTGTGAAACTCAAGGCCCTTGGCCGAATGCACGGTCATCAGTTGCAGGGCGTCGGCGCCGGCCTGCGCCTGGTTATCGCCGGCCTCGAGAGAGGCATGCGCCAGAAATCCCGCCAGCCCGGTGTCGTCGATGGTTTCATCGGCAATAAAGCCGGCAGCAGCATTGATCAATTCATCAAGGTTCGACAGCCGGTCAGCGCCCTCGCGTTCGCCCTGGTAATGCTGCTTGAGCCCGCTGTGCTCGATCACGTGTTCGATGATTTCGGGCAGCGGCAGATCGGCGGTGGCCGCGCGCATCTGCGTAATCAGCGCGACAAAGGCCGGGATGCCCTTGAGCGAGGCCGGATGCGGAATGACATCGGCCGAGCCCGCCGTCTTCGGCGCGCGTGCCCCGGCCATCGCCTTGGCCGCCTCCCACAGGCTGCTGCCGGCGGCGCGCCCCGACTCCTGCAGCTGTTCGAGCGACCGATTGCCGATGCCGCGCGCCGGAAAATTGATCACGCGCAACAGCGCGCCGTCGTCGGCATCACTGTCGAGCAGACGCAGATAAGCCAGCGCATGCTTGATTTCCTGGCGTTCGAAAAAGCGCAGGCCGCCGTAGACGCGATAAGCGATGGCGGCGTTGAAGAGCGCGTGTTCAAGCACGCGCGACTGCGCATTCGAGCGGTAAAGCAAAGCGATCTCGGACAACCGCACGCCGTCGTTGACCAGCGACTTGACCTCGTCGACGATGAAGCCCGCCTCGTCGATGTCGCTGTCGCCCTCGTAGACGCGCAGGGGTTCGCCCTTTGCCTCCTCGGTCCACAATTCCTTGCCGAGGCGCCGCTCGTTGTGCTTGATCAACGCGTTGGCGGCGTCGAGTATATGGCCGTGCGAGCGGTAATTCTGCTCGAGCTTGATTACCGTCTCGATCGAAAAATCCTTCTGCAGCTCCTGCATGTTCGCGGTCGTGGCGCCGCGAAACGCGTAGATCGACTGGTCGTCGTCGCCGACGGCGAAGATGGCGTTGACCGGGGCTCGCGCCGTCGCGCCGGTGTCAACACCGGCCAGCAGACGCAGCCATTGATACTGCAGCCGGTTGGTGTCCTGGAATTCATCGACGAGGATGTGACGAAAGCGTTCGCGATAATGCTGGCGCAGAATTTCATTGCGCGACAGCAATTCGAAGCAACGCAGCAGCAGTTCGGCGAAATCAACCACGCCTTCGCGCTGGCACTGTTCGTCGTAGATCGCGTACAACTCCTGCTTGCGCCGCGTGTCGCCGTCGTAGGCATCGGCATCGGCGGCGCGCCGTCCCTGGTCCTTGTGACCGTTGATGTACCAGGCGACCTGCCGCGGCGGAAAACGCTCTTCATCAACGTTGGCAGCTTTGCACAAACGTTTGATCAGCGCGAGCTGGTCCTGGCTATCGAGGATCTGGAAGGTCTGCGGCAATCCGGCGTCGCGGTGGTGCGCGCGCAGCAGCCGGTTGCACAATCCGTGAAAAGTGCCCACCCACATGCCACGCGTGTTGATCGGCAGCATCGAACTGATGCGCGCGAGCATTTCCTTGGCGGCCTTGTTGGTAAAGGTCACCGCCAGCAGACCAGCGGGGCTGACCTGCCCGGTCTGGATCAGCCAGGCAATGCGCGTGGTCAGCACGCGCGTTTTGCCGCTGCCGGCGCCGGCGAGGATCAGCGCCGACTGGTGCGGCAGCGTGACCGCCTCGTGCTGCCGCTCATTGAGGCCGCTGAGAAATTCCGGATTCATGTCATGCGCTTGGTTGTTTGTTGCCGGCCCCGGCCGCGTGCCGCGGCCGCAAAAAAACAACGGCCGGCTGTGCGCCGGCCGTCACTGCAATCTGCATCGCGATGTTACTTTGTTTCAGCGGGAGACGCGCGTTTCCGTAATGCCGAACTTGCCCTTCAGGGCGGCGCCCAGCGTTTCAGCCTCTTTCTTGCTCATGAGGTTCGAAATGCGCACGCGGAAGACCTGCGTTTCCTCGTTCTTCATCGGGCGGATTTCAGCAGCGTAACCGGCATTGCGCAGATCGTCATAGACCTTCAGCGCTTCATCCTGCGTCGGCGCTTCGGCCAGATAGACGCGCCACTTGCCACCCTTGCGCACGGCGCCCTTGCCTGCGGCGATTTCCGTTTCGGCCGCCCATTCCTCAAGCTGCTTCTGCGAAACCTTGGCCACCGGCTGGCCGGGCTTGTTCTTGGGCGCAATGTAGAACGACATCGGCTCGTCCATGGTGAAGGCCTCCGCTTCGCGCACCACGGTAACCTTGCCTTCGATCAGACAGACGACGTCGCGCGTGTCATCGGCTTTGCCCCAGAGGTCGGTGCCGCGGATGCCGGCGGTGATGGTGACGATGCGCACCTTGACATCGCGCTCGCCGCGGAACTTGGTCAGCGCCTGCGTCGTAAAGCGGAACGCGCCCTTGACGACATCGAGCGACGCCGTGACCACATCCTTCATCTGGATTTTCTTGTTGCCGAGGTCCTCAAGCGCAAGGATGCCGTTCTCGCCCAACTTGACCTGGCTGCCATCGGCCAGCCGCAACAGCGCGCGCGAACCCGGGCCGGTGTAAATGCGGTCGCTGTTGACCAGACGCGCGCCGATGACGAGCGGATCGCGCGCGCCGCTGGCGTGTTCGACCCAGGCCGGCATCTGCACGCCCTCGACGACGATGACGGGCTTCGCGACAGGCGCCGCCTTTTCCGCAGCCGCCGCGAAACCGGCGAACATCAGGCAAAACGCGATCAACAACGCTTTTATCTTCATGGGGACACTCCTGAACCTGATCCGATCAACGCCGCGCGTGGCGGGCGAGAACCCGCATTCGTTGCAGGTATAATCCGCGCTTTCGCCCCACCTGCCGGCAATCATGCAACCCGCCAACATCCAGCCCAAATACAACGCCCACGACATCGAACCCAAAGCGCGCGCATTCTGGAACGAAAACCGTTCGTTCCGCGCGGTGGAGATTCCGGGCAAACGCAAATATTACTGCCTGTCGATGTTCCCATACCCCTCGGGCAAACTGCATATGGGGCACGTGCGAAACTATACCATAGGCGATGCGCTCTCCCGGTACCACCGCATGCGCGGTGACAACGTTTTGCAGCCGATGGGCTGGGACGCCTTCGGCCTGCCGGCCGAGAACGCGGCTATGGCCAACGGCGTGCCGCCGGCGAAGTGGACCTACGACAACATCGCCTACATGAAAAAGCAGCTGCAGTCGCTCGGTTTCGCGATCGACTGGGAGCGCGAACTCGCCACCTGCAAACCCGATTACTACCGCTGGAACCAGTGGCTGTTCCTGCGCATGCTGGAAAAAGGCCTGGTCTACAAAAAGACCGGCACCGTCAACTGGGACCCGATCGACCAGACCGTGCTCGCCAACGAACAGGTGATCGACGGCCGCGGCTGGCGCACCGGCGCGCTGGTCGAAAAACGCGAGATTCCCATGTACTATATGGCGATCACCAAATATGCCGACGAACTGCTCGGCGCGCTTGACACGCTGCCGGGCTGGCCCGAGCGCGTGAAGACCATGCAGGCCAACTGGATCGGCAAGAGCTACGGCGTGCGTTTTGCGTTTCCGTACACGCTCGACGGCAAGGCGGAAAAGCTCTGGGTGTTCACCACACGCGCCGACACCATCATGGGCGTGACGTTCTGCGCGGTGGCCGCCGAGCATCCGCTCGCCACATACGCCGCGAAGAACAATCCGAAACTCGCCGCCTTCATCGATGAATGCAAACAGGGCAGCGTGATCGAAGCCGACATGGCGACGATGGAAAAGAAAGGCATGCCGACCGGCATCCATGTCGACCATCCGCTGACCGGTGCCAAGGTCGAAGTGTGGGTCGGCAATTACGTGCTGATGAGCTATGGCGACGGCGCGGTGATGGGTGTGCCGGCGCACGACGAGCGCGATTTTCATTTCGCCAAGGTTTACGGGCTGCCGATTCCGCAGGTCATCGACTCATCTGCGAGCAATGCGGGCAAACCGTTCAGCCTCGATGCCTGGCAGGAGTGGTACGCGGACAAGGAACACGGCGTCTGCGTCAATTCCGGCAAATACGACGGCCTCAAATACATGCAGGCGGTCGATGCGGTCGCCGCTGACCTGAAGAGCAAAGGCCTCGGCGACAAGCAGGTCATGTGGCGCCTGCGCGACTGGGGCATTTCGCGCCAGCGCTACTGGGGCACGCCGATCCCGCTGATCCATTGCGCCGACTGCGGCGTGGTGCCTGTCCCCGATGACCAGTTGCCGGTGGTGCTGCCGGAAGACTGCGTGCCCGACGGCGCCGGCAATCCGCTCAACAAGCGCGCCGATTTTCTCGACTGCAACTGCCCGAAGTGCGGCAAAAAAGCGCGGCGCGAAACCGACACCATGGACACCTTCGTCGATTCGTCCTGGTACTACACGCGCTTCGCCTGTGCTGACCAGAAAAACGCGATGGTAGACGAGCGCGCCAAATACTGGCTGCCGGTCGACCAGTATATCGGCGGCATCGAACACGCCATTCTGCATCTGCTCTACTCACGTTTCTGGACCAAGGTCATGCGCGACCTCGGTCTCGTCACGCTCGACGAGCCGTTCGCCAATCTGCTGACGCAGGGCATGGTGCTGAACGAAATTTTCTTCCGCAAGCCCGAGAGCGGTCGCATCGTTTATTTCAATCCGACGGAAGTCGACATTCAGGTCGATGCCAACGGCAAACGCACCGGCGTGACGCTGAAAGCCGACGGTCAACCGGTCGAGTCGGGCGGCATCGGCACCATGTCGAAGTCGAAAAACAACGGCGTCGATCCGCAGTCGCTGATCGAGGAATATGGTGCCGACACGGCGCGCCTGTTCATGATGTTCGCCAGTCCGCCCGAGCAGACGCTCGAGTGGTCGGATTCGGGCGTCGAAGGTGCATCGCGTTTCCTGAAACGCCTGTGGAGCTTCGCGCACGAGTTCCAGCAGGGCGGCGCGCCGGTTGCGGCACCCGCGACCATCAGCGACGCCGCACTGGCCGCGACGCGGCGCGAAATCCATCTGGCGTTGAAGCAGGCGAACTTCGACTTCGCGAAATTCCAGTTCAATACCGTGGTCTCCGCTGGCATGAAAATGCTTAATGCCATGGAGCGCGCGGCGAAAACCGACGCTGCGGCCCGTCACGCCGTCATTTCCGAAGGCCTCAGCCTGCTGCTGCGCCTGCTGGCGCCGATCACACCGCACATCACGCACGCCCTGTGGCGCGATCTCGGTTACGGCGAAGACATCCTTGCCGCTGCCTGGCCCGAACCCGATCCGCAGGCGCTCGACGCCGACGAAATCGAGCTGGTGGTGCAGGTCAACGGCAAATTGCGCGGCAACCTGCGCGTGGCGAAAACCGCCGACCGCGCTGCCATTGAAAAACTGGCGCTGGAGAATCCCAACGTGCAAAAGCACATCGCCGGGCAGACCGTCAAAAAAGTCGTTGTCGTTCCCGGCCGGCTGATCAACGTGGTAGTGTAAGCGCGTGAGGCGAAAGGGTTTGGACGTGAGGAGTGAAACCATGAATTTGAAACCGGGCATGCGCAAAAGTATTTCACGCCTCGCACCTCACGCCTCACGCCTCGCTGCGGCAACGCTCTGCCTGCTGCTGGCGTCCTGCGGATTTCATTTGCGCGGCGCGGCGCCGTTGCCGTTCGAAACCTTGTATATCTCCGGGTCGCCATCATTTGCGACGCAACTGGCGCGCGGCATCCGCGCCGGCAGCAATACGCGCGTCGTCAGCAATCCGAAAGAAGCGCAGGTCACGCTGCAGGTCGTCGGCGAACAGAATGACCGCGTCATCCTCTCGCTGTCAGGCAGCGGCCGCGTGCGCGAGATCCAGTTGCGCTACCGCATTTCGTACCGGCTGACCGACAGCGAAAGCCGCGAACTGCTGCCGACGACCGAAGTGCAGCTCAAGCGCGATCTGTCCTACAGCGATACCGACGTGCTCGGCAAGGAGCAGGAGGAAGCGCTGCTGGTGCGCGACATGCGCAACGACGCCGTGCAGCAGGTATTGCGGCGTCTGCAGGTTGCGCGCCTCGACGCAACACCGAAACCGGCGCCCTGAACCGCAAGGCGCCGCCCTTCGTGAGCATCTCCGCCGACGACCTCGCCCCGCAACTCAAGCGCAAGCTGGCACCGCTCTACACGGTGTTCGGCGACGAACCACTGCTGGTCATCGAAGCCGCCGACCGCATCCGCGCCTGTGCGCGCGAACAGGGTTATGCCGAGCGCGAGGTGCTGATCGCCGAGCAGCATTTCGACTGGTCACGACTGCGCTTGAGCGGCGTATCGCAATCGCTGTTTGCCTCGCTGCGCATCCTCGAACTGCGCGTGCCGAGCGGCAAACCGGGTGTCGACGGCGGCAAGGCCCTGCAGGAATTCAGCGCCAACCTGCCGCCGGACACCGTGACCCTGATCGAAATGGGCGAAATCGACTGGCGTTCGCGCAAATCAGCCTGGTTTCTGGCACTCGAATCAGCCGGCGCCATGGTTGAAGCAGCCGCGGTCAAACGCGACCGGCTGCCGACCTGGATTGCGGGACGACTACGCATGCAGCAGCAAAGCGCCGACGAAGCCACCCTTGAGTTCATCGCCGGCAAGGTCGAGGGCAATCTGCTGGCGGCGTTTCAGGAAGTGCAGAAACTCGGTCTGCTGTTCCCGGCAGGGCCGTTGAGCTTCGAACAGGTCAAGGACGCCGTGCTGGACGTGGCGCGCTTCGATGTTTTCGATCTCGGTGAAGTCGTGTTGTCGGGCGACGCGGCGCGGCTGGCGCGCACGCTGGACGGCCTCGACGGCGAGGGCGTGGCACCGCCGCTGGTGTTGTGGGCGATGAGCGAAGAAATCCGCGTCGCCGGTCGCGTGCTGGCCGCCATGGAAAACGGCCTGCCGCTGCAGCAGGCACTGCGCGACCTGCGCATCTGGGGGCCGCGGCAAAATCTGTTGCAACGCCATCTCAACCGGATCAAACCGAAACAGGTCGAAGCAGCGCTGCTCCATGCGGCACGCATCGACCGCGTCAGCAAAGGCCTCGCCAAAGGCGACGTCTGGGACGAGTTGCTGCAACTCGGACTGCGTTTCGCCAACCGCCCGGCAAAACCGGCACGCGCCGCCTAGCGCCACGCCGGTGGGCGCCCGCCGCGCTTCAGGCGGCACGGCGAATCACGGTATCATTCGCCGGTGGAACTCGAAAACTACATTCACGACCTCGGTCGCCGCGCGCGCGCAGCATCGCGCCTGGTCGCCAAGGCCGACAGCGCGACCAAAAACAGGGCTCTCAGACTGACCGCTGACGCGATTGAACGCGACCGCGCTCGCCTGATTGAAGCCAATGCGAAGGACGTTGCCGCCGCGCGCGCCGCCAAACTCGATTCGGCCGCGATCGATCGCCTTACGCTGACGGAAAAAACCGTCGCCTCCATGGCCGACGGCCTGCGCCAGATCGCCGGACTGCCCGATCCGGTCGGCGAAATCAGCGAACTGAAGCAACGCCCCACCGGCATCAAGGTCGGGCGCATGCGCGTGCCGTTGGGCGTGATTGCGATCATTTACGAATCGCGCCCCAACGTGACCGCCGATGCGGCAGGACTCTGCCTCAAATCAGGCAATGCCTGCATTCTGCGCGGCGGTTCGGAGTCGATCCATTCGAATCAGGCGATTGCGCTTTGCGTGCAGGAAGGCCTGCGCGGCGCGGGCCTGCCGGAGGACGCCGTGCAAGTGGTCAACACCACCGACCGCGCGGCGGTCGGCGTGCTGCTGCGCATGAACGACTGCATCGACATCGTCGTACCGCGCGGCGGCAAGAGCCTGATCGAACGCGTCATGAATGAATCGCGCATCCCGATGATCAAACACCTCGACGGCATCTGCCACGTCTACATCGATGACAAGGCGGATTTCGACAAGGCGATACGCATAGCCGACAATGCGAAGACGCAGCGACTGGGCACCTGCAATACAATGGAAACGCTGCTGGTGGCGCGCGCCATCGCCGGCGACATCCTGCCGAAGCTCGCCGCCGTTTACCGCAGCAAGGGCATCGAGCTGCGCGGCGATGAAGAGGCCCGCAGGATCGTGCCGGACATGAATATCGCAACCGAGGAAGACTGGCGCACCGAATACCTCGACGCCATTCTCTCGGTGCGCGTCGTCGATGGACTCGACCAGGCGATCGAACACATCGCCACCTACAGCTCGCAGCACACCGACGCCATCGTCACCGAAGATCAGGCGCGCGCGCAGCGCTTCCTGCGCGAAGTCGATTCGAGTTCGGTGATGGTCAATGCGTCAACGCGTTTCGCTGACGGCTACGAATACGGCCTCGGCGCCGAAATCGGCATTTCGACCGACAAACTGCATGCGCGCGGCCCGGTCGGCCTCGAAGGGCTGACGTCGCTGAAATGGGTGGTGTTCGGCGACGGCCAGATCCGGGAATAAGACGTGCGGTGCAAGGGGTGAGGCGTAAAATCCCGCTCACCTTTCCCGTCACGCTTTTCTCCTCACCCCACACACCTTTCTCCTCACTGGACACCAATGAGTAAAGAAATCGAAATCAAAGTCCCTGACATCGGCGACTTCAAGGACATTCCGGTCATCGAAATTCTGGTCAAGGCCGGCGACCACGTCGACGCCGAAGATCCGCTGCTCTCGCTCGAATCGGACAAGGCCACGCTGGAAGTGCCCGCACCCTTCGCCGGCACGATCCAGGAACTCAGGATCAAGGTCGGCGACAAGGTGTCGAAGGGCAGCTTGATCATGACCCTGGACGCCGACGCGGCTGACACTCCCTCTGCGGCTGCGCCCGCTCCGGCCCCCCCTCAGCCTCCAGCCGCCGCGCCGGCGACGAAAACTGCGGCCGCCAGCGCGCCTGCACCGGTAGCCGCGGCAAACACACCCGCCGCCGCTCCCTACAGTGGCCCCAAAGGCGACATCCACGCCGAGGTGGTTGTACTCGGCGCCGGTCCCGGCGGTTATACCGCGGCGTTCCGCGCCGCCGATCTCGGAAAAAAAACCGTGTTGATCGAACGCTATGCATCGCTCGGCGGCGTCTGTCTGAACGTCGGGTGCATTCCGTCGAAAGCGCTGCTGCACGTGGCGAAGGTAATTACCGAAGCCGGCGAGATGTCCGCGCATGGCGTAACCTTCGGCGCGCCGAAAATCGACATCGAAAAACTGCGCAGCTGGAAAGACAGCGTCGTCGGCAAACTCACCAAGGGGCTTTCAGGCCTTGCCAAACAGCGCAAGGTCACGGTTGTCGAAGGCCGCGGCGAATTCAGTTCGCCGAACATGATCTGCGTCGAAACCAAGGACGGCGTGAAGACCGTTTCCTTCGACCATTGCATCATTGCCGCCGGCTCCAGCGTCGCGCGCATCCCGGGTTTCCCCTACGACAATCCGCGTTTGATTGATTCGACCGGCGCGCTGGCACTGCCCGAGGTGCCGAAACGGTTGCTCGTCATCGGCGGCGGCATCATTGGGCTCGAAATGGCGACGGTGTTCGACGCGCTCGGCTCGAAAATCACGGTGGTCGAATTGATGGACGGCCTGGTGCCGGGCGCCGACCGCGATGTCGTGCGCCCGCTGGCAAAGCGGCTCGAAAAACGTTACGAAAAAATTCTGCTGAAGACCAAAGTCGCAAAAATCGAAAGTGTGAAGGACGGCCTCAAAGTCACCTTTGAAGGCGCGACCAACGCAACGGATACGTTTGATTACGCGCTGATGGCCGTCGGCCGCTGCCCCAACGGCCGCGAGATCAAAGCCGAGGCCGCCGGCGTCACGGTCAATGAACGTGGCTTCATCCCCGTCGACAAACAAATGCGCACCAACGTGCCGCACATCTTCGGTATCGGCGATGTGGTCGGCGAACCGATGCTGGCGCACAAGGCCACGCACGAGGGCAAGCTTGCCGCCGAAGTCATCGCCGGTCACAAAGTGCAGTTCGATGCGCGCACCATCCCGTCAGTGGCCTACACCGATCCGGAACTGGCGTGGATGGGGCTCACCGAAACGCAGGCCGAAAAACAGGGCATCGCCTACGACAAGGCGGTGTTCCCGTGGGCGGCGAGCGGCCGCGCGCTGGCCACCGGACGCGAAGAAGGCATGACCAAACTGCTGTTCGACAAGGAAACCAAACGCATCCTCGGCGCCGGCATGGTCGGCGTCAACGCCGGCGAATTGATTGCCGAAACCGTGCTCGCGCTCGAGATGGGCGCCGACGCCACCGACATCGGACTCACCATCCATCCGCATCCGACCTTGTCGGAAACGGTGTTTTTTGCATCCGAAATCGCCGAAGGCAGCATTACGGATCTATACATGCCGAAAAAATAACCGTCACAAGGGAGGAGTCATGCAAGCAACTGCAGCCTGCTTCACCAGAAAAATAATAAAAACCGCATTGCTGTTCGGCGCACTGGCCACGCTACCGGTCGCCCACGCCGATCCAATCCCGCCGGGATGGACCGCAGAAAACATGGAAGTTCTTGGTTACACCATCATGGATGGCCGGCCGGGCTTCAAGATTTCGATGACGCGCGCCGGCGACCGCTGGTACGCCATCACCGCGCATTACAACGTGCCGGGCTGGAGCGTGATCGACGTGACCGATCCGCGCGACCCGAAGGTCGTGAAGTTCATTCCGGGCCCCGCCAACACCAATACAGTGCAGGTCGACATCGCCGACGGCATCATGGTGGCCGCCCTTGGCCGCCCCGAAAATCGCGCCGGCACCGGTATGGATCCGAAAAAACCCTATGAAGCCGGCGTCATCCTGATCGACGTCAAGGACCCGCTCAACCCGAAGGAACTCGGCCGCTGGCACACCGACAAGCCCGAGGGCCGCGGAACGCACCGCAACGCCTATCAGGGCGGCCGCTACGTGCATCTGGCAGCCGACATGAAAGGCTACGACGGTGACATTTACGTCATTCTCGACATCAGCGATCCGTCGAAACCGGTCGAGGCCGGCCGCTGGTGGGTGCCGGGACAACACGTTGCCGGCGGTGAAACGCCGCAGAAAGATCCCAACATCAATCTGCACAATCCGAACTTCGTCGACGGCAACCTGATGTATCTGTCCTACGGTGATGCCGGCATGGTGGTGCTCGACATCAGCGACGTGAAAAAACCGAAACTGGTTTCCCAGCTGAAGTTCCAGCCGCGGCACCGCTTCGATGTGCACACCGTGTCGCCGGATTTCAAACGCAAGCTTGTTTATGTCAATTCCGAAGCGGTCATCGCCGACTGCAAAGGCCCGCTCGATCACGTTACCGTCGTCGATGTGGCCAACCCGGCGAAACCGTTTGCCGTGTCGCGCTTCCCGGTGCCGGTGCCGCCGCCCGGGCTGCCCTACAAGAATTTCTGCGACAAGGGCGGCCGCTTCGGCCCGCACAACATGAACCAGTTGCAATACAACCCCAATGTGCAGAAACAGGGCAACCTGGCATATCTGACGTGGTTCAACGCGGGGCTGCGCGTCTATGACGTGTCGGACAAACGCCAGCCGCGCGAGATCGGCAACTTCGTCGCCGGTCTGCCGGAAAAACTCTACATCGAGTCCTACGGTAACTACGTGCGCATGGAAGACGTGTTCGTCGACAGCCGCGGATATATCTACCTCACCGGCGGCGCGCAGCAGGGCGTTTACATTCTGCGCTACACGGGCCCGGTCAAAAACTGACGCGAGAGCTCCAGTTGCAAAAAAGCCCGCCTTAGCGCGGGCTTTTTTTCATCCTGTATTTGCACCGTTACAAACCGAAACATTCGTTACGCCGGCGCAACGCCTCTGATGTGGCACTGCGCGTTAATCTGCATACGTGGAATGTTCCACCAACATCCCAACGGAGGTCATCATGAAAAAGATACTGGCAGCAATCGCACTCGCCTGCAGCACCATCTCCGCACCGGCCGCCTTCGCCGGGGTCGAAGTTTTTGTCGATATCGGCGTGCCCCGCCCGGTGTACGTCGCGCCCCCCGCCCCCGTGGTCTATTACCAGCGCGTGGAACCGCGCTGGCATGAGCACCACGGCCATCATTACCGCCGTTACAGTCATTACGAGCGGCATGAATACGAACGTCACCGCGGCTGGCGCTAAGCCGTCCCGCCCGGCCGCTGGGCGCAGGGTGCAGAACCCTGCGCCTGCAGCATTTTCGGCCTGCCGATGGGCCCGGATTTCCGGCACCGCCCCGACCCATCAGTATTTCTACCGCTAAATTAACGATTTACCACCCCATCAATACCCCTACTCGCGACCCCGTTGCAACGCGCTTCTGCGTACCGTCAATTGGGTCTCTAGTGCTTGAAATTTCAGGGCTTTTCACCGCAGCATTGGAGGCGTAAGATAGCGCCCACCCAAACCCGCCGTCAGTCTGCAATCACGCTCACGCGTTAATGTCGTTTACCGCGCGCAGCCAATCGCACAAGCACACAGCGGGCGAAACGAGGAGAAGACTTGAAGCCCACCGATATAGCCAATCCCGACTACTTCCACAAAGTAGTCGATTGTCAGTACGCCTGCCCCGCCCACACGCCGGTGCCCGAATACATCCGACTGATTGCCGACGGCAAATACAGCGATGCCTACATGATCAACTGGTACTCGAATGTGTTCCCGGGCATACTCGGCCGCACCTGCGACCGCCCCTGTGAACCGGCCTGCCGCCGCGGACGCGTCGAAGAGAACAACGGCGAGAAACCGGAACCGGTCGCAATCTGCCGCCTGAAACGCGTTGCCGCCGACTACAAGGACGACGTCAAGCCGCGCATGCCGAAAGCGCCGGCGAAGAAAAACGGCAAGCGCATCGCCTGCATCGGCGCCGGCCCCTCGTCGCTGACGGTGGCGCGCGATCTCGCGCCGCTCGGCTACGACGTCACTGTCTTCGAGCGCGATCAACGCGCCGGCGGCATGATCTGGTCGCAGATCCCGCGCTTCCGCCTGCCGATGGAAGTGATCGACGAAGAAGTCAGCTATGTCTTCAATCTCGGCGTGAACTTCAAAAGCGGCGTCAACATCGAGAGCCTGAAAAAAATACTCGATGAAAAA
Source organism: uncultured Streptomyces sp. (assembly GCA_964625665.1). Classification (GTDB taxonomy): domain Bacteria; phylum Pseudomonadota; class Gammaproteobacteria; order Burkholderiales; family SG8-41; genus PALSA-1004. The sequence goes on along the minus strand of CAZVDN010000007.1, from coordinate 6,782 downwards.
TACGACGCCGTATTCGTCGGCACCGGCGCGCCGCGCGGCCGTGACCTCGACATTCCGGGCCGCAAGGAAGCCGCCAAGAACATCCACCTCGGCATCGACTGGCTGTCCAGCGTGTCGTTCGGCCACACGGACAAGATCGGCAAGCGCGTCATCGTGCTGGGCGGCGGCAACACCGCGATGGACTGCTGCCGTTCGGCGAAGCGCCTCGGCGGCGAAGACGTCAAGGTCATCGTGCGCTCGGGCTTCGAGGAAATGAAAGCCAGCCCGTGGGAGAAAGAAGATGCCGCCCACGAAGGCATACCGATCCTGAACTACCTCGTGCCGAAGACCTTCGTCCACAAGGACGGCAAGCTGACCGGCATGACCTTCGAAAAAGTCAAAGCCGAATATGACGCCAAAGGCCGCCGCAATCTGGTGCCGACCGGCGAACCGGATCAGCTGTTCGAATGCGACGAGGTGCTGGTCGCCGTCGGCCAGGAAAACGCCTTCCCGTGGATCGAGCGCGACATCGGCATCACGTTCGACGACAAATGGGACATGCCGATCGTCGACAAGGTCACCATGCAGTCGACGCTGCCCAGCGTCTTCTTCGGCGGCGACGCCGCCTTCGGCCCGAAGAACATCATCTGGGCGGTGGCGCACGGCCATGAAGCCGCGATTTCCATCGACAAGTTCTGCAGCGGCGAAGACCTCAAGGAACGCCCCGCGCCGATGGTCAACCTGGTCTCGCAGAAGATGGGCATTCACGAATGGAGCTATGACAACGCGGTCTCCAACGACCAGCGTTACAAGGTTCCGATGAAGGACCAGAAGATTGCGCTGAAGAACATCAAGGTCGAGGTCGAACTCGGGTTCGACCAGAAGCTCGCGCTGGCCGAAGCGCAGCGCTGCCTGAACTGCGACGCGCAGACCGTGTTCGCGCCGAAGCTGTGCATCGAGTGCGATGCCTGCGTCGACATCTGCCCGATGGACTGCATTACCTTCACGCCGAACGCCGAGGAAGCCGAACTGCGCAAGCAGCTGAAGGCCCCGGCGGAAAACCTGACGCAGGCGCTCTATGTTTCGGACGCGCTGAAAACAGGCCGCATCATGGCCAAGGACGAGGACGTCTGTCTGCACTGCGGCCTGTGCGCCGAACGTTGCCCGACCGGCGCCTGGGACATGCAGAAGTTCTTCCTCGAAATGACGCATGCAGGCCCGGGCTGCAGAAACAAGCCGCAAAAGCGTGCGGCGTAATCAACGTTCCGGAATATCGATAACCGAATCCAGGCTGCGAAAACCACGGACAACAAAGGGTCTGTTCGAATGAACCGCATAGAAGCAACAAACGACTTCGTCGTCAAATTCGCCAACGTCAACGGCTCCGGCTCCGCCAGCGCCAATGAACTGTTTGCGCGCTCGATTCTGCGCATGGGCGTGCCGGTGGCGCCGCGCAACATCTTCCCGTCGAACATCCAGGGCCTGCCGACCTGGTACGAGGTGCGCGTCACCGAGGCCGGTTACCAGGCGCGCCGCGGCGGCGTCGATCTGATGGTGGCGATGAATCCGCAGACCTGGGACAACGACGTCAAGGAAATCGAGGCCGGCGGCTACCTGTTTTACGACAACACCAAACCGCTGCCGAAATCGAAGTTCCGCGACGACATCACCGTGATCGGCATGCCGCTTACCGGCATTTGCAATTCAACCTACACCGATCCGCGCCAGCGCCAGCTGTTCAAGAACATCATTTACGTCGGCGCGCTGTCGGCCCTGCTGGAAATCGACCCCGCTGAAATCGAAAAGCTCTTTTCGGAACAGTACAAGGGCAAGGAAGCGCTGCTGCAATCGAACGTGAAGGCCCTGCGCCTCGGCCGCGATTACGCGCTCGAACACCTCGATTGCCCGCTCGGCCTGCGCGTTAAACGCGCCAACGCCGTCGGCAACAAGATCTTCCTCGAAGGCAATAATGCCGTCGCCCTCGGCGCAGTCTATGGCGGCGCCACGGTCTGCGCCTGGTATCCGATCACGCCGTCGTCCTCGGTCGCCGAATCGTTCATCAAGCATTGCCAGAAATTCCGCGTCGACCCGGCCACCGGCAAACACAAATACGCCATCGTGCAGGCCGAGGATGAACTCGCCTCGATCGGCATGGTGATCGGCGCCGGCTGGAACGGCGCGCGTTCGTTCACCGCCACCTCGGGCCCCGGCATCTCGCTGATGACAGAATTCATCGGCCTCGCCTATTTCGCGGAAATTCCCGCGGTGATCGTCGATGTGCAGCGCGGCGGCCCTTCGACCGGCATGCCGACCCGCACGCAGCAGTCGGACCTGCTGGCCTGCGCCTATGCCTCGCACGGCGATACCAAACACGTGCTGCTCTTCCCGGAAGATCCACGCGAATGTTTCGAACTGACAGCGAAGGCGCTGGACCTCGCCGAACGCCTGCAGACGCCGGTGTTCGTCATGACCGATCTCGACATCGGCATGAACACGCGCCTGTGCGAACCGCTCGCCTGGGACGACACGGTCGAATACGACCGCGGCAAGGTCATGACCTACGAAGAACTTGAAGCCGGCCGCGATTTCGGCCGCTACAACGACGTCGACGGCGACGGCATTCCGTTCCGCACGCTGCCCGGCACGCACCCCACGCGCGGCGGCTACTTCACACGCGGCACGACCAAAAACCGTTACGCGCAATACAGCGAAACCGGCCCCGACTACATCTACAACGTGCAGCGCCTGCTGCGCAAATTCGATACAGCAAAGAAATACGTGCCCTCGCCGCTGCTCTATCCGGCGGAGAAGCCGGCACGCTTCGGCGCCATCTTCTACGGCTCGACCAGCCCCGCCATGCAGGAAGCGCTAGATGTGCTGGCCGAACGCGGCATCCACGTCAATGCGCTGCGCGTGCGCGCCTTCCCCTTCCAGGATGAAATCGCCGATTTCGTCGCCTCGCATCCCTGGGTGTTCGTGGTTGAACAGAACCGCGATGCGCAACTGAAAACGCTGCTGGTCAATGAAGCCAAGGTAAACCCGTCACGCCTGCTGTCGGTGCTGCACTATGACGGCACGCCGATCACCGCGCGCTTCATCGTCGAACAGATTTCGCAACATGCGGCCGCGCGCAGCGTGGTCCCGCTCAAAAAGGTGGTGTCATGACCTATATCGCCAAACCGATCCTCCATCATCCCGACCTGCCGAAAAACAGCGTCGGCTACACGCGCCGCGACTACGAAGGCAAGATCTCGACGCTGTGCGCCGGTTGCGGCCATGATTCGATCTCCGCATCGATCATCCAGGCCTGCTGGGAAATGAACATTCAGCCGCACCGCGTTGCCAAGCTCTCCGGCATTGGCTGCAGCTCGAAAACGCCCGATTACTTTCTCGGCAATTCGCACGGCTTCAACAGCGTGCACGGCCGCATGCCCTCGGTGCTGACCGGCGCCAATCTCGCCAACCGCGAACTGCTCTACATGGGCGTGTCGGGCGACGGCGACTCGGCCTCGATCGGCCTCGGCCAGTTCGCGCATTGCATGCGCCGCGGCGTCAACATGGTCTATATCGTCGAGAACAACGGCGTTTACGGTCTGACCAAGGGCCAGTTCTCGGCGACGGCCGACAAGGGTTCAAAATCGAAACGCGGCGTCATCAACAGCGATGAGCCGATCGACATGGTAGGCCTCGCGCTGCAGCTCGGCGCCAGCTTCGTCGGCCGCAGCTTTTCGGGCGACAAACAACAGCTGGTGCCGCTGATCAAGGCGGCCATCGAACACAAGGGCGTGGCCTTCATCGACGTCGTTTCGCCCTGCATCGCGTTCAACAACCACCCGGGATCGACCAAGAGCTACGACTACGTTCGCGATCACAACGAAGCAGTCAACCGTCTCGACTTCATCACCGGTCGCGAAGAGATCACCGCGGACTACGCTGCGGGCACCGTCACCACGGTCAAACAACACGACGGCTCGATCCTGCGCCTGCGCAAAATCGCCCAGGATTACGACGCGACCGACCGCATCAAGGTCATGAACTACCTGCAGGAACGCGCGGCGGAAGGCGAAGTGGTCACCGGCCTGCTCTACGTCAATCCGGATTCGCAGGACATGCACGAGAACATGGAAACGGTCGAAGTGCCGCTCAACACCTACGGCGCCCGCGATCTGTGCCCGGGCAGCGTTGCGCTGGAGAAGATCAACGCGTCGATGCGCTAGAAAAAAACACCGCCAATAAAAAGGGGGCTGCAGCCCCCTTTTTTATTGGCCAACACCGGCGCCCTCAGCGCCGCACACCCGGCGCTTCGATGGCCAGATCGCCGCTGCGCCACGCCAGATAAAGTTCCAGATCGAGGTACTCGGGCGAACCCTGGGGCAGCATTTCCGCGCGCACGCCCGACAGGCAACTGCGAAAGCGACGATGCAGCGAACCCATGGTCTGCCACTCCAGGCGGTAGATCGGATAGGGATTGCCATGCCCCTGGCTGACGGTTTCAGGGCCGAGCTTTTTGCCCCAGTTGTCCTGATGACAATTCGCGCAGGAGAGGTTCATCTGGCCGACACGCCTGTAGTAAAACGCCCTGCCACGCTCGAAATGCGCGCGCGCCGGCCCATCCACGCTGACGCTCGCCGGCAGGCCCTGCGATTGCATGCGGATCAGCGTGGTCAGGCCGAGGAGTTCTTCCGATTCATATTTGAACGGCGCCGCTTTCTGGCGGCGCTCACGGCATTGCTGAATGCGGCCCTCGAGATTGATCAGTCCGCCGCTGCCGGCATCGAATTGCGGGTAACGCGTCGCCACCGCTTTCATGCCGGAGACCGCACCGTGACAACCGGCACAGGAGCGGCCCTCCGGCCCCGCAGGCTGGTCCCACACGGCCGTACCGCGCGACACCCACAACATGCCGGGATTGGCGAACTCGTCATGCTGCAAAGCGCGCACTTCGGCGCCGGTGAACTCAATGCCGGATTTCAGCGGCGCCGGCCGCACGGCGTTCTGCGCCCACAGGGCCGTCCCGGCGAAAGCCAGCGCGCCTGCAAACAGAGCGCGCATCAGACGAAAGCGGCTCATCCCGCGACGATGATGGCCGAGCGTTCGCTGCCGGTCACGCCGGAATCATCGACCCAGTCAAATCGCAGTTCGCCCGAATTGGCGGCAACGATGAAAAACGAAAGGTAGGGATTGGCGGAAATGCCGGAGCCCATTTCGGCGCGAAACACCTCAGCGCCGTTGTAACGACAGGTCAGCTTGTTGATGACGTTTTTCGGGATCGACGTGCCGACATCGTCGGTGCGATAGCCGGTTTCCATCGGATGCTGAATGTTGATGCGGATTTCGATGCTGTCGCCGCGACGCGCGTTTTGCGGAACCGATATGCGCGCAGCCATCAGCTCGCATCCCAGCAGGCGGAAACCGTCACTGCGACTTCAGCAGTGGCCGACCAGTATGAACCGTCCGACAGTGCCGCAATGGCCATCACGCCCTGCGATCCTGACAGGCGGATGCGCGTGCTGAGCTGCGGGCGGCCGGCGCCGGCGCCGTAGAAAAAACTCGCCACCGCGGGACGCGGATTTTTCGGTGCAATCAGATGAATGCTTTTCACGTGGTTGGCTGACGTCATCGGGCTATCGACAATGACGCGCAGGCTGACCGAATTGCCGTTGTCCGCCAGCACGGGGATTTCCAGCTTTACGCGCCCCTCCTGCAGGGCTGCGCCACCGGTAATGCGTTTGATGATTGCCTCAGAGGTTTCGCTTTGAACGCTTTGCTGGTTCTGTGCGTGCGCGCTGCGCATAGTCAGCCACGGCAGCGTGAACAACGCCGCCATCCGCAACAGGAAACCGCGCCGGGCAAATATTTTTTTCATTTCAGCTGCGCCAGATAAGCCACCACGTCCTCGACCTGCTGCGCGTTCAACAACGGTTTGCCGCGGAAATTCGCCGCCACCTGCGTCAGCCCCTCAACCCGATAATATGCCGGCATGATCGACTGCGCATTGATGCGCCCCGAATCGACCACACGCAACCGCAATTGCCCCGTGCTCAGCCTGGCGCCTACGCCCGCCAGCGGCGGACCGAGATTGCCGGGCGGCGCCGATTCCGCATTCGGGAAAGTGTGACACAGAAAACAATTGCCGGACTCTCGGCTCAGCACGATCGCCCGCCCCCGCGCCGGGTCTCCGGCCGCTGCCAGCGGCGCGCGAATTTCACCCTGATCGACCTCGTATGACGAAGGCGTTTGCGCCTGCGCCGCAGGTGTCAACAACAGCAAACCGGCGCCCGCGCTGAGGCGCAATACGCATCTGAGGTTTGACTGCGAATGACGTGAAATCATTGTCTTGTTGCTGTTTTTGGGCGTCGGTGGAGGTTATGCCGCGGGGCCGGTGCGGTCAAGCCGGCACCGGCCTTGCCACAAAATGCGGCCGTTTTCAGGTTCTGTTGTCCGCTTGAATCCGGCCGGGTCGGGCGCAATATCCTACTCAAGCAAAGGCACCGGAGAACAGGATGAACCTCGACACAGCATACGACAGGGACTTCAACACCGTCGCCTTGAAACACGATGCGCTGAACTGGACCGACGCCATTCCGGAACTCGAATGGGACGACGGCGAAGCGCAGGAAATTGCCAGCGAATTGATCGGCCGGCGGGACGACGAATACTGACCCGCCGCTCTAACGTCTCCTCCCAGGGCCCCCGCGCGCATGTGCGGTTCCCGGCCCTACCTCCTCAGCCGGCTTAACCGCCGGCTCTTTTTTTGTGCTGCTGAAATGATCAGGGCAGCGCGACCGCATTCATGCGCGCCA
>CAZVDN010000006.1:7435-31832 GCA_964625665.1 uncultured Streptomyces sp. | reverse complement strand
CGGTCGGCGAAAAATCCGACGCTGGTGACGCTCGCCACCGCCAGCACCAGCGCGATTGCCAGCACCCGAAGTTCACCGGCGCGCCAGTCGCGCCACAGCAAAGTGGACGCCAGACGCATGTCAGTCCACGATCCGTCCGCCCGCCAGGCGGATGATGCGCGAGCAGCGCGCGGCGAGCCCGTTATCGTGCGTGACCAGTATCAGCGTCGTGCCGCGTTCGGCGTTGAGTTCGAACAACAGATCGATGACGCCGGCGCCGGTCGCCGCATCAAGATTGCCGGTCGGTTCATCGGCCAGCAGCAACTGCGGTTGCATGACAAAGGCCCGTGCCAAGGCGACGCGCTGCTGCTCGCCGCCCGAAAGCGTCTTGGGATAATGGCGTAACCGTTCGCCCAGACCAACCCGGCGCAGCATCGCCACCGACGGCCCCACGGCATCGGCGGCCTTGGCCAGTTCCAGGGGCAGCATGACGTTTTCAAGCGCGTTAAGCGACGGCAGCAGCTGAAATGACTGGAATACAAAGCCAAGGTGTTTCGCGCGCAGCGCTGCGCGCCCGTCTTCGTCCAGCGCAAACAGGTTCTGCCCCGCCAGCGTCACGCTACCATTCGACGGCACATCAAGGCCGGCCAGCAGGCCAAGCAGCGTGGACTTGCCCGAACCGGAGGCGCCGACAATCGCAACCGCCTCGCCGGGCATGACCTCAAGGCCGATATCCTGCAAAATGACCAACGGCTGCGCGCCATTGGCGACGCTCTTGCAAAGGCCGTGCGCGGCAATGATCGGTGACGGATTATTCATGTGGATTAGAGTTCTTCTGATTGCAATTGCGCTTGCGAGTTCCGCGCCCGCCGCGGCCGCGCGCACGATACTGGTCTTCGGTGACAGCCTGTCGGCAGCCTACGGTATTCGCCAGCAGGACGGCTGGGTGGCGCTGTTGCAACAACGTCTGCAACAGCAGCGCATCGATTATAACGTGGTCAATGCCAGCATCAGCGGCGAAACGTCGAGTGGCGGCGCCGCACGCATTGAAGCAGCCCTCGCCGCGCACAAACCGGCGATCACCATTATCGAACTCGGCGCCAACGACGGGTTGCGCGGCCTGCCGGTCAAACAGATGTCGGCAAATCTGTCTGCCATGGTGCGCGCGGCGCAAAAAACCGGCAGCCGCGTGCTGCTGGTCGGCATGCGCCTGCCCCCCAACTACGGCGCGCAATACACCCAGGAATACGAAAAGGCCTTTGCGACGATCGCGCGCCAGCACAACGCCGCGTTTGCGCCCTTTCTGCTCGAAGGCGTGGCAACCCGGCGCGAACTGATCCTCGAGGACAATCTACACCCCAATGCAGCCGCGCAACCCTTGATTCTCGAAACAATCTGGAAGCCGCTGCAGTCGCTGCTTGGCAGAACAAGCGCGAAATAGCGGGACCCGCCGTCGCGATTATTTTCCATTGGTGTGCGGCCGGCTCATCCAGCCGCCAATCGCCATCATCACGCCGTTGAGGAGGAACACTGCCGTCAACCCCGTCATCGAGGCAATCGCCCCGAACAGGGCCGGCCCGGCGACACGCATGGTGTTGTTGACCGTCAGACGCAGGCCCAGCGTTTCACCGGTCCGGCCGTCGGCGCATTTGGCGAACATCAGCATGGTCGTCAGCGGCTGGCCACAGCCCATGCCAAGACCGAACAGGAAGGCCACTGCGGAGAGCATCAATGCATTGTGCGAAACCGGCACCAGCGCAAACCCGGCCGCGCCGACAAAAAACGAATAGGTCAGCAGGCGTTGTTCGCTAAACCGCGCCACCAGGCGCGGCATGCCGAAACGCACGCAAAACGACGCCGAGGCGAATGTCGCCAGCACCGCGCCGATGGCGCTGGCTGACATGCCGACGTTGTGGCCGTAAATCGGCATGTAAAACTGAAAAAGATCCGTCCCGAGCTGCAGCAGCCCGCTGGTAATCAGCATGCCGCGCATTTCGCGGTCGGCCAGCGTATCCATCACGCGCAGCTTGGGCGCACTGCTGCGCTGCCCTTTCGGCAGGCTGCGGCCGGTGCCCAGCATCAACGCCAGCGCCAGTGCCGGCAGCGCGCTGATGACCACGCAGGCAATGGCATGGCCGGCGTGATCAACGGTAAATCCCGCGAGCAGCGGCCCGCAGAAATTGGTGGCCGCACCGATCAGGCTGAAATTGGCGAAATTGCGCACGCGATGTTGCGGTGTTTCGCTGAGCCGTCCGACCAGCGTCTGCAGATTGACGTGATAAAGCGCCAGCGCCAAACCGGATGTCGCCGCGGCGATATACATCGCCGCCAGATGTTCCCAAAAATAAGGCAGCAGCAGCCCTGCCGAGCCGATCACCGCGCTCCACATCAGCGGCCGGCGCGGGCCGATACGATCGGACAGCGCACCGACCGGCCAGGACAAAAACAGCGGCAACACGAAAAACATCGCAGCCAGTCCGCCCACTGCAGACGGCTCCGCACCGAGCTTCAGCGCATAGAGCGAGAGCACCACGCGCGAGGCGGTCTGCGCACTGAAACTGAGAAAACCGACGGCAAAGGTCAGATAGAGCGGATTCAACGCGCTGCGACCTCCGCGTCAGCGCCGCTCATACGACGTGGATCGCCGGCGCACCCGCCGCGAGCGTGCCGAGTTCGCACGCCGATTTAAAGCCTTCGGCCTTGAATATCTCGATTACTTTCGGTACCGTTTCGCGATTGCAGGCGACGAGCAACCCGCCGCTGGTCTGCGGATCGCAAAGGAGCTTGCGCTGCCACTCGGCGAATCCTTCCGGCAGGGTCGTATGCGGGCCGACGCTCGCCCAGTTGCGCTCCGAAGCGCCGGTGATGTAACCCGCCTGCGCCAGATGTACAGCCGCCGACAATACGGGAACATCGGCATATCGCAGCTGCGCGCCAAGCTTTGAGCCGCGACAGATTTCGTGCAGATGTCCAAGCAATCCGAAGCCTGTGACATCGGTCAGTGCATGGACGCCAGACAGCGATGACAAGGCAGTGCCCGGCGTGTTGAGCTGGGTCGTCACCTCGATCATCTGTTGATAGGCCTTGTCGCGCAGTTCGCCCTTCTTCAGCGCGGCACTCATGATGCCCACGCCAATGCCCTTGCCCAGAATCAGCACGTCACCGTCTTGCGCGCGGTCATTGCGTTTGATGCGCGAAGGATGCACAAGACCGATCGCCACCAGGCCGTAAATCGGTTCAGGATTGTCGATCGAATGACCGCCTGCCACCGGTATGCCCGCGGCCGCGCAAACTGCCTGACCGCCGGCCAGAATCTGCTGCGCCGCTTCCACGGGCAGCTTGCCCAGCGGCATGCCGAGCAATGCCAGCGCGAAGATCGGCGTGCCGCCCATCGCGTAAACATCCGAAATCGCATTGGTCGCCGCAATGCGCCCGAAATCATAAGGGTCATCGACGATCGGCAAAAAGAAATCCGTCGTAGCGACAATCGCCTGTTCATCGTTGATGCGATAAACAGCCGCGTCGTCGCTCGACTCCGTGCCGACCAGCAGGTTCGGGTACGCTTTCGCTAGCGGCGATTTCGACAGCAATTCCCCCAGCAACGCTGGCGGTAATTTGCAGCCTCATCCGCCGCCGTGTGAAAATGCGGTCAGTTTGATTTTCTGTTGGTCCGCTGGTTGGTCTGCTGGTTGAGTCATCGGTCCCGCTTTTTTCGAGGTTTCATTGCGCAACAACGAGCCGGTTACCGTAGCACAACTCGTCGAGTTTGACGAGGTGATCGACGTGCGCTCCGAGGCGGAATTCGCCGAGGATCACATTCCGGGCGCCATCAATTGTCCGGTGCTCGACAATGAAGAACGCAATCGCGTCGGCACGCTCTACAAACAGGCCTCGCCTTTCGAAGCGAAAAAAGTCGGCGCCGCGCTGGTCAGCCGCAATATCGCGCGACACATCGAAGCCAACCTCGCGCATCGGCCACGCAACTGGAAACCGCTGATCTATTGCTGGCGCGGCGGCACGCGCAGCGGCGCACTGACGTCCGTATTGCAACAGATCGGCTGGCGTGCCAACCGCCTTGCGGGCGGCTATAAAACCTACCGGCGCGCCGTCATCGACGATCTCGCCGTGCTGCCGCAACAATTCAATCTGCGCGTCATATGCGGCTTGACCGGCTCCGGCAAAAGCCGGCTCCTGCGCGCACTGGCACAGGCCGGCGCTCAGGTGCTCGACCTCGAGGCGCTGGCAGCTCACCGCGGCTCGGTGCTCGGCAATCTGCCCCACGAACCCCAGCCCTCGCAGAAAATGTTCGAAAGCCTGGTCTGGGATGCGCTGCGCAAGTTCGACCGTGCGCGGCCGGTTTACGTCGAATCGGAAAGCAAGAAAATCGGCAACCTGCGCACGCCCGAGGCCTTGATCGATGCCATGTGGGCCAGCGAATGCATCAATCTTGCAGCATCGACCGAATTGCGCGTGCCGATGCTGATCAACGAATACGCGCATTTCGTGCGCGACCCCGTTGCACTCGGCGCCCAGCTTGACTGCCTGGTCCAGTTGCACGGGCATGAACGTATTGCGGCATGGAAAGCCATGTCAGTCGCCGGAGACACCGCCACGCTGGTGCGCGAACTCCTGGAACTGCACTACGACCCGGCGTATACCCGCTCCATCCTCAAACACTACCCGCGACTGGAAAAAGGCCTGCAGATTTCGGTCGAACGGGACGACGACGCCGAATTCGAACGCCTCGCCGGAATCTGCCTCAGCGGCGACTGATCAGGCGCTGCCGCAGATTTCCTCGCTGCGCGTTTTTGCGTACTGGAAGTGATTGAAACTGTTGGCGTTCATCGTCTGGTCGTCGTCACGCGTCAGGTAAGGCGCCTCCGCGGCGATGCGGTAACACTCGACCAGTTGCGCGGCGCTCATGCCGGCCACGTGATGGCGCTTCAGCGCCTCATCGACCACAACCTTGGCTGCAGCGACCGCCTTCTCCATGCTCTCGTACGAGCCGATCTCGCGAACTGTGCTTTGCCCATCCGCAACGCGTTTCAGAACCGATAAAGTGAATCTCATGCCTGCTCCAGTGCCGCAAAGTGTGACTTCTGCCCTCGCGCCGGAGCGCCGGGTGGTGTATGAATAGGGTGGCAAATGCCAACTTTTACCGCTTTTTTTGCTGTCAATCGCAAAATCATGTGCCATCTCTGTTCGAAATGCAATTGCGAAACCGTGACGTCGAAGCACGCCCCGGCAACGGACCATGCCGGCCAACCTGCTTAATTCGGGCCGCGACAAGGCCGAAACGCCGCCGTTGCGACCGCGCGAACCACGCGCGCCGGTCAATATCGGCCGCCCGCTGCAGCCCACCGCCAAGGAGCATGCGGTGACGGCCGAGCGCGTCATGCTGGCCGTGCTGTTCGCCGACGTCAGCGACAGTACCCGTCTCTACGAGCAGTTGGGGGACACCGGCGCTTTCGGCCAGATCAAGGATTGCATGCAAACGCTGGCCGACGTGACAACAAAATTCGGCGGCTGGGTCGTCAAAAACATCGGTGACGGCATGATGTGCGCCTTTCAGGGTGCCGATTCCGCCGCATTGGCCGCCTGTGAAATGCAAAAGCGCATTGCCTACCGGCCGCCTCAAAAAAACCGTTCGAAACTCAGCATCCGCGTCGGCTTTCACTGCGGTTACGTGCTGCGCGAGGGCCAGGAGGTCTTCGGCGACACCGTGCACATCGCCGGACGCATTGCCTCGATGGCCACGGCAAGCCATATCGCGATTACCGCAGCCGCCGCTGCGCAGCTGTCGCCGGAACTGAATTTCCGTGTGCGCAAACTGGCGGCGATGCCGGTCAAGGGCAATCAACAGGCCATCGACGTGCACGAAATCGCCTGGCAGGACTCCGGCGTCGATACCCATCTGTCCGGCCGCCCCGGCGCGATGGCCAATCTGGTCGAGCCGAGCCTGCATATCAGCTACCAGAACAGGAATTTTGTCTTCCGCGACAACCTCAAGCTCGGGCGCGATGCCACCAACGATGTGGTTATCGAAGATCCGATGGCTTCGCGCAACCATGCGCGAATTGAAAAGCGCAAAGAACATTTCGTGCTGATTGACACCAGCACCAACGGCACCTATGTAACCTTCAGCGACCAGAAAGAAATCGCCGTGCGCCGCTCGGAGTTCATGCTCTATGGCGAAGGCCGGATCGCGTTCGGCGATTCGCCGAAGACGCGGCCCGATGTCGCGGAAATCCGATTCCGCTGCGAACTGCCGGGGCAGTCGAGCACGATTTAGGGGGGCGTGGCGCCCCGGTTGTGCCATCCTCCTTCGCCGTTTCACGCCACAGGTTCGGGAACAACCCGCGGCTGGTATACTCTCCTCCCATTTGAACGGTTCCCCGCCCATTTTGACGTCACTGTCCGACCGCGCGCCGCGCGGCTGGTGGCTGATAGTCCTCGCCGCACTCCTGATCTGGTGCGCCAATCTCGATTACCGCAAGCTTGCGCTCTCCGATGAGGGCCGCTATTCCGAAATTCCGCGCTACATGGCGCAATCCGGCGATTGGGTGACACCGCGGCTGAACGGCATCAAATATTTCGAAAAACCCGCGCTGCAATACTGGTCGACGGCCGCCGCCTACAAGGCATTCGGCGAATCGGAGTGGACTGCGCGCAGCTGGCCCGCCGTGACGGGTTTCGCCGGTCTTGTGCTGATTTTTTTCGCCGGTCGTCGCCTCTATGGGGCCACCGCCGGCTTGTATGCTGCAATGGTGCTGGGTTCCAGCCTGCTTTATGCGGGCATGGCACACATCCTGACGCTCGACATGGGCCTCGCATTTTTCATGGCGCTGGCCATGGTCGGCATACTGCTCGGACTCGATCCCCGCGGCAGCCCGCAAAACCGCAAGCGCTGGATGCATGTCGCCGCTGCCGCCTGCGCGCTGGCCGTCCTGAGCAAAGGGCTGGTTGGTGTTGTGCTGCCCGGCGCCGTGGTCGTTCTCTATATGCTGATCAAGCGCGATTTCGGCCTCCTCGGGCGCCTGCATCTCGTCAGCGGCGGGCTGATCTTTTTCGCGGTCAGCGCACCCTGGTTCATTGCAGTGTCGATCGCCAACCCGGAATTTCCGCATTTCTTTTTCATTCACGAGCATTTCCAGCGCTATACCTCGACGGTGCACCAGCGCTATCAGCCGTGGTATTACTTCATCCCGATCCTGCTGCTCGGCATCCTGCCGTGGCTGCTGACCCTGTTCGACGCCCTGGCGGCCGCGGTCAAACGCGAACGCAGTCGCGACTTCGACGCCACGCTGTTTCTGCTGCTCTGGGCCGGTTTTATCTTTACCTTTTTTTCCGCCTCCGGCTCGAAACTGCCTTCCTACATCCTGCCGATCTTTCCGGCACTCGCCCTGCTGATGGGCGCGCGACTGGCTGAAATCCGTGGCCGCACGCTCGCGCTCCAACTGCTGCCGATCGCGCTGTTGGCTGGCGCCGGACTCTACGCCACGCAATTCACCGACCGCCTTGCGTCAGCTGCCATCCCTGCCGAACTCTATCGCGCACAAATGCCGTGGCTATATGCGGCCGCCACGACGCTGCTGGCCGGCACCCTCGCGGCCATGCTGCTCGGCTGGCGTGGCAAAACCCACGCCGCCATCATTGCCGCCGCCTTCACCGGGCTGGCCACAACCCAGCTGGTCGTCACCAGCGAAGACGCGCTGTCACCGGCGCATTCGACCTACCATCTGGTCAAAAAACTGCCGGCTAACGTCACCCCGGCGACGCCGTTCTACAGCATCGGCAGTTATGAGCAGACCCTGCCGTTTTATCTCAAACGCACAGTCACGCTGGTCGAGTATCAGGATGAAATGGCTTTCGGCCTCAAGCAAGAGCCGTCGCTCTGGATACCGACCATCAAGGCCTTCGAACCCGTCTGGAATGCACACCCCTATGCGCTGGCGGTGATGGGGCCTGAGATGTACGATCAGTTGCAAAAAGCAAATCTGCCGATGCAACTCGTCGCACGCGATACCGAACGCGTGTTTGTGCGCACGCCGCCGCGCTGACCGGATTACGAGGAGGCCCACATGAACGCCATCAGTTTCTCACTGCTCATGACCGGCGTACTGCTCAACGCTGGCGCCCAACTGCTGCTGAAGGCTGGCACGAATGCAGTCGGCACATTCGAATACAGCAGCGCCAACATCATTCCGATCGGCTGGAAACTGGCCACCGAACCGCACATCATCGGCGGCCTTGGCTGTTACGTCATCAGCGTCGTGGTTTGGATCATGGCGCTGTCGCGCGTCGAGGTCAGCATCGCCTATCCGCTGCTCTCGGTCGGTTACGTGGTCAACGCCATTGCCGCCTACTATCTGTTCGGCGAAGCGGTAACGCCGATGCGCCTGACCGGCATTGCGGTCATCATTGTCGGCGTCTGGATTGTCGCGCGGTCGTAGGTCGTAATCACCTGCCGCATCGGGTAACATTGCGCCTCATGAGCTCACCACAGGTTTCCGTCGTCATACCGGTCTACAACGAAGAGCAGACGCTACCGCTGCTGTTCGCGCGCCTCTACCCTGCACTGGACAAACTCGGCGTTACCTACGAAATCATCTTCATCAATGACGGCAGCCGCGACCGCTCCGCAGCCCTGCTGCGCCAGCAGTTCGAGCAGCGCCCGGACGTCACGCGCGTGGTGCTGTTCAACGGCAATTTCGGCCAGCACATGGCGATTATGGCGGGCTTTGAAAACGTGCGCGGCAGCCGCGTCATCACGCTCGATGCCGATCTGCAGAACCCGCCGGAAGAAATCGGCAACCTGCTCGCCGCAATGAACCAGGGCCACGATTACGTCGGCTCGATCCGCAAGAACCGCCAGGACACCGCCTTCCGCCGCTACGCCTCGCGCGCCATGAACTGGATGCGCGAACGCATCACCAAAATCCAGATGACCGACCAGGGCTGCATGCTGCGCGCCTATGACCGCGCGATCGTCGATGCGATCACCAGCAGCCGCGAAATCAACACCTTCATTCCCGCGCTGGCCTATAACTATGCTGCCAACCCGACCGAAATCCGCGTTGCACATGAAGAACGCGCTGCCGGCGAATCGAAATACTCGCTCTACAGCCTGCTGCGGCTGAACTTCGACCTCGTCACCGGCTTTTCGATTGTTCCGCTGCAGGTGTTTTCACTGCTCGGCATGATTGTCGCGTTGCTTTCGGTGCTGACCTATATCGTCGTCATTGCCCAGCGCTGGTTCGCTGCAGGCAGCATCGCCGAGGGTCTGTTTGCCTTGTGGGACCGCGACATTCTGCAGTTTTTCCTCACGGGCATCGTGCTCTTCGGCGTGGGACTGCTCGGCGAATATATCGGCCGCATTTATCAGCAGGTGCGCAGCCGGCCGCGTTTCCTGATTCAGGCGATCCTGGAACGCAAAGAATGACGCGGGCAGTTGTTTTTGCCTATCACAATGTCGGTTGCGAGTGTCTGGCAGTCCTGCTCAGGCACAAGATCGATGTCGCACTGGTCCTCACACACACCGACAACCCTTCGGAACTGATCTGGTTCGACAGCGTTGCCGCGCTGTGCAGCAAACACGGCATCGAGGCCATCACACCTGATGACGCCAATACGCCGGAAATACTCGCGCGCCTGCGCGCACTGCAACCGGATTTCATCTTTTCGTTTTACTACCGCAACATGCTGACGCAGGCAGTGCTTGACACGGCGAAGCGTGGCGCACTCAACATGCACGGCTCGCTGCTGCCGAAGTACCGCGGTCGCGTGCCGATTAACTGGGCCGTCATCAACGGCGAAACGGAAACCGGCGCTACCCTGCACTACATGACCGCCAAGCCTGATGCCGGCGATATCGTCGGCCAGCAGGCCGTCGCCATCGGGCCGGACGAAACGGCTGCCGACGTGTTTCGCAAGGTCACCGCTGCCGCGGCAAAGGTGCTCGACCGCCACCTGCCCGGGCTTGTCGCCGGAACCGCACCGCGCATCGTCCAGGACTTGAAAGCCGGCAGCTATTTCGGCGGACGCAAACCCGCCGACGGACGCATCGACTGGTCGCTGCCGTCCGTGCGCGTGCACAATCTGGTGCGCGGCGTTGCGCCACCTTATCCGGGGGCATTTACTGATATGCCTGGCGGCACACTTAAAGTGTTCCGCACGCGACTTGAACCCAAGCCACCCGCCGGCCAACCGCGACCGTCACTCTCCGTGCGTGACGGCGCCTGCATCGCGGTCTGCGCCGACGGCAGCGCATTGCGCCTGCTGGAAATGGAATTTGAAGGCAAGCCTTTCACGGCACAGGATTTTCTGTCACGTTTCGGCGATAATCCGGTATCACTGGAGACCTAGCGGCAATGAAACGCATACTCATTCTCGGCGTCAACGGCTTTATCGGCCACCACCTTTCCCAGCGCATCATCAAGACCACCGATTGGGAGGTCTACGGCATGGACATGCAGACGGACCGCATCTCCGACCTGCTGCGCCATCCGCGCTTTCACTTCTTTGAAGGCGACATCACGATCAACAAGGAGTGGATCGAGTACCACATCCGCAAATGCGACACGGTGCTGCCGCTGGTGGCGATTGCCACGCCGGCCACTTACGTCAAGCAACCGCTGAAGGTGTTCGAACTCGATTTCGAAGCCAACCTGCCGATCGTTCGCCACTGCGTCAAATACAAGAAGCGCGTGGTCTTTCCATCGACCTCCGAGGTCTACGGCATGTGCGACGACGCCGAATTCGATCCGGAAATGTCGAACATGATCCTCGGCCCGATCAACAAGCCGCGCTGGATCTATTCCTGCTCGAAACAGTTGATGGACCGCGTGATCCACGCCTACGGCATGCAGGAAGGCCTGCAATACACGCTGTTCCGCCCGTTCAACTGGATCGGCGCCGGCCTCGACAACATCCACACGCCGAAGGAAGGCAGCTCGCGCGTAATCACGCAGTTCCTCGGCCATATCGTGCGCGGCGAAAACATCAAGCTGGTGGACGGCGGCACGCAGAAACGCGCCTTCACCTACATCAGTGACGGCATCGATGCGCTGATGAAAATCATCGAAAACCCGCGCGGCATCGCCAGCGGCAAGATCTACAACATCGGCAACCCGACCAATAACTACTCGGTCAAAGACCTCGCGCAGATGATGCTGAAGCTCGCCCTGACCTACCCCGAGTACCAGGCCAGCGCGAAAAAGGTCAAACTGATCAAGACCACCTCCGCCGAGTACTACGGCAAGGGCTATCAGGACGTGCAGAACCGCGTGCCGAAGATTGCCAACACCAAGGCCGAGCTGAAGTGGAAACCGCAGGTCAACATGCAAACCGCGCTGAAAAACATTTTCGACGCCTACCGCACGCATGTCGCCGACGCCAGAAATCTGATGAACTAGATTTGCGTGAGGCTTCAGGGGTAAGGCGTCAGGCGTGCCCCAACGCGCATGATCAGCTTCGCAGCCACGCCTTACGCCGGACACCTCACGCCTCAGGTCCCATGAAAATCGCGCTCAAAATCGACGTCGACACCTATCGCGGGACCCGCGAAGGGGTGCCAAAGCTGGTCGAAATCCTCAAGCGCCACAATGCCGGCGCAACGTTTCTTTTCAGCCTGGGCCCCGATCACACCGGTCGCGCGATCAAACGCGCATTTCGCCCGGGCTTCATGAAAAAGGTTTCGCGCACCTCGGTGCTTGAACACTACGGCATCATCACCCTGCTCTACGGCACGCTGCTGCCCGGCCCCGACATCGGCCTGCGCTGCGCCGACATTCTGCGCAGCGTGCGTGACGCCGGATTCGAAACCGGCATCCACACCTGGGACCACGTCAAGTGGCAGGACGGCGTGGCCAAGGCCGACGCCGCATGGACCGCCGAACAGATGCAGCTCGCCTGCGATCGATATGCGAGCGTCTTCGGCGAACGCGCACGCGTACACGGCGCTGCGGGCTGGCAGATGAACCGCCACAGCTACCGCCTGACCCAGCAGTTCGGCTTCGATTACTGCTCCGACACGCGCGGCAGCCAGCCTTTCATTCCCATCGTCAATGCCGAAATCATCGCCTGCCCGCAACTGCCGACGACGCTGCCGACGCTCGATGAACTGATCGGTGTCGGCGACATCACTGTCGACAACGTCGCTGAACATCTGCTGCAACTGAGTGCAGACCGGCGCAGCACCGGCCATGTCTACACGCTGCACGCCGAACTTGAAGGCATGAAGCTCGCACCGGTTTTCGAAAAACTGCTTGCCGGCTGGCGTACCGCAGGACACGAGCTGGTTTCGTTGCGCGACTACTGCGCAACGTTCGAAGCCGGCACCCTGCCGCGCCATGTCGTCAACGACAGTGAAATTCCGGGACGCTCGGGCACGCTTTCGGTGCAATGCGAAGAATTCCTCGCCGACGCTGCCCTCTAATCGCGCAACGTGACAATCTGATGAAACACCAAGCGGCGATGCGCTTGCCACTGCCGCCTGTTTGCTACACAATGAAGTCTCGGTTCCAAGCATAAAGCGCCATGCCCAAGAAAACGTTTCCTGATTTCGAGCTTCCCGGCACCAGCGGCATCACCTTCAGCCTTTCTGCGCAGCGCGGCCATCCCGTCGTGCTCTACTTCTACCCGAAAGACAACACCCCCGGCTGCACGACCGAGGGCCAGAACTTTCGCGACCTCCATCCGCAATTCCAGAAACTGAAATGCGCCGTCTTCGGCATTTCGCGCGACAGCCTCAAGTCGCACGAGAATTTCAAAGCCAAGATGACCTTTCCGTTCGAGCTTCTTTCAGATGCTGAAGAAACAGCCTGCAAGCTGTTCAACGTCATCAAAATGAAAAACATGTACGGCAAACAGGTGCGCGGCATCGAGCGCAGCACCTTTGTTTTCAACGCCGCGGGCGAAATCGCCCGCGAGTGGCGCGGCCTCAAGGTGCCCGGCCACGCGCAGGAAGTCCTCGACTTCGTGAGGACGCTGCCCTGATTTTTCTTCCCTGCCAACTGCCGGAGCGACATGACACCGCGTAAACCTGCTTCAACCGTCACGCGCCTACACCCATCCATCAAGCTTTTCGTGCTTGATACCAACGTGCTGATGCACGACCCGACCTGCCTGTTCCGCTTTCAGGAACACGATATCTACATACCGATGGCGACGCTCGAAGAGCTCGACGCCAACAAAAAAGGGGTCTCCGAAGTTTCCCGCAACGCCCGCCAGGCCAGCCGCTTTCTCGATGAAATCGTCAGCCCGGCCGAGAACGACATCGAACAGGGCATCGATCTGCGGCCGCACCACGGCGGCGAAGCCACCGGCCGCCTGTTTCTGCAAACGCAATCCATCATCAGCGAGCTGCCGGCCCGCCTGGCCAGCGGCAAGGCCGACAACCAGATCATCGGCGTCGTCAAACACCTGCAGGACAGCCAGCCCAAGCGCCAGGTCATCCTCGTCAGCAAAGACATCAACATGCGCATCAAGGCGCGCGCGCTGGGGATGGCCACCGAGGATTACTTCAACGACAAGGTCCTCGAAGACACCGACCTGCTCTACGCGGGCACGCGCGAACTCGGCGCCGACTTCTGGGACAGGCACGCCAAGGGCATGGAATCCTGGCAGCAAGGCGGACATACCTACTACCGGATCAGCGGCCCGCTGGTCTCGCAACTGATGGTCAACGAATTCGTCTATCAGGAATCGGACCGCCCGCTCTATGCCCGCGTCACTGAAATCAACGGCAAGCAGGCGGTGCTCGAAACCATCATCGATTACACCCACCAGCGTCACAGCGTCTGGGGCATCACCGCGCGCAACCGCGAGCAGAACTTCGCGATGAATGCGCTGATGAACCCCGATGTCGATTTCGTCACGCTGTTGGGCCAGGCCGGCACCGGCAAGACCCTGCTGACGCTGGCCGCGGGCCTCATGCACACGCTCGAGCACAAGACCTACAGCGAGATCATCATGACCCGCGTCACGGTGCCGGTCGGCGAAGACATCGGCTTTCTGCCGGGCACCGAAGAAGAAAAGATGAATCCGTGGATGGGCGCGCTCGAAGACAACCTCGACGTGCTGAACAAAACCGACGACGAAGCCGGCGAATGGGGCCGTGCCGCCACGCGCGATCTGGTGCGTTCACGCATCAAGGTCAAATCGCTGAACTTCATGCGCGGCCGCACCTTCCTCAACAAATACCTGATCATCGACGAAGCGCAGAACCTGACGCCGAAACAGATGAAGACGCTGATCACGCGTGCCGGCCCCGGCACCAAGGTGGTAGTGCTCGGCAACATCTCGCAGATCGACACGCCCTACCTTACCGAAGGCAGTTCGGGCCTCACCTACGTGGTAGACCGCTTCAAGGGTTGGGCGCACAGCGGACACATCACCTTGCAACGCGGCGAACGTTCACGGCTGGCCGATCACGCCGCCGAAGTGCTTTAGGCCACGGTCACGCGCTCGTAGATCTGCAGCACAATGATGCTGAGCACCAGCATCTGAAAACTGAACACGCGATTGCGGTTGAGCAGTTCGCGCGTCGATACCTGATAACGCGCATTCATTGCCAGAATCGTGTTGCCCAACGGACAGGCTGTCAAACCGAAAGCCCAAGGCATCAGCAACGACATCGCCAGCAGGTTGGGATCGGGATTCAGCTGCGCCAGCCACGGCCCGACCACCATACCGAGAATGACCGGGTGGAATCCGAGCCACGCTGCAAACGTAATCACCGTCGCGGTGATGCCAGCCTCGGTCGCGCCGAAGCGCTCGAAGGGCAATCCGATGCCAAGTGCAGCGACCATGCCGGCCATGCCCGCCGACAGTACACCGGCCGCCATGAACAGCGCCATCTCGCCGCCCATCTCCGGCATGCGCACATCGATCACGCGCAAAAATCCCGGCACGATGCCGCCGCCGTCGCGCACCAGCAGTGTCAGCGCTGTAATCGCCGGCGCCGTCAGCGTAATGATGGCGAGCACCGACCAGGCCGGCTGCCACTCGTGCAACAGCAAAACAGAGGTCACCAGCATGCACGGCACCCACAACGATTCCAGACGCAGCGGATAACCGGCGAATTCACGCGCGTAGCCGTGCTTTTTCGACGACAGGGTCAGCCAGCTGGTCACCAGACCCAGCAAGGCAATCGGCAAGCCGATACTGATCAGGCGCGTCAGGCTGGCGCCCGGCGCAAAGGTCAGCGCGACGGCCATCGCGCCGTAAAACGGCGACCATACCGCACCGATAATGAAGGACTGCGACAGTGCCATCGCCTGATCCATCGACAGCCGCGTGCGCGCGCTCAGGCGGTCGGCAAAAATCGCCACTGCGGAATAATTGATGACGGCGCCGAAGATGTGCACGCCGACCAGCGTGCGGAACAGCGCTCCGGGCCCGGTCGAAAATTTCTCGTCACGATCGCCGGTGCGCGCGCCGATCAGTTGCAGAAACGAAACGGCTATCAGCATGCCGACCAGCATCAGGTTCTGCGTCAGCGCGCGGTTGAATAATCCCGCCTTGCCGGCCAGCGTGCCCCAGATAACGCCGGCAAGACCGAACCCGAGCAGCAACAGGATGACGCGGCTCTGCAACGACTTGACGCGGTGCCAAAGCAACAGGCATGCCGTCCAGCCGATGACGCCGGTGATCCAGTCCGGATACGCGGGCACGAAATCGCCGATGACCGCCAGCAGGCTGACCGAGGCCAGCAGCCAGGCGGCAAAGCGATCGCCGCCCGCGGGCGTCGTCGTGCCCTGCACTTACAACACGCCGGAGAGACCGCCGTCGACGTTGATGCAGGTTCCGGTGACGTAGCTGGCCGCATCGGAGGCGAGAAAGGCAATCACGTTCGCCACTTCCTCGGATTCACCGACGCGCCCCATCGGAATGGTTTTGCCGGTCTTCGCATAGTGTTCTTCGACCGTGATCCCGGCACGCGCCGCGCCGCGCGCCTGCTGCGCCGATTTGATCTTGCCGACGGCCACCACGTTGACCAGAATGTTGTGAGGAGCCAGTTCCTTCGACAGCCCCTTGGCCAGCGCCAGTCCGGCAGCCCGGCTGACCGTGGTCGGAAACTGCGCCGCACCCGGCTGTTTGGCGGCAACCATGTTCAGATTGATGATGCGCCCGCCGCCCTGCTTCTTCATGTGCGGAATGACGGCGCGCGTCGTGTAGATGTGGGCCATGACCTTGACGTCGATGTCTTTCTCCCAAGCCGCATCGTCCACGGTGTCGAAGGCCGCCTGCCCGGTGGCGCCGGCATTGTTGACCATGATGTCGATGCGGCCGAACTTCTTCACCGTCTCATCGACAAAACGCGACATGTCTTCGGGTTTGGTGGCATCGGCAATGCTGGTCATGACGGTGCCGCCGGCGGCGCGGATTTCGGCCGCAAACTTCTCCAGCACCTCGGCCCGCCGCGCGCAAATCGCCACGCTGGCCCCCAGTTCGGCCATCCTCAGCGCGGTCGCACGGCCAATGCCTTCACTGCCGCCGGTGATGGCGGCCACTTTGCCCTTCAGGTTCAGATTCATGTTCCCCCTCCTCTGTAAGGGGGCGATTTTCGCACAAGGCGCGGGGCGGCGCTGCGCCGTTGCGTTAAAATCGGGCTGAAAATCAGGACCCCGATCATGCAAAAACTATTCGACGAAGAAATGCACTCAGCACTGCAGCAACTGATGGACGAAACCATCGAAGCGCTGCAACTGGCCAAAGTCAGCCCGGACATCGACGATCTCGGCGCCACCTTCGCGGTCGCTCTGCTCAAACTCGGCCTGGCGACGTCGTTCATCGACGGCAAACACCGCGGCTTCGCCAAGGACGTTGAAGAAAAACGGCAGCGCGTGCTCTCCGCGCTGATGCCGCGCCACTGACCCTCAGGACTCCACCGTGACCGCTTTGCCCGTCTCCCTGCCCGTTTATCTCGACAATTCCGCCACCACGCCGGTCGATCCGCGCGTGGTCGAAAAAATGCTGCCCTGGCTCACCAGCCGCTTCGGCAACCCGGCGAGCAGTTCGCACAGCTTCGGCCGTGATGCCCGCGCTGCAGTCGAGGCCGCCCGCGGTGCCGTTGCCCGCCTGATCAATGCCAGCGCGCAGGAAATCATCTGGACCTCCGGCGCCACGGAATCGAACAACCTCGCGCTCAAGGGCGCAGCACAGGCCAACGCGACGCGCGGCCGTCACCTCGTCTCCGTGCAGACCGAACACAACGCCGTGCTCGACACGCTGCGCGATCTTGAAAAACAGGGCTACTCGATCACCCTGCTTGCCCCCCAGACCAACGGTCTGCTCGATCTCGCCCGCTTCGAAGCTGCACTGCGCCCGGACACGACGCTGGTTTCGGTCATGCTGGTGAACAACGAAATCGGTGTCATTCAGGATATCGCCGCGATCGGCGCCATTTGCCGCGCGCGCGGCATTGTTCTGCATGTGGATGCCGCACAGGCCACCGGCAAAGTCGCCATCGACGTCAAAACGCTGCCGGTTGATCTGATGTCGCTGACCGCCCACAAGACCTACGGCCCGAAAGGCATCGGCGCGCTCTACGTGCGCAAAGGCACGCCTGCCCTCGCGCCGCAGATGCACGGCGGCGGCCACGAACGCGGCATGCGTTCGGGCACGTTGGCCACCCACCAGATTGTCGGCATGGGCGAATGTTTCCGCATTGCCGGCGAAGAAATGGCCACCGAAGTGCCGCGCCTGCGCGCGCTGCGCGACAAACTGCTTCGCGGCTTGTCAGCCATCGACTGCGTGCGCGTCAACGGCGATATGCAAAACCGCATCGCCAACAACCTGAACATCAGCGTCATGCTGCCCGATTGCGACCAGATGATCGCGATGCTGACCGACGTTGCCGTCTCATCGGCCTCGGCCTGCATGGGCGGCGGCGCATCGCACGTGCTGCAGGCGCTCTACAACGGGCAACCCGCCCCGAACGCCATTCGCATCACGGTCGGCCGCTTCAACACCGAAGAGGAAATCGATTTCGCGCTCGACTACCTGACGCGCAAAATCCGCGAATGCCAGGCGCGCAAACCGGCGCCGGTTGCTGCCTAGCGCGCCGGCGCTATTTCGCCGGCGTCTGGTTCATCAGGCGGTCCATTTCGGCCGCTGAAATCATGCCATTCATCGGCGCGCCATCGGCAAAGATGACCGTCGGCGTCACGCCGATGCCCATCTTGCTGCCAATGCGGTCGATGTCTTCGATCGGCGTTGCGCAGGTCGCCTTGGCGGTCGGCTTCACGCCTTTCAACATCCATTCATCCCAGGCCTTGCCGCGGTCCGGCGAACACCAGATGGCCTTCGAGAGCTCGGTCGTGCCCGGAAATCGCTTTTCGATCGGATACGGAAAAATATAAATCGTCACGTTGTTCAGTTTGGTGAATTCCTGCTCGATGCGACGGCAGAACGGGCACATCGGATCTGAAAACACGATCAACTGGCGGCGCCCGTCACCCTTGACGCGCTTGATCGCCATGTCAGGCGGGGGCAGTTCCTTGAGATTGAGCGCGGTCAGCTTGCGGAAGCGCTGCTCGGTGACGTTCATCGAGGTCTTGGTGTCGATCAACTCCCCGATCATCAAGAAGGTCATCTTTTCGTCGGTGTAATGGATGCGGCCATCCATATAGACTTCATAGAGCCCGCCGTAAGGCGTTTTCAACACGCTGTCGATTTTGGCCTGCGGAAACTTGCCAGCCAGCAGCTTTTTGACGCCCGCCTCGTCCGCCGCCGCCAAGCCGGCAAACAGCACCAACACCGATACCAACAGAGCTCGCACCATCCCCACTCCCGCTGACGAGAACAATAACGTTGGCATTGTAGTGTATCGGCGCGGCAACGGTCGGCCGTTGGTACTGCCGGGGAGACCGGTAGTCGGGAGCAATCACGACCCCATGATTGGCTCCTGGGTTGCCTTAACCCAATTTCACCAGCCCCTCCTGCAAACCGGAAAATGACTGCAATCCCTGGGGCGATGCGCCGAAACTCTGCCCCGCCAAAATCGCCTGGGCCGAATTGACGCCAATGCCGGCCAAACTGCCATTCGTACCATAACGGTAGGCAAGATCACCGCCCAATGCTTCAGTATCACAGCCATTTCCCAAATGGGCATCCAGCAGGGCATTCATGATTGCCCAGCGATTTGCGGTGGAGGGAGACGACGCACGGGCCTGATCGAATTTATTCACAATAGCGCTGAAGTCAAACTGCTCAACCCGGTTATCACGCAGCGCATCGACACCTGCGGGAACGAAATCGCTGCCTCCGCCCATAATCATTTGCAGATTTTTGACGCTTCGATTACCGTTACCTGTATACCAGTCGGCAAAGGTCAAATCCTCATTGGCCGCTGTCTGAAGAACCAGGTTATTGCCGCGCTTTGCCAGATAAAGATCGCTGTAGAGTATTCCGCCTCCCAACGAAAGTGTATTGTCCAGCGCAGCCGATTTCGCCACAGTATCGTGGCCATCACCTCGATTAAATACGATGACGTCGGCTCCGCCGCCCGTCACGATTGAATCATTGCCGGCGCCACCGATAAAAATTTCCCCACCGTCCCCGCCCGTTAACGAGTCATTGCCATCTTTCGCGTAAAAGAGGTTATTGCCGAATAGATCGTTCAATTTGTCGTTGCCTGCACTTCCCTCCATCAAATCGTCGCCACGGTCGCCATTCAATGTGTCGTTGCCTGCGCCGCCAAGCAGATAGTCCTGTCCGGCACCGCCAAAAAGATCGTCGTTACCGGCGTCACCGAATAACAAATCGTCCCCCGCCGAGGCCCAAAGTACATCATTGCCAGCGCCACCAACCAGCGTCACGCTTCCGTAACCATAGATGCTGCTGGTAAGGTCGATGACGTCATTACCCAACCCGCCGTCGATACGTTCGACACCAGCGATGCGCGCGCCCGAAATGCCCGGAAAAGCGCTGAATCCGTCATCGAGAAAAATGGCGTCATCGCCCGCCGTGCCGAGAATTACATCCTCGCCACGACCACCGTCAAATATCTCAAAGGAGCGGTTCTTGCCGGCAATCGCTGCGGATTTTGCTGTACCGGCGATGCCTGGACTGCCAGCGTTATAAGCGACAAATCCACTACTCCACGTTCCATCCGCAAAATATTTGAGTGTATCGTTGCCGTCGTTTCCCGACAGATGGTCAGCGCCGCCTTGGCCATCCAGCACATCATTGCCCGCACCTCCTGACAGTAGATCGTTGCCGGTGATACCCGTCAGGGTCAATCCTGCCGTCGTATCTGAAACGGACAGTGTGAACGAATCGACCGCACTCAGATTGCCACTGTCAGTCGCCGTCACATCAATGGCATAACTACCCACGTTGTCGGCCGCCGCGACACCGGAGAGGGTCCGTGTGGCCGCATTGAACGTCAGCCATGAAGGCAAGGCTGCTCCGCCTGCGAGGCGGGCGCCGTAAATCAGCGTATCCCCTGCGTCAACATCCGAAAATGTGGTGGCAGCCAGCATCACGGAAAAGGCGTTACCGACCGTTGCAGACTGCGCCCCGGTTTGAAGCGACAATACCGGCGCATCATTGATACCCGCAATCGTCAACGACACCTGCGCCGATGAGGCCGCTCCGGCCGCATCGACTACGGTATAGACATACCCGTCAGTCAACATCGCTCCGCTGCCCAGCGCTTCGATTGCCGCGCCGTTCGCCGAGTAAACAACGGACTGCGTCGTTACATCGAAAGTAACAAAGCCGACGGTGCCTGTGGTATCGACGGCGCTGATGTGCCAAACGTCACCGAGATCGGGATCAGTGTCATTGGCAAGCATGGCTAGCGACAGATTGCCGCTCGCCCCGTTTTCATTGAGCGCGAAATTATCCGCAACTGCGAAGGGCGAGTCGTTGGTATTCAAAACCGTAGCGCTAAAGGTATCCCGCACGGTCGCCCCCGCGCCGTCTGTCGCAATCACCTTGAGGGAAAATGAGCCGACATCAGCGTTTTCCGGCGTGCCTCGAATGGTTCGCGTTGCCATATCAAAAGAAAGCCACGACGGGAGCGTCGATCCGTCCATCCGCACGACCTCAAGCGAAAGCGAATCACCTGCGTCAACGTCGAAAAATTGATCGGCCGGCAGGGCGACACTAAATTCCGCGTCCTCCAGAACCTGAAAATTTCCAATTGCGTTCGCCAATACCGGAGTATCGTTGGTGTTCAAAACAGATAGATCAAATGTATCGCTTGCCGTGGCGCCTGATCGATCGGTCGCAACGACCTTAAGCTCGATAACGCCAACATCGCCGTTGCCCGGCGTTCCAGAAAAAACGCGCGTAACGGGGTCGAACGCCAACCATGACGGCAGCGCCGCCCCATCATTCTTACTAGCACTTAAAACAAGAGTGTCACCCCCATCGGAATCAATGAACTCCTCTGCCGGCAAGGTAAAACTGAAGGGGGCGTCTTCCAGGGCCGACTGATCTGGGACGTCACTATCAAGTATCGGCGCACTGTTAGAAGCCGACACTTCGACCATCAACTGCGCACGATCCCAAATAGTCCCGTCGCTGAAACGGACTTCCTCGATATGGTTTTGCGGAGCGTCAAAATTACTTATTGTCAGCGAATCACCACTGCGGTTCATCAAAAAAACAAGATCGACGCCACCGATACCATCGCGCCTCACGGAAACATTGCCCGGCGTCGTCAAAAGTTCAATCGAATCGAAATCACCATTGAGAGCGTCAGACTCATCAATCACATCCGAACCACCGCCTTCCCCGAAGAAATAGACATCGTTTCCTGCTCCGCCAGCTAAATAATCATTTCCAGCACCGCCATTTAACCAGTCGGCACCCGCGAACGAGTGAAAAACATCATTCCCATCCAATCCGGACATCCGGTCTATGACATTGGTCCCTTCCATGAGATCGTCACCTTGAGTTCCATCCAGATCAAAACCGCCTGAAATGAGTTCCTCATATGTGATGGCCTCTCCGTTGCCAAAAATAAATTGCGCGATCGAGGGCTGCGCGTGAACATCCTTGGGGTCAAAATTGGCGATGTGTATTGAGTCACCGCCGCCCCCCACCCTCAGCAGCAAGGATCCCAATCCAAGAGTTACATCACCACGGTCAATCCCGGCGCCAAATACAATAGTATTTACCTCACCCCCGGCGCCACTGTCGTAGATCGTATCTACCCCGCCGCCGACATTAAATATATAGGTATCGTTCCCGGCATCGCCTATCAACGTATCGTCACCAATATCG
Source organism: uncultured Streptomyces sp. (assembly GCA_964625665.1). Classification (GTDB taxonomy): domain Bacteria; phylum Pseudomonadota; class Gammaproteobacteria; order Burkholderiales; family SG8-41; genus PALSA-1004. The sequence goes on along the minus strand of CAZVDN010000006.1, from coordinate 9,611 downwards.
CCGTAAAAAATATTTGCACTGGCATCACCCGTGATTACGTCGTTACCGCTATTTCCCAGCAGAATCGCATCACTCTCCGCAGGATTATCGGGCTCACCCACTCCATCCGCGCCGCCGCCCGCAAGAATCTCCAGCGTGTCCGCATCCCAAACACTGCCGTCAGAATCGAATCGCACTTCCTCTATTTGGTAGATGGCACCATCGAACCAGCCTGTCACGACGAGCGTGTCTTGCGTGCCATCAATGCTTAAATTCAGGTTTTTTGAAATTGAACCGCTAACATCCGCTGCAATTCGGGCGGGATCTCAATACGGATATTGCAGATTAGGGGCGAATCCCCTGGTGACATGCACGTCCGCGGGCGCAATGCCGGGGCCCAGCCGAATAATGTCGAGTGCGCCACCTCCTTCCTTGACCGTTATGAACCCGCTCCCTCGATTGAACAAATAAGTGTCGTTGCCTGTACCACCTTCCCCGCCCGCGAATAGCGTGTCGTCACCTGCATCACCATACGAATTCCGACCCATCAATATATCGTTGCCATCTCCACCATGTTGCCCCTGCTCGCCATTCAGTACGTCATTGCCACCCCTTCCATAGATTGCGGAGCTTGAAACGTCGATGCCATTTGAACCATAGTCGAGGCTATCGTTGAACACTGTACCACTAACGCCATACTCGATCAGCGCGTCCAGATTTGTCAGCACAGTTCCGTCATCAAACTCAATCTGATCAATCTCGTTCTCTGCAGCCTTGAAGTAATCGACAATTGTGACAGCAAAGTTGGTATAACCGTCCCAATCTTCCGTCCTTGGGGCCTCTATCTCCAGGTCGGACCCTCTTTCATATAAATGAATATCGGATGGCTTCAAATTAGCAATCCGCAGGGTATCGACCGATTGCGTATCATCGTAGTTATTAATGCTGACATACAGGGCGTGGTGCCGATCAGCGCCGCTATAGTCAAAGCCACTTCCAACTAAGTACGTATCATTGCCACGACCGCCAACCAGTGCAATCCTCGCTTCGTCCATATAGTCCGATTCCGAAGCAATTTTTCGAACCGCCATCAATGTATCGTTACCGTCTCCGCCGTCAACGGTATCGTTATTCACGCCCACCAGCGTGTCATCACCGTCGCTACCATAGGTCACCGGCGCAAGGGTTCCGGGTGATGGCGGAACGGGTTCACCAGTTTGTAAACGCCGGGGATAAACATGGTGAATGGGCAAATAAATTCCCAAATCGCCGTTTCTCCAGTTGTTTATTGTCAGCGACCCACTGCCATTCAACGCCTGAATCGTAAGCGGAAAACTCCGATAGTCGAGACCGAGCGCCCCGACAAATCCGGTCCCGCCTCCCCCCGCATAACGAAAATTGCTATCGGTCCACTGGAGACTTGAATCAGGCATGCCGTCCAACTCGGGGTGCGGCCCATTTCCCGCCACGTACTGGCCAAAATCAACGTACCAATACGGAGTCGTTGGCCCGCGCAACGTTATGCCATTGAGAATGACACTTCCGGCGCCATCAGTGTCATCAATGACGTCGCCGAAACCTGCAAAATAGGTATCCAACCCACGACCGCCACTGAGCACGTCCTTCTCACTACCGCTATCGCCGCCTGACAGTTCGTCACTGCCTTCGCCACCCACAATGGTGTCCTCACCGGCGCCTCCATTTAAAACATCATTCCCTGCGCCGCCATAGATCAGATCACTATCGCCATTTCCGTTAAAGCTATCGTTGCCGCCACCACCATAAAAATGATCCTGCCAGTTCCCCCCTTCACGCGACACCGGTGATTGAGTAGCGTTTGGGTCCCCGAATATGTATCTGGGCGTTGCCGCAGGCAAATGATCGTAGTCCGCCCCTTGGCTGATCACGTATCCGCTTGCAAGATCCTCGAAATAGGCCGCCTCAATCAGGAATTGGCGGTTCGAATCGCCATCACCAAGCGAATTCGGGTTAGTTGGCCCCCAATTTGCGAAAACACGTTTCTCCGCTTCAGTTCCGCGTTGTAGACTGTCAAGCAAATCCTGTGGAGGCGCATTAAACCAGGCTTTTCTGACAAGAAAATTCTGTCGATCCTCAAGCCAGACCGGCGCAACAAGATCACCCTGCGCCACGAGTTCTTTTCGCGCCGCCGCCACACCGGGCATTTTGGCGAGAGCGG